>DATHSI010000079.1:0-50021 GCA_035464315.1 Candidatus Sulfomarinibacteraceae bacterium
CTTGCCGCATTGGCTTCCAGGGCGGGCGACGCACTGTAGTCAATCGTCACAGTAACCGACTCGCCATTGAAGTCGAATCCCGGATTGTATCCGTCGGCATCGTAAGGCACGAGCTCGAAGCCGAAGCCTCTCGCATGCAGGCCATCCGACCCCGCGCGGACGACGTTGTGCGGCTCGTAAGCGAGCCACTCGCCGGCGCCCAGCGCGCCTTCGGGCACATCAATCGTCACCGTTGTGCCGGCTGTTCCCGGGAAGATGAAGTCGCCTTCACCATCCACAGTGTACGGCGCACGGTGTATGTCGACGTCAACGGTACCCAGTTCAACGTCACTGCCACCAGTGCCGCCGATCAGGTCGAAGAGACCGTACCAGTAGGTGCCTGGCGCAGAAGCGCTCAGATCCCAGTCAACGTCCAGATCGAACGACTCTCCAGTAGCCACGTTGGTCTTGTCAGGCGTCACCGTCAGGTTGTCATTGTCGTCATCGACGATGGCCGCTGTGAACTCAACGCGGTCGAACAGGTGCGGCTCATCTGGACCGGGCCATGTGTCCTCGAAGTAAGTCGAGCCAGCCCAGTTCTGAATAATGATCCAGTACGTGCCTGGCGCGGGGTCAGCCACACTACAGTACTCATAAGCCGAAGCCGTCTGCGCAATGCAGTAGAATGTTCCCGTGTCCACATGGTAGACAAACATATCCAGATCAAACGAAGTCGTATCCACGATCTCGGAGACGAGGCGCCGCGCGCCATCTTCCCCGATAGTGGCTACCACCACGTACGTTCCGTAGCCGGGAGCGCCAAGCATGTCAAAGGGCTCACCGTTGGTCGGATCCTGGTTGATGTACGTTTCAAACAGGAAAGCCTGCTCCAGGCCATAAGGCATTGCCGTCAGGTCATCACTGGCAATCGCCTGAACCCCTTCTACGGGTTCCGTGCCCGTCTCATCCGCGCCGTAAACCGCGACCACGTCCGGCAGGTTCATCACCGGCGTGCTCTTCACAGCAACGGGGAAGTGCGCGTCTGGAGTTGTCAGCACACCTTCGGTTGCATCAGGCGCATCGACTGGTGCAATAGAGGGAGACAGTGTCACTTCGCCAAAGACCCACTCGCCGTAATCCAGCGCGCTGACGTCAGCCGTCACGGTAATCAGCTGCGTCTCGCCTGACAACAGCGTAAAGCTCGCCGGTTCCACGGTGAGGGACAGGTCGCCGTCGCCAGAAGCGCTCGTGGACCACATCAGTGCGGCAGGAGAAGTGCTGCGCACTTCGCGCGTCCAGCTGCACTCTACCAGACACTCGTCCTGGGCCATGCTGGGCAGGTTCAGCGTCGACGGATCGCCGCCGATAGTAGGATTGGCGTTCACATAGTTAGTGATAGTCTCGCCAAGCACCAGACCGGCCTGCGCCGCTACGTTTAGGTCCACGCGACCGGAGCCCATATCAAAGGGATCGGCGGGCGTTGTGGCGTCTTCTTTCAGGACGTCAGTCCAGGCTGTGGTCATCAGCGCCGACTGTACTTCCGCCGGCGTCCAGTCCGGATGCAGCGCCATCAGCAGCGCCGCCGCACCGGCCACGTGCGGGCTGGCCATCGACGTACCACTGATCATACTCCACTCTTCAGCATTGTCCGTGCCGTAGGCAGCCAGAATGTCCACACCGGGCGCTGCTACGTGGGGCGCGATGATGTCGCCCAGGGCGCGGTTGGCGCCGCGAGAACTGAAGGCAGCCATGATGTCGCCGTTGGCATCGTCTTCATCAATCTCACTGCCCGAGATTTCGGCCATGTGACCGTCGCCCACTTCCAGCCAATCCAATAGAGCCTGGCCATCGTCATAGGTGATGTGCACAGCAGGCAGATAATGCGGATCGGCGTTCAGGGAGTCGCCGTTGGCCTGGTCGTTGGCCAGGATCAGACCACCCGCGCCGCCCTGCAACACGTTCCAACCCTTGTCCACACGCGCAATCTCGCCGCGGATGCAGACAACGATCTCGCCGTTCCAGGTGCCCGCGGGGAACGGATCCAGACACTGGCCGTCGCCGTCCACGTCACCGGCAAAGACGATTTCCGTCTCAGCAAGCCCGTCGGTAATTGAGCGGCCGGTGATAGGAGCGAGGCTTGAAGCACCGCCGTCAAAGCTGACGGTATTGCTGTAAGTACGATTGTGTGTGCTGGCAGCCACAGAGGTCAGCCAGGGCGCGTCGGCCGGGGATCCGACCGTATTCGCGCCGGGACCGCTGTTGCCCGCAGACGTGGCTACAAAGATGCCGGCGTCACGCGCAGCGAGGTAGCCGACGGTGTCGAAGTCGTTCCACACGTCAGAGGGACTGGTGCTGCCGATGGAGTAGTTCACCACCATCCGAGCATCCTCATCCGCAGCCTGGATCGTGGCGTAATCGGACACGATGTCGTCTATGGCTGCCGATAGAGCTGACAGAGTACAGCAGGCGTTGTAGGCAATGATGTTAGCGTGCGGCGCCACACCGGAGATGGTGCGCGTTACAGTCGTCGTCGGCGCCTCTATCGTAGCGGTTACAATGTTGCCCGCAGCCGTGCTGGCCGTGTGCGAGCCGTGACCGTTGTAATCGACGGGGTCGCCGTCGTTGACGGTGGCGTACCCGCGCACGCCGATCAGCTTGTCGTTGCAGTAGTGAGCGTAATCGGGGTCATCAGCACAGAGACCAATAAAACTTCCCGTGCCCAGCGGGTTCTGGTGGACGTAACCGTCGACCGGGCCTACTTCGGCAAACGACTCGTTGCCGTAGTTGATACCCGTATCGATGACGCCAACTACCACGCCTTCGCCCATGGTGCTCGCCAGGCCGCCCGTGTTAGAACCGTCCCAGATGCCTTCGGCCCCGATCCAGGCCGGACCGTTGTCGGTGTGCAGCTCGCGCTCTTCATCTTTCTGGATGAATTCAACGCCGGGTAGCGTGGCCACCTGCGCCGCTTCTTTGGCCGTCAGCCACACGGCCATACCGTTGTTGGCCATCTCATATTCGTAAACCACGTCCAGATTGCGGCCCAGCAGGCTCTGCGCGCTGTCCACGAACGAGGCCCGCTCGCTCTTCAGGTGCTGGCGATACATCTGCACCGCGTTGCTCTCCAGATCAACCGCTCGCTGTCCGGTGGCTGAGGGGCTGGTGGCCGGCAGCTCTGGCAGCCCGCCCTGGTACGTGGCGACCGGCTCACTCGCCAGCCGGATCAGATAGATAGCGCGTTCGCCATCTTTTTCCGCGCGCCACCCGGCCTCCAGACCGGCCAACGCCGCCTCGTCTATCTCCCCAGCCTTCAAAACCGTAAACGGCCCGGTGTCGCCCTCGGCGGCTGCCGCCGTGGACGCCCGCAAATTGGCCACGGCAAAAACCAGCACGAGGACAATCACGAACGAGCCAATAAGCGTACCGATTGGATGTAACTTCTTCTTACCTTTCATTTCCCTGGGTCACTCCTTGTTGTCAACGTGAAGCCATTGGAGCCCGGCGCAACAGCGCCGGCGTCCAATAACGTAGGAAAGAACAGCACAATGTTTAGGGGGTTGCAGTTAAATCCAGATCAGTGTCCCTCCTTGCCAGATTGGCGCTTATCAAGCAACAATACATGCCCACCCTTGAAAGAAAAACACCTGCGTTTGAGGGGCAATCTGGGCGCGGCGTGTCGCAAACGTGGCCACGTCACTCCCTGATTTTCGCTATGTGTAGAGAACTACCTATACTGGATACGCGACAGCCACATTCTAATTCCTTCTGGGCTGTTGTCAAATTGAACGGGCCAAGGTTGTGGGACACAGATTAACACAGATGACAAAGATTTTAATCTGTGTCCCCCATTATTTTCGCGATCTCGCGCTGCCGCTCGTAATCCCGCGCCCCATCCGTAACCACTTCGAGCACCCGTGGCCCACTACCTTCCTCGGAGAGCGCCGCCAGCAGCGCCTCGCGCTCCGACACCCGCACATAATCAAGCCCATACATCTCGGCAGCGGCGCTGAAATCCAGGCCATGCGGCGTCAGGAACAGCTCCGTAAAGGGCGGGTCAAAGCGCGCCACCGGCAGCCGACGGAAGATGCCGCCGCCGTCGTTATTCAGCACCACCGCCGTCAGGGGCAGCTGCTCCTCCCGCGCCGCCAGCAGCCCGTTCAAATCGTGGTAAAAGGTCACGTCGCCGGACAGCAACGTCACACGCTGCCCGCTGGCGGCGGCGATGCCCAGCGCCGTAGACGTGTTGCCGTCAATGCCGCTGGCCCCGCGGTTGGCGAAGACCTGCAACCGCTCCCGGCGCGGTCGCGCGTACTGGTCCACGTGGCGCACCGGCAGGCTGTTGCCGGCGAACAGCAGCGCGCCGTCGGGCAGGCGCGCCAGCATATCGGCCACCGCCTGCCCATCAAAAAACGGGCCGCCGTCCATCAGTCGCGCCAACCGCTGCCAGAAGCGCGCCTCCGTTTGCGCCACCCGCGCCGCCCAGGCGCTCTCCTCCCGCCGCGCGACACGCTCTGCCAGCTCGCGACACAGTCGCCCCTCATCCGCCTGCAGAAAATAGCGCGTGCGGTGGCTGTCGTCGGCCCACACCCCGCTGGCCCGCACGTGAACGAAGTGGGCCGGCGTCTGCCTGTCCAGGTAGGCGTTGAGCCATTTCGACGTGGGCGCCGCGCCAAAGCGCAACACTACCTGCGGCGGCTCCCAATCCGGGCCCTTGCCGCGCAAATACGTCTCGTAGCCGCCGCAGACCACTGTCTCCGCCACCCAGGGGCCAAAGCGCACACCCGACAGCGCATCGGCCAGGATCGGATAACCCGTCCGCCGCGACAGTGCCGCTACCGCGCGCGAAAATTCGCCCGGCGATAAATCGCCCAGGCCATGCCCAACGCCGGCCCGCGGCCCGCAGACGATCAGGCCCCGTGAGTGCGCGTCGATTAACGCCGCCAGCCGCGCCAGCTGCGCCTCCGTGGCAACCATCACCCCTCTTTCAATCTGTGTGAAAGGCTCCCTACTGTTCTGCGTCTTCGGCTGCGGTGCACCCTCCGGCTCAAACGGCTTGCGAAAGGGAAAATTCAGATGCACCGGTCCTTTCACCAGGCCGCCGGCTGTCCCCAACGCCCGGGCCGCCAGCGTGCGCAGGTTGCGCAAGGCCACCGGGCCGGCGTCAGGTTCTGGCAGGGCAACGTCCACGGCCCACAGCACCTGATCCCCGTACAGCTTCACCTGGTCAATCGTCTGGTTGGCCCCGCTATGGCGCAGTTCCGGCGGCCGGTCCGCCGTCAGCACCAGCAGCGGCGCCTGCGACATCTTCGCTTCCACCACTGCCGGCAGAAAGTTGGCCGTCGCCGTCCCCGAGGTCGACAGCACCGCCGCCGGCCGTTGCGTTAACAAAGCCATCCCCAGCGCAAAAAACCCCGCGCTACGCTCGTCCAGGTGCCGGTACACGCGGATCCCAGGGTGCGCGGCAAAAGCCAGCGTCAACGGCGTCGAACGCGACCCCGGCGCCACACACACCGCGCGCAACCCCCCACGCGCCAGCTCGTCAACCACCGTCTCCGCCCACACGGTTGCCGGGTTCAGTTGCATGATGCCATCCCCTCATACGGCGCAAGACGGCGGACGGCAGACCGCGGACCAATCATCCCAGACAATCGGCGTTCATCTGCGTCCATCAGCGGCCAATCTCCAAACTCCAACCAACCAATCCACTACCCCACCCCCAACGCCTCCAACATCGGCCGGAACTTCCATTCTGTCTCCTCCCACTCCTTCTGCGCGTCCGAGTCGGCCACGATGCCCGAGCCGGCGTACATCCACACCCGCCGCTGCTCGCTGACCGCGGAGCGGATGGCCACGGCAAAAGCGCCGTTCAGCTGGTAATCGATCCAGCCCAGCGGCGCCGCGTACCAGCCGCGGGGCACCGGTTCCGCCTCGCGAATGAAATCCATGGCCAGGCGCCGCGGTGAGCCGCCCAGCGCCGGCGTGGGATGCAGCTCGCGTACCAGGGGCAGAATGCCCTCCGGTTGCAACAGCGTCCCGCGCACCGGTGTGAACAGGTGCTGGATATTGCGCAGCTTATAGACACCGGGTTGCGGCGAAATCTCAAGTTGCGACGTGAGCGGCGCCAGTCGCTCCAACAACGACATCACCACCACCTGGTGCTCGTAGCGGTCCTTCTCGCTGTTCAAAAGCTGCTGTCCCAACGCTTCATCCTCGCGGCCGTCCGCGCTGCGCCCAATGGATCCCGCCAGTGCCATGCTGGTCAGCGTCGCCCCCTGTACCTTGACCAGCAACTCCGGCGTCGCGCCAAAGAAAGCGTGATACGGGCGCGGCTCGAACAGGAAGCGGTAGCTATCGGCGTAATGCTCGTTCAGGAAGCGCAAGGCCCCGTCCACGCCCACCTGCTGCCCAAAACGGAGCTCGCACACGCGCGAAAGCACCACTTTCTTCAGAGGCGTGCTCTCGAAGCGCCGTTTGGCCTCCGCGATCTGCGCCGCCCAGGCCTCGTAAGACAGCGGATAGCGCACCGACAACGGCTCGCCATGCGACAATTGCCGCGCGCCCGGTTCGCTATGCACCTCCGCGGCCCCACGAAGCACCTCGTAGCGCGCGTCCAGCGCCTCCTGCAACTCCGGCAAAGCGTCTGCCGGATCTTCATCAGGCCCCAGCAGGGCGTTGATCGTCAGCCACGCTTCCCCGTCCACTTCCACCAGCTGGTAGTGCGGCAGGACAAAGTGCGCCGGGTGGAAGCTGGCCCAGGCGTAATCAGGGGTGAAGTCATGGCGGAAGGAAAAGCCGCCGAAGAGGCGCGGAGCAGCCAACGGCGGCGCCGTATCGCTCAGCAGCACCGCGTCCGAGAAGAGCGCACGCGCCTGTTCCTGCACGTGCTCGAAGCGCGCCTGACCCCAGGCCAGCAGATTGACGGCTACGCCAAACCCGGCAAAGACAATGCTGTCGCGCACGTCTTCCCAGAAGAAGCGCTCCTGGCCCCGCGCCTGGGCCAGAAAAGCAGACGCCGAAATGCCCGGCGCAGGCCGGGCGTAGCTCACCAGGCGACCATCGGCCGACGAGCGGTAAGTCGGGCTGGGCGACTGCACCGGGCCGCTCTCGCGCTCCCAATCGCGGCTCGCGTCGCTGCCGGCGATAGATTCATCAGGCATCTTCGTACCCCACGCTCTTCAACAACATGGGCACCAACGCCTCCAAAATGCGCTGCGAGGACGGCTCGCCCGTGTACACCCAACGAATCACCACGCTGTAAATGGCCCCCATCCAGGCGTAGGAAACCACATTCGTGTCTACGGCCTCAATGTCGCCCACCTCCACCGCTTCTTGTAAATAAGTGGCGATCAGGTCGGCGAAGCGCTCGTTAATTTCCAGCCGCTTATTCTCGAACGTCGTTCCCAACCCCACGGCCTGCACCAGCAGGATCTTGGCAGGCCGGCGGTACTTGCTGAACGTGTCCAGCGTCGTCTCCAGCGCCACGCGCACGCGGCCCATGCCTGGCGGCGTCTGCTCAATCGCTTCCGTTACCCGCCGCTCCAGCAGGTCCGCAAACTGGTCCACCAACGCCAGAAACAGCCGCTCCTTGTTCGGAAAGTGGAAGTAAATGGCCCCCTTGGACGTCTCCGAGGCATCTACGATCTCGTCCAGGCGTGTGTCGTGGTAGCCTTTGCTGGAAAAAATGTTCAGCGCCGCGTCCAGAATGCGGTCGCGTGTGCTCTGTGGTTCTTGTACCATCTCGTCATGTTGTTCGTTCATCTTGCGCCCTCATCGCTCGTAGTGACGACTTAGGAAGGTTTACTTTTTAATTCATCCGGTCATGCGCTCGGGCCGGTGTCCTCACCGCGCCCGCCCGGTGGCACGATCAGGAGACCGACCGGTCAGTCTTATTGTTAAGGATATCACAAACCGCCCAGCTCTTCAACCACCAGCTACGCCTCGCTAATCGTCCAGGAACGCTCCACGCCCACCCGCCACAAAAAAAACGCCGCCCGTCGCGGCGGGCGGCGTCGCCAGGTTATCAAGTAGAAGCTATCAGGCAGACTTCGTCCCGATTCCGATGTGGACCTGCATGTTCAGGACAGCATGGCCTTCCTCAGAACGCCGGCGCAACCTATCATCCAGCGCCTGCTGAACCGCAGCTCTCTGCTCCTCGCTAAGGGTGGCCACCAGCGCTCCGATAGGAGGAGCAGCGGATGTCAGCATGTCCCAAAGGTGGGTTGCGGACGGGATCTCCATACCGTAATTGGCGGTCTCCACGCGGATCTCCTGCAGTCCGGCTGCGGCCATTTCCCGGCGTAGATCCTCAGTGTCCTGGAGGCTGAAGAGTGGCGACTCCTGCCGGGGAGTGAAGCCGGAAACGGCAGCTTGCATAGCGCTAAAGAAGAAGGCAAACGCTTCAACCTTCGGGGGTGGGCCGAACACGACCATCAGTGCCTGGCCCCCAGGCTTGGTGACGCGGGCTAACTCGCCCAGTGCACGCGAGCGGTCCGGAAAGAGCATGATGCCAAACTGCGAGCCGGAGATATCGAAGGTGTTATCTTCCAGCTCAAGATGATGGCCATCCATGACGCGACTCTCCACGTTGGAAAGCCCCTCTTCACGTGCACGCACATTGAGCCGCTTGACCATAGCGGTAGAGAAGTCCGTGGCCAATACCTCGGCGCCGCGGCGCGCAGCAGGGATGCTGAGCGCGCCGCCGCCGGCTGCCACGTCCAGGAACCGCATACCCGGTTCGATGTCGACTCGCTGAAGGGCGTCCTCCGCAATACGCATGCTGAAGGGAGTTACGGCCTCGTCATAGCCTGACGCAAAGTTGTCCCATGCGGCCTGCATTTGCTCTGGATTGCTCATGGTTTCCTCCTTATGAAAGGTAACTGCTGTCATGCGTTCAGGTAGAAAGGTTCGAGCCCAGAACCTCTTGGGAAGTTCGATCTCGAACTTCCACTCGCTCTTGAAAATCTCGTTGCTCCTTTCGCTCCCGGGACGCAATGTGGTCGGCGATGTAAGCCGCGTCCCGGTCCACCCCGCCCACCAACGGTGACGCCGCCGACGACAGAAAGAATAGGCCGAGAAAGTATAGACCAGGTACGCTCTTTACCACGCCGCGCTCATGCATCGGTTGTCCTTCGTCGTCGAAGATCGGGAGGTTGATCCAGCTGAAATCTGGCCAGAAGCCCGTGCACCAGATCACGTTGGCCACGTCGAGGGCGCGACCATCTGCCAGCAAGGGCAGCCCGTCCTGCACGCCGGCAGTCCTGTCGTGGACACGCTCCACCCCCGCCGCCTGCAGGTCGGCCGGTCTGACCCGAGCCAGCGGCACACCGCCCATCTTCAGCATCTTGGGGCGAAGCCACCGGCCGATCGGCGTCCTCACGCTTAGCACATTCGAAAAAACGAACCACATCAGCGGCGTGACCAGACGGCCCAATGCGCTACCGGGTCGGGCGGGTTCGCTACCCGGGTGCCTACCCGACAGCCAGGTCTGGCGGCTTTGCGACAGTTCAAGAGCAATTTCTGCACCAGAGTTTGCGGCGCCCACGACCAGGACAGGGCCTTCTTGCAATTGCGAGGGACGTCGGTACTCGCTGGAATGGAGTTGCACGATATCCGGATCGAGTTCCGGAGCAAAGGCCGGGATCCTCGGGCAATGGTAAGCGCCTGTGGCCACCACCACATTGTCCGCCTCGTAGCGCCGCCCTCCGGCCGTCACCACGAAGCGCTCCCCGTCTCGCGCCAGGCCGTCCACCCACACCCCCAGCCTTACCGGCAGGCCGAAGCGCTCGGCGTACGCCTCCAGATAATCGGCCATCTCGTCCTTACGCGGTAAGTGGTTCGGCGCCGCCGGGAAGGGCATCCCCGGCAGGCTGTTGAAGCGCGCCGGCGTAAACAACCGTAGCGAATCCCACCGCGCACGCCAGGTATCGCCCACGCGCTCGCTGCCATCCAGGATTACAAAGTCGCGCCCCTGCTGTTTCAGGTAGTAGCCGGTAGCCAATCCCGCCTGGCCGCCGCCGATAACAATCGCTTCATAACTTCGAGTCATCTCATTCATTCAGTGTTCTCCTATGATTCTCTCCGTCTTGATCGTCAACCCTCTAAATCCAACGCCGTATGCTCGTCTTGTGCCGCAAATACTCCTCGCGGAACCTGCGCTCCAAATACCGTTCTTCATGGACAACCACCCAGCGAAAGAATAGAAACAGCAGCGGGGACAGCGCGAGCAGCCATAGCTACTTACCTCCTCAATTGCCGGTGCGCCGAAAATCTCTCGCCACGGTAACTGAATTGACTGTCACTCCGTGGTTTCATCTATCTACAGCCTAAGGGAGTCGGGGCCGGGCGTCATGCCCTGAATGGGGTATATCAATGGGGTAGATAACGCAGTGGATCACGCTTTACGTTGCGCACCTCAACTCCGGCGCTCGCTCGTCTAGCAGTGGCACATCTTCAAGTGCGTGTTGTTCGTCCCTGCGATGACAGGTGTACGTCTCGTGGCGGAAAGCTCCCGTCGCTTGACCCTGACAACGTCATCCACCCTCTGGTTCCGGCACGGCGCCGATTTGCTGCAGCATCCCCAAGATATCCTCACTCGTCCAACCGTCGGTGATCTTGCCGTTGGTAATGCGAAAAATGGTGATGCCCGTCATCTCCACGCGCTTGCCGCTGGGCGGCACACCCTGAAACGCGCCCTCATGCGTGCCGAAAAGTTTCCATCGCGTCGCAACTTTGTCCCCTTCGGCGATCTGATCGAGGACCCTGAATTGGAAGTCAGGAAAGGCCGCGCGCATCCTGGGGATGAAGGCGACGGCGCCTTCCGGCCCGCGGATAACCGTTGAAGAGTGCCCGTCATAGTCGCGGGCGAGAAGTTCGTCGACCACGGCAAAATTACTCCGGTTCCAAAGCTCCTCAAGAAAACGTCGTGCAACACCCTTGTTCTTCTCGCGCATCAAAACCTCCTCCGTAATGAATCGTATTCAATTAGCTGAAGCCAGGCCTATCAGCTGCTCGGTCTGAGCAGCGCCATGTGAACCCTCTCGTGGAAAACGACGTCGGCTCCCTCCCCGGCCGCTTGCATTAACTGCTCGATGTGCGCCGCCAACGCTTCATAGTTCTGTGCCATAGCCGCCTCGTCCCGTGGGTCGCCGGTCAGGCTATCTTGATCCGCCAGAAACGCCTGCAGCTCGGCAACCGATGAGGCATAGGTGCGGAAATCAAACTGGTGCGCTCCCTCGACCGCGAACAGGCCACAGCCGATGACGTCTGCCAGCGCCTTCTCCGCATGCTGAATAGCCTCAACCGCATACTCCGGCACCGGCTCCGAAAACGTGAGCAGGCCGCCCTGGTGAATCTCGATCACCGGCGCTTCGGCGAACGGGTGTATGTCGATCAACCTGCCGGCCGGCGCGAGCAAACGGTGAATCTCCTTTAGGGCATGAACCATGCCCTCCTGCTCCATTCATCACAACGACCAGGAGAGGATGACCAGGTCGAAGCGCGAGGGCGCGCTGCCGGCGGCGAACGTCTCAAAGGCAATGTCGTGAAATGCAACGCGGTCGCGCAGCCCGTTCGGCACATTTTCGCGCGCCCGGGTGATAGCTTCAGACGAGGGGTCAACGCCGGTTACCTGCACGGCACTTTCCGCGTATCGCCACGTCAGGCGGCCATCGCCACAGCCGATCTCCAGCACGCGCCGGCCCGCGAAATCCGCCAGATCGAACAGCGCGCGACTTTCATTATTCTCAGGATCGATTTTGAGTACCATCGGGTCACCTCTCTGAACTGTCGACGGCGGTAATCGGTCAGATGATGTCTGGGGCGGTCAGCACCAGAGCTCGGGGATAAACCGATTTGTCTGCTGAGCATAATCCTCGAACACTGCTCCGGACTTCTCGCGCAGCAGGCCTTCTTCCGCGCTGCTCGTAATGTAGGTGCCGGCCGCGACTAGCGGCAACAGCGCGAGTAGAATCCAGTTGAATGTCATGATTTTTTCTCCTTTCCGAGCACTACGGGAAGCAGTCAGCGTCGTTGAAAGCCCTCCTTACTCATAGCGGCCGTTTGCGTCATCTACATAATACAGCCTAATGGAGACGACGAGCGTCGTCATACCCTGAATGGGGTATTCCAGCGGGGTATATGGCCCAGGGGAACACTCACCAGGTTGATGAACCTGGACGTTGACAGCCGTTCGTAGAGCGCTGTCACATCCTCCATAGTGGGTCATTCGTCCGTCCCTGAACGGGCAAGGGAGATGCCACCGGCGATAAGCGCCCCGTCGCTCACCAAACCCGTTCAACAATCCACTGCACAATGGCATCAAAGCGTTCTCGAGTTAAGGTATGTCCTCCCTCGTAACGCTTGTGTTCGATGTGCTCGGCGATACTTTCCGCAGCGCACTTCTGCCGTGCGATGCTTACAATTTGGTCAGCATCCTGCGAAACCTCGTCGTCTGTGGCCGACACCAGCAGAACATGTCGCGGTGCGAAGCAGGTCACCAGATCCGGCATATCGTACCGCGTCGCGAACCCAGGGATTACTTGCGCCATCTCGATTCCAATCTGGTGGGTCATCCTGTACTGATAGCTCCAGGCCGCACCGCTCGTACACGCAAAGCGGATACGTTCGTCCAACGCGCCGTGAAACAGCACGGTATTGCCGCCGTAGGAGTGTCCCAGGATTCCGACGCGCCCGGCATGAACCAGCGGATGCGCGCGCAGCAGCGAAATGCCCTGCGCAGAATCGCTCAACACTTTGCGCATCAGTGTGTCGCCGCGCAACAGGCGGTACGACATCTCATTGTAATGCTGCGCCACGTCCGCTGCGTCGTCGGCCTCTGTCCCCGCGCGATTTCTGCGCCGGTCTTCAATGCAAATTGAGTCGGGCGCCAGCACGACAATGCCGCGGCGCGCCAGCGCTGGACCGAAGACCTGTAAAGGATCGCCCACTAACCCACACACTTCACTCTTTCCAAAGTGCCTTTCGCCATTATGCTGGTGGTGCACGAGAACCGCGCCAAACGGCCCCTCGCCTGTGGGAAGCAGGAGAAAGGCCGGGATCTGGTCTCCTTCCTCGCCGCTATAGCTTATGCGGCTCCTGCTATAGCCATCTTCGTGCTCGACGCTCTGTGTAACGAAGGGTACAGGAGAGTCAGGAATAGAGAATCCCAGGAATTCACTTATCTGTTGCCGCAACTTTTGCACACTCATTCTGCCACTCAATCGCAGAACGTGCTCAAGGTGATCGGGACGCTCCGCCAGCACGGCGAGCGAAGGCCAGGAGATGCGGGCTGAGAATTTGGAAGACAGGATCAGCTTCGCAGGCACGAGCGGTGTGGAGAATAAGGTCACGGCCCTCGGCCCGAGACCACTGCTCTTCGAAATCCGGAGCTATCCACCCTGGACCCTCGACGCCGAGAAGGCGAATCTGCTCGAAGCCGGCGTCTTTGAGTTCCAACAAAGCTTCGCCGGGGAGGTGGAAGTAAGAGATCTTCCCGAAGCCTGCGGCGCGGTCAGCTTCGACATATCCCCTGGTCATCGTGCTCAGCATGTTTGAAAGCCGTCCCTCCTCCCAAATCCAGCTTTTGACGAACCCGTCGAGCGCCGGTGCAGCGCGGGAGATGAACGCCCCTACAAAAAGCCCGCCGGGTCGCAGTACTCTCATGGCCTCACGTAGGGCGATGCGCCTGTCGTGAGACGTCCGGAGATGGTACAGGGGGCCGAGAAACAGGACCACGTCGTAAGAGGCGTCGCACTCAGGTAGTGCGCGGGCGTCCCCAACACAGGCGGTAAAAGTGCCGATGGTCGCCGCGGCAGCCACGTGGGCCGGAACGATATCGATAAGCTGGACCTGATAGCCACGCTCAGCCAACCATGCTGCGTAAGTGCCGGTTCCGCCGCCGACATCGAGGATGCGGGCAGGTGGATCAGGAAGGAACCGTTCCAGAAGCTCCTGAGTACGGACGAGTTCGAGTTGGCCTTCCCGACGCGTGAGCCGCTCCTCCTCTGAGAAGAGCGCCTCGTAGAACTCAATCAGGCGCGCGTTTTTCGTCATCTTCGCTCCGAAGTGCACTCACACTCAGCGGTAAAATCTTGTGGGAGAGATACTCGCCATGCGGCCCCAGCGGTTCTTCATAACAGCGACCCCAGCCGGAGAGTCCTGTAGTTATTCAGGATCAAACCGAACGAATGACGCAGGCATTTCGCCGAGCCCCAGGCAGTGGCCCTTGCTCTGGTCTTCCTATGCACTCTGCGTGACGTCGGCGACGAAATCAGCAAGCAAAGCATTGAACCGTTCCGGCCGTTCCCAATGCGGCGCGTGCCCCGCCCCCTCGATTATTTGCACCTCGTCGCGCCAGAGGGTGGGCATCTTCAGACTGCGAATGTAGTCGACGTTGACGAGCTGATCCTCGACGCCGTGGACAACGGCCAGTGGGACCGTCAAATTAGCCACAGTCTCCACGCCGTCTTTACGGTTGGCTGCGCTGGCCGCAAGCTGGGCGCGCATCTGGCCATCGGATCTGAGAATTGCTTCGACAAAGGAAGGCGGCGGATCGGCGCCCGGCCGGAGCATCAACTCGGCCACAGCCGTCGCCTGCTCCTCGGTCAGCGTAGGCGAAAAGATGAACTGCATGGCCGGATTGGGGTGGAAAGCATCTTCCATGGCCGGCGGGCTGCCCATCGGCGGCGCCCCAAAAATGAAGAAACCGGCCGCGTCAGGCAACTGATCGGCCGCCTCCAGCGCAATACCGCCGCCGAGGCTCCAGCCTACGACCACGGGACTGGAGAGGTCGAGGCGGTCGACCAGTTCGGCGATGATGCGCGCATAGCCCGAGGCACAGTAGACTTCTTCCGGATTGACGGCCGGCGAGGAGTCGCCGTGCCCGGGCAGGTCGAAGGCGACGACGCGGTGGTTGTCCCCAAAGTCGCCGCCAAGCTGATGTCTGAAGGTCTGGGCGTCCATCGACCGGCCGTGGATGAGGAATATGGCCGGCCCCTTTCTCCCACTCTCATAAACGGCAATCGAGTTTCCGCCGATTTGAAGGTATGTCTTTTGCATTGGTTCCTCAACTGGTCGGTATATAGCGGTACGCATCGCCAAACCGTGTAACGTGTCCAAGACCCGGGAAGGGGAAATGATGGGCAAGTATCGGTATCTTCTCGTCCGCTACTCGTGATAATAAACGTTGTCGAGTTGCGACAGCTACATCCGGTATCCCGGGGCCCATAAACCACTCTGGATGACGTAAATGTAGGACGGGATGTCCGAGAACATCGAAGGGCAGGAGCAACCGTTCATCACCGGACTCGATTATTAAGGCGTGGTGACCGGCAGAATGCCCGAGTGTTGCGATGGCCCGTATTCCTGGCACGAGCTCATCCTCGTCGCCATAAAAAGCGAGTTGTCCCTCGCTGGCAACAAGAGGCTGCAGCTGATTCCTGGCAAACTCATAAAAAGGTTGTGCGACTTCGGGAATGTTCTCCCTGTGCAAATCTTCCCACTCTAACTTTGGCAAGTAATGTTGGGCATTGGGAAACGCGAGTTGACCACCTGAAGAAGTGCCGCCGAGGTGATCGGCATGAGAATGGGAGAAAATCACGTCGGTAATCGCTTCTGGCGATACACTAATTAATTCCAAAGTGGGTAGAAGACCACCGATATAGTCACCGAAGAGGTCTGCGGCGAAGCCGGATGTACCGGCCCCAGTGTCAACCAACACGAGGCGATCACCCGTTCTGATAAGCACAATGCCGACGGGTAGGCGAGCGAATTCTGTGCCAAGGCCGTGTTCCTCCATAAGAGCTAGGAGATCTTTCTCTGGCGCATTCGCTGCCAGAAAGGGTAGTAGAACGCCAATAAAACCGTCATTGATGACGATGATTTCGTGCTCTCCGACCCGGAAGCGATAGAAGCCGAACACGCGCTCCAGGGAATTTGCCTCTGATTCACAGGTGTCTTTCTTCAACCGTTTAAACATGCTCTCATCTCACTACTCTGGGCGCCGTGCGCTAATCACCCGCAATCGCTCTGTTGACGGAACTCACCTGATTTCGACAGCAAGGTAATGAATTGTGATTTCTTCTAAAGGTCCCTTGCCAACTGTCTGCCGAAGCTGTTCCCGGACGGTATCGGCGACATCTGACCACCGCTCCTCTCCCAACCTGCGCCGCAGGAGGGCGACCGGGGCGGCCGAGCGCTGCATGCGGGCCCAATATTCGTCAAGCGTCGGGGTAACCTCCCGATGCGTGCTCGTGCGAATCGCGACATCACGAAAGCCGGCCGACGACATCTCATCGCTGAATTCCTCGGGAGTGCCCAGAGGCGGTCTTTGTCCCCCGCCGTAGGGCAGGTCAGGCAAATTAGCGTGGATCCCTTCCAACATCTGCCCGAACGGCCCTTCAAGAGAAGCAATGCTGCTGACCACAGCCGGCCGGCCAGGCTTCAAAACTCGGTACAGTTCGCGGAAGCCGGCGTCACGGTCGGGGAAAAAGACCAGTCCGGCCATGGAAAAGGCACCGTCAAACGATCTGTCTTCTAAGGGCAAATTCTGTCCATCGCCGACCCAGGCATCGACGAGAGAGACCGGCTTCCTCTTTCATTTCTCTGTCCCTCGGGCTGTAACTGTCACCGGCACAGCCCGCCTTTGCCAAGCGTGATCGCTTGTATCGACGCAAACAGCAGTATAAAACACCGTTTGCGACGCAATCAAGATTGTTGCGAAATGCACAAAGCGCCTGAACAGGCGAGTAAGTATGATGTGCGGGACATCCGGCACCTCACTGCCCGCAGCACGTACCCCTTGCGTGGAGATCACATGTAGGAATAGGGGCCGGGCTACGGCGGTGGCAGAATGCCTAGCTGTTGCATCATGCCTAGCTCATCCTGGATGAACCAGCTTTCTGCGATTTTGCCATCGCTGACGCGCTCAATCGAAATCCCGTTGACCTCTATCTCTTTGTTGGTGGGTGGATGTCCCTGAAAGTTGCCACTGTGAACGGCTCGCCACGTAAGGCGCGTCGCGATGGTATCTCCTTCAGCAATGTGGTCATGTATGGTCACATCCATATCGCTGAAGGCTGCGCCAAACATGTTTATTCCCTGCAGACGGGACTCCCCGTCCACAGGGCCAGCGCTGCTATGATACGTGTGCTCAGGTGAAAATAGCTCCCTCAAAGTCCCCTGATCGTTGGCGGCGAATGCCTCAAGGTAACGGCGTACAATTTCCTTATTTTGTTCGGCCATTTAAGCTCTCCTCTGCAAACCCGGTCTCTATGCGGACCATTACGAAGAACAATGTCATCGTAGCAAGGTCAAAATGGAAGGTCCTCCGTGCAGGCACGGATATTCGCGCCCAGTCTCGCGCGGCGTCAATTCGGCCACCTGTTCAGCCAGGGTATGAGACGTTTGGACATTATCCACTACTTCTTGGACCGCAAGCACGGCTTCGTCAAGGGATAAGATGCGCCCTGTTGCCAGCGCCGACTGAAACGCTGGCCCGGTTAATTTGCTGGCAGCCAGGACCGGATAACGCTCATATTCCTGGCGCGTGGCAGGCCAGGCAGTCGTAATCTTCTCGCCACCCAGGGCACCAGCGGCAGCCAATAAGCGAGTACCGGCCACCGCCTTGTCGCTTACTATGGCCAGAGCCGCAAAACCCAGGAGACTCTCAGTCATCCCCAGAGCGTTTTGCTGCTCCTGTGCGTGGCCATGCTCTGCCGGAAAAGAGCGTGCGCACGCGGAGGATCAGCCACCGTGTTCGAGTAAATCAGCGGTTCTGAAGGCGCGCGTCGATATGCGCTGCCACGTGAGCCGCGTCGTCGCCGATCCCCGCCAGCAGACCCGACCCGTGCTACTTTGTCGGCCGTCGCCAGATTCTCCTGGAGATCCGGCGCGATCGCCAGCTTCGTTCCCCGGCCGTCGCGCAGGTGGCCCAGCAGCCGGATTCCATCCCGGCAGAAGCGGTGCAGGTTCAGGGTGCGCCCCCCGTCCTTGCCCGAGACGTGCAGGCTAGAACCGAAGCGGTCGGCCGGTGAAGGCAACTGATCCACCGTCCTGTCGAAGAAGCCCGTGCGCGCCATGCACCATACTGCATCGGCCCCCCGATAGCGGCGCGGCGCCCGGCCGGATCGCCCCGTCGCCAGGTACACCTCTCGCCCATTCTCGTGCAGCTCTTCCGCGATCTGGCAGCCCGACTGCCCGCTGCCCACCACGAGTACGACCCCGGGCGGAAGCCGCTCCGGATTACGATACTGGCTGGAGTGCATTTGCTCGACGTCGCCCGTCAGCCGCTCGCTAAAAGGCGACATCCTCGGCCGCTGGTACGTGCCCGTGGCCACCACCACGTTCTTCGCCCGGTAATCGCCCACACTGCTGCGCACGATCAAATCCTCCGAGCCAGGGTAGCCTCCACGGCCGTTGCTTCTACCCCTTCCCATACCGGTGGATTGAAAGACTCAACAAAGGCCTCCAGTACTCCACCACCTCCTGCCGCGTCAGAAAACCGTCCGGATCGTCCCCCTCATATTCCATACCGGGCAGTTGCAGCGCCCAGTTCGGCGTCACCAGGGTAAAGGAATCCCAGCGCTCGTCCCGCCATGCCTTGAAGAGGCGCTCCTTCTCCAGGATCAAATGCTCCCGGCCGGCCTGCGTCAGAAAGTAGCTGGTTGTCAGCCCCGCCTGACCCCCGCCGATGATCAATGTGTCCAACGGTTGCATAGTTGCCCCTCCATCATCTCCTGTGCCTGTCGCTCTCGCTGCCCCTACGCTGGCGATCGTTACTGGCAGGTGCTCATCGGGACCGGATCCGTGACTGCCTTTTCCGGCTCACACCGTACAATGAGCGCGGCAGGGTTGTCAAGGAGAGGCGGGTCCAGTCGGCGATCAGCTCGCCCACCCTGGTCGGAATCCAAGCGGAGATAGCCGCTCAGGTGTTCCGGCCGCTGCCTGCAAACTTATCAGGAAGATGGATCAACTAACCGGCCGGCGGAACCAAACCCAACTACTGCATCAGCCCCACGTTGTCGTAGCGACCCATCGCTCAGCGATTCGGCCGTCCTCGACGCGCTCGATGCTGATCCCGCTCAACTCGATCTCTTTGCCACTGGGCGGAACGCCCATAAAGTCGCCGCGGCTGTGCACGGCGCGCAACGTGACGCGCGTGGCCCCCTTGTCACCCTCGGCCACCTGCTCCTCGACGTCGAAGCGCGTCTCAAAACTCTCTAACCACATGGCGATCCCCTGCAAGTGCTCCTCGTGATTCTGTGCCCCGGGTCCGGCGTGCGAAAAAGCGACGAGATCGGGCGCCAGCACCTCCCGCAGGGCGTCCAGATCCTCCGCCCCAAACGCTTCGTAAAAAAGGCGGACAAGGGCTTTGTGCTGTTCAGTTGACATGGCGGGTTTCTCCTTCTTATTGGTTGGTCGTCAATATACGTAAAGAGCTTCATCAAGAGCTAAACAATTGCTCCATAACGGTGGGAAGTGGGGTCAATTCGACGCCGAATTGGGCCGGTATGTCGCCCATGTCGATGAAGGTTTCGAACGTTTCCATGGCGACAAGCCACGGGTTCAGACCGGGGTCCAGCAAGGGTAGTTCGCCGTCATGCGGCAAGAAACGGACCGGCAGTTCCCGGCCCAGTGCCTTGCCGGTGGCGTCCACGATCTCCCGCCACGAATGAGACGGGCCTCCAAGTTCGAAACGCGTGTTGTGTGCGGCCGGATGGTCAACGGCGGCAATGGCGAACGCGGCCACGTCTGCTTCTGAAATGAATGAGTGGCGATGGCGGCCGTCTTCAAAGAGAGACACCGGCTCTCCGGCCTGCAGCGGGATGCCGATAACCATGCTGCCCAACACCTCGTAAAGATAACTCACCTGCAATATCGTCCAGGTCAGACCGCTTTCGACCAGAGCCTTTTCGCAGGTGGCCCTGATATGCAGCATGGGATTCGGGGATCCAATTTCGCTGCCATAGGCAGAGGTGTAGATGAAATGGGAGACGCCTGCCTCGACGGCGGCATCGATCAGATTGAGCGTACCGTTCAAATCAACGGCTTCAAGGTCGCCGTCGCGCTTGGCTGCGGTAGCTGTGGTGATCACGGTGTCTACCTCTGCGCACGCCGTCGTGAGCGATGCGCGATCGGTGAGGTCGCCGTTGACCAGTTGCGCGCCGGCCGCAACCAGGCTATCGGCGGACGTGGCCAGGCCCATTGGGGCCAGGTCAACAGACGGAGATGGATCGCGCACCAGAATGCGGACCTCTTTTTCCTGCGCTAGCAAGCCATGGGCGATGCGGCCGCCCACCGTTCCTGTAGCTCCGACTACGAGAATCATGACTACCTCCTATTTATATGGGTCTGTTTAAGTCACTTCAGTTGCATTCGTAACGCGTTTTGGGCGGCCGTGGAGCGGGTAAAACCGGCAATGTGTAAAGGCTTGAGTGTTAAGCCTTGCTCGCTCTGAACATCGATATCATCCAGGTCGAGAGCGCTTTTCGGAGGTGCACCGTAATACTCAGTACTAATGTTGTCGACAACCTGGCCGTATTCGGAAAACGACTCGTCCCAGTTTTCCCTGAGCACCTGCATGTGAAAATCCATCGAAGCGGTGTCCGGGTGGACCTGGATGCTGGTCATCTCCGTCCCGTCCTCGTTGATGAAACCGTGGAAAGCAATCAGTTGGGGCTCGTTGCTCTCGACGATTTCGATGACCTTTTTGTAATATCGACGAAGATCTTCGAGCTTGCCCTCTTTGACTCTGAAGGTACTAATGACGATTAATGGCTCGGACATGGTGCCTCCTTTGTGTAATTTGTGATGGGCTAATGTGAGTTCCTTTTTGCCGAATATCACTGGACTTCGGACTCAACGAGTTCCTTGGGGAGGTTTCCCACCGTGTGGCTAAGGAACCAGTCTGAGCTGCTTCAGCATCTCCATCTGGTCCATACTCAACCAACGCTCCACAATCCGGCCGTTTTCGATGTGCGAAATGGCGATGCCGCCGACCGCAGTGCGCCTTCCCGTCGCGGGCACGCCCTGAAAAGGCCCGCTGTGCGTGGCCCGCCAGGTAACGCGCGTGGCAACAGTGTCCCCCTCGGCAACCTGATCTTCTATCGTGTATTCCTGTTCGCTGAATGCCTTGGCGAAGGCGTCAATCGTCTGCAGGAGCTCATCCCGGCTCAGCGGCCCGGGCAGCCCAGGATGATGGGCCAGCAGCTCAGAGGATAGCACCTCCTTCAAGGCAGAGTGGTCATTAAACTGGCAGGCACTGAAATAGCGACGTGATACGGCTTTGTATTGCTCGCTCATCATGGCTGAGTGCTCCTTCTGTTCGAAATAGTCGGATTTTCGACTCTCTTGAGAAATGGGGGCATCTGCCTGGCCGACACGGCCAGCCGCCGTACCCGGCCCGCCCGCTTGCGGGGATGGCAGGATGCCCAGCCGCCGCATCATGCCTAAGCGGTCGCTACAGACATGGCGTTCCACGATCCTACCGTCTCTGATACGGGCAATCGTGATTCCCGGAACGGCGATCTTTGTTCCGGTTGGAGGAACGCCCAGGAACGTACCTTTGCTATGGATCGCCTGCATGACGCCGCGGGTCACCACCATATTTCCTTCGCAAATCTGCTCTTCAATCTCAAAACGACTCGCACTGAAGGCACGGTTCCACTGCAGTAACGTCTGAATATGAATATCGCGGTTCTGTGGCTCGCTCCCGAGCGGATTATAGACCTGCAAATCAGGCGCCAGCACCTCCAGTAGCGCATCTTCGTCGTTCGCCGCGATGGCGCTCCAAAACGCGCACACGATTGATTTGTTCTCTTTGCAGTCCATGAGCTTGGTCTCCGGTAGAAAGCAATATTCAAAAATATCTCGGTAACAGCTGCTGATATCCACACCGTAGCATCGTCGAGCGACGATCGCATCCGTGATCTCACGTATCTGCACACGTATTCTCGAGCTATGGATGAGATTTTGTGGGGATGTGTCTCGGCCGACTGTTTGGTTGCGCCGGCGGCGCCCTACTCGCTTGGCTGGATCAATCCGGATTCCAGCGCCCAACGCACGATCTGGGTGCGGCTCTCGAACCCGAGCTTGCCGAGGATGTGTGACACATGCGTTTCCACCGTGCGCTTGCTCACTACCAATTCCTCAGCGATCTCGTCGTTGGATTTGGCCTGGGCGACGAGGATCGCAACTTCGAGCTGGCGCGGCGTCAGCTCGTCCAGCTTCCTCCTGGCCACGGCCGCAGCGGCGCCTTCATCGGCCGTCTCAAGAGCGAAAGCCACTGCCTCTTCAAGCGACAATCTCCGGCCAACAGCTTGCTCCTCCAGGAACGTGGCTTCGCCCAGATTGGCGCGGGCGCGTTGCAGATAATGTTCATACGCCAGGCGCGTGGCCGCCCATTCAGACGTGACCTGGCTCCCGCCGATAGCTTCCGCAGCGCCGAGCAAGCGCACCCCGGCTCCCGGCGCCTGATCGGCAATGGCCAGAGCCGCAAAGCCGAGGAGGCATTCCGCCATGCCCATGCTGTTCTGCTGCTCGTGCTGGATGGCCATGCTCTCGCGGAAAAGGGCCCGGGCGCGCTCGACCTCGCCCACATGCAGGAGGGCGTGGCCCTGGTTATGCAGCGCGGAGGCCAGGTCACGGTCGGCCTCGATCTCGCGCAGCAGGGCGATGCTTTCGTCGTAGGCGGCCACCGCCGCGGCATGGTTCTGCTCACAACGGGCCAGGTCCCCCTTATTGTTGAGGGCCATGGCGATGCGGTACGTGTTCCCCGTTTGGCGCAGCAGTGGAAGCCCTTCGTCCAGCATGGCACGGGCCTGCTCATAGTCTCCCACCGACATCGCCAGGAAGCTGTGAATTGTCAGGCCCAGCCCCAGCTCATAGGGATCGCCCAGCTCGCGAAGCAGTTCGATGGCGCGCAGCGCAAGGGTGAACGCGCTATTGGGGTCGCCCGCTTTGCGGACCGCGAAGGCCTGCGCTGCCAAGGCGGAGGCGAGCGCCTGCTTATCTTCGCGGCCGGCTGCCTCGCCGAGTGCAGCAGCCTCATCCGCATACTTCATTTGCAGCGCGGTACGGCCGTGAAAACCGGCCATGAGTGAAGCGTATACCAGGGCGTTGAGGCGCACGACAAGGGGAAGGTCTTCATGAGCCCGCGCAAGCAGGCGCCGAAACCAGCTCAGCGCTTCTTCCCGATAGTCGCGAATCGTCCAGAATTGGTAAAGGGCAGTGGCGATGCGCAGCCCGGCCTCGACTTGCCCACATTCCAGTGACCAGGCAAGGGCGGCGCGGATGTTGTCAACTTCATCCTCCAGCCAGTTCAGCCACAACTGCTGGTATTCTCCCTTGACTTTCGGCTCCGTCTCCTCCACCAGCCTCAGGAAGCATCGCAGATGGCGGTCACGGATGTGCGCCCATTCATTCGCCTCTTTCAGCTTTTCTTGTCCATACTGGCGGATTGTTTCTAGCAGGGAGTATCGGGCTTCCGTGCGTTGCAATGTCTCCGCCACGACCAGCGACTTGTTGACCAGAGAAGAAATCAGCTCCAGCACCTGCTCCCTATCGACGCCCTCCCCGGCGCAGACAGCTTCCACAGTCCTTAGCGAACAGCCACCCGCAAAGACTGACAGCCGTCGCAGCAAGATCTGCTCCCTATCTGAGAGCAAGTCGTAGCTCCAGGCTATCGCCCCGCGCAGCGTCTCGTGATAGCTATAGGCAACGTGCGCAGCCACAGGCAGCAACTCAAAATGGTTGTCCAGCCGCGCCGCGATCTGCTCGGCCGTCAGCACGTTCAGGCGCGCGCTTGCCAGCTCAATCGCCAGCGGAATGCCGTCCAGATTCCTGCAAATGCCGGCGATCACGCCGGCGTTGCCCGTTGTCAGCTCAAAAGCCGGCACAATCGCCCGCGCCCGATCCACGAACAATTGCACGGCGTCATACTGCGCAATGCCGTCCACGGTATCAGTCGCTAGCGAAGCGGGCGGCGTCTCCAGGGGAGCCACCGGATAGCGCTTTTCGCCCATAACGCCTAGCGGCTCTCGACTCGTCGCCAGCGCGCTCACCGCCGTCTCTGCCAGCAACCTTTCCGCCAGCTCTCGGCATGCGCTCAACAGGTGTTCACAATTGTCCAACACCAGGAGCAGTTCTCTCCCCTGCAGCGCCCCCACGAGCGCCTCCAGCGCCGTCCGCTCCGGCTGTTCCGGCACACGCAATGCCCTGGCAGCCGTCTGTGCAAGCAACGCCGGATCCGCCAGCCGCGCCAGGGCAACCCAGCAGACGCCATCCGCATAGCGGTCAACCAGCCCGTCTGCCGCGCGCAGCGCCAGCCGCGTCTTGCCACAGCCGGCAGCGCCGGTCAGGGTCACAAGACGGGACGATGCCAGACATTCTCTGACCTTAGCCAGTTCACGCCGGCGTCCGACAAAACTGGTCAGCACGGTTGGGCTGTTAGAGAAACCGGCCTTCCTGCTCATACAGCCCCCTACTCCAGCAACTCCAGCTCCCGCGCGCGGGCGGCGGCCTCTGTGCGGCTGCTCACCCCCAGCTTGCCGTAGATGTTGCCCGCATGCTTCTTCACTGTCCCGGGCGAGATGACCAATTCGTCGGCAATCTCGCGGTTGGTCAGCCCCGCCGCCAGCAGCGCCAGCACTTCTTCCTCGCGCTCCGTCAGCGGTTCCGGCAACGGCTGCGCCGCAGGCGCCGCCAGATCCCCGTCAAAAGCCGCCAGCAGCCGCGCCACGTACTCGGTCATCACGTCGCGTGAGTGCGCCTCCTGCAGCACGCGAGCCATGGGCATTCCCAGGCCGGCGAACAGGCGCACGTAGCCTTCCGGCTCGGCCCGCCGCAGCGCATTTTCCAGAGAGACCATTGCGCTGGCCTCGTCGCCATAGCGCCAGTGGGCCAGGGCCTGCAGAGCCAGCGCCTCCACAGAAATACCGCTGCGACCCTCAGCTTCCGCCGCCCGCAACACCGTTTCCAGCAAGGCCAACGCTCGCTCCAGCGAGGGTCTATCGCCCTTGACGATCAGCACGCGAGCCATCGCCAGTTGCGCCACGCCGCTCTCCGGACGCCCCTGCAGCCCATCGTTCTCCAGCGCCTTATCGGCCCACGTGACCGCGGCGCGCAACCGGTCGCGGGCCAACCACAACTCCAGTTGCAGCCTCTCAAAGCGGCTGGTCCAGTGCGGAAATTGCGCGCGCTCCACAAGCGGGCGCGCCTGCTCCAGGTAACTCGCCGCCGCCTCAGCATCCCCTTCCGTCAGCTTCAGACGTCCCGCAATCAGGTAGCCGGCGATCATGGCCCGAACGTCACCGCCGAGTTCGGCGCGTTCCAACCCCTGTCCCACATGGTCCCAGGCCTCTTCGAGTTCGTTCCACTCATAAAGAAGCTCACCCATGCGTATGTGAACCCAGCCGGTGAGTGGCAGTGGCAGGCGACCCCAGTTGCTGCGATCTTCAATAGCAGCCAGCGCCTTGCGCCAGTAGCGCGCCGCATCGCGCAGGTGCCCTTGCCGCAAGACTAGGTCGGCAAGCGCGCCATAGACGTGCGCGGCCTGCACGCGAAACTGCGGCGCGTCGATGAACTCTTGCAGGTCCAGGTAACACTTTTCCGCCTCTGCCCAGCGTCCATTGCGCCGGTACGTATCTCCCAGAGAGCCCAGGATGATGGCTCGAAAGAAGTGATCCTCGTGCGCCAACCCGCGAAAGGCCTCGCCGGCGAACTGTTCCGCCCGCGCCACATCGTTCTGAAAGCAGGCAATCGAGCAGCGCACCGCCTGCACTCGCGCCAGTTGCCAGCGTGTATCGTCCTCCTCGGCAGAAAGCAAGCGCCGTTCTACGTCCTCAACGCACTGGATGCAGGCGTCAAGCTGGCCCGTGAAAAGCAAGAGGCCGGTTCGCAACAGGCCGATCATGGGCTGTTCCGCACTCCACTGCTCCGGTACGGCGTCAAGCCATCGCTGCAAAAGGGTAAACTCGCCGCCCGTCAGCTTTGCCTGAGCATAACGCTCGAAGATCTGCAGGACCAGTTCCACATCGTCGCCTTCTACCGCGTGCTCAAAAGCCGCTTCCGGCTGGTCATTATCCAGGTGCCAGTTGGCAGCGCGACGGTGGAGGTCGGCGAGCTGATCGGGCTGCCGCCGTTTCAACTCCTCACGTAGAAAGTCGGCGAACAGCCGGTGGTAACGAAACCACTGCCGCTGGTCGTCCAGCGGCACCAGGAACAGGCTCTCGCTCTCCACCCTTTCCAGCATCGCCTGCCCGTCGTCCCGCCCCGTGATCGCGTCGCACAACGGCCCGCAAAGGCGCTGCACAATGCTGGTCTGTAACAGGAAGCGCCGCAACGCCTCCGGCTGGTACGCAAGCACCTCTTCACGCAAATAGTCGACGATGAAGCGGTGCCGTCCGCCGGCAAATGGTCGCTCCGGCGCGGTCAGCCGCCGTCGCATCGTCAGCGCCAGTAGTTGCAGACCCGCAATCCACCCCTCCGTCTGTTTCTGTAACGGCGCGGCTTCGTGGGGCGCCAGGTCCACGCCCATCTGCGACAAGAAATCCACCGTCTCCCTCGGCCCAAAGCGCAGCTCGTCCGCGCCGACCGCCATCATCTCGCCGCGCGCGCGGTAGCGGGCCAGGGGCAGCGGCGGCTCGCCGCGCCCCGCCAGCACAAAGTGCAGCTGCGCAGGCAGGTGATCCAGCAAAAAAGCCAGCATCTTGTGGATTGCCGGGGCTTCAATCAGGTGAAAGTCGTCAAGCACAAAAACAAGCGACTCTGGAGCATCGTTGCCCGCGTTAATGAACGCCTCCAAGACAGCGTCGCTATCCGGCGACATCGCGCCCAACAACGTCCCCAACGGGCTCTCCATGACTTCCGGTTGCACCGTCTCCCAGGCCCCCAGCAAATAGCGCATGAAACGCTCAGGGTCATTATCCGCTTCCTCGAGCGCCAGCCAGGCCACCGGCAACCGGCTGGAACGGGCCCACTGCGCCAGCAGAGTGGTCTTGCCGTAACCGGCAGGGGCCGTTATCAGAATCAATTTGTGATCCAGAAGCGCGCTCTCCAGGGAACCAACCAGTCGCGCGCGGGGCAGGATATGGGAGGGCCGCGGTGGGATCTGCAGTTTGGTTGCCAAAAACAAGAATACCACCTCTTCATCCAATCTCACGTGCCCGCCCTTCTGCCTGCATTATAATCGAAAAAGGTGTCTACAAGTCAACCGCGCCGCCGGCGCAGCCTGCGTGATCGGCCTGTCTAGAGATGCTACTTAAGCTCCTGCTCCGCTTTTGGAAACGTTACCGGCCCACAGAAGGGTGGCTGTCCCTCTTCCTGCTGATGGGCGCGCTGGCCTGCCTCACCGCCTCCATCAGCGCCGTGCGCTGGGTCCCCGAAGTAGGCGTCGTCACCTTCAACGGTCTGTTGGGCCTGCTGCTGGGCGTCGTCGTGGCCCGCAGCGCCCTGCGCCCCCTGTTCGCCTGGCTCCTGCTCCTGGCCTACGGCCTGCTGCTGACGACCGCCTATCTCGGCTCCCTGTCGCCGCCGCTGTTTACCCTGTTGCAGGGAGAGGGCGCCGTCTACTTTCGCCAGCAGTGGGCGCTCTTGTGGGACCGAATTGCCGGCTGGTACATCGCCGTCAGCGGCGGCGGCAGCAGCCGCGAAACCATCGTCTTCGCCTTTGGCCTGGGCCTGTCTATCTGGCTGCTGGCTGCCTACAGCGCCTGGGCCACCTATCGCCGCCAGCGTCCCCTGGCGGCGGTGACCCTCATGGGCCTGGCGCTGGCCCTCAACGGCTACTTCGGCGGCGAGGAGGCGCCTGTCTGGCTCTTCGCCATCTTCATCGGCTTCAGCGCCCTGCTGGCAGCCGCCATGCACTTTGCCCTGCTGGAGCAATCCTGGCTGGCCGACGGCATCGACTACTCCCGCGAAATCCGGCTAGAATTGCTGGCGGCAGCCGGGATTGCAGCCCTCTTTCTGGCGACCCTGGCCCTTTACGTACCCGCCGTGCGCCTCAGTGCGCTGGCCCAGGCCTTCCAGGAAAGCGAAACGGTGCAGCAAACGGAAGGCGCCGTCGAACGCGCTTTCGCCGGCGTACGCCAGCCGCGCCAGCAAGTCGTGGCCTTCGCCGGTCAGTCCGCAGGCGTCTTGCCGCGCTCCTTCCTGTTGGGCAACGCTCCATCGCTATACGAAACCGTTGTCATGACTGCCACCGCTCGCCCCGCCGCCGTCTCGCGATACTGGCGCGCCCTCAGCTACGACATCTACACCGGTCGCGGCTGGGCGCTCTCCCAGGAACGGCAGGAACGGCTGGACGCCGGCGCGCCTATTCCCCAACCGGCTGCCGAGGCCCAGACGACCGTTACCCAGACCGTGCGCTGGCAGCTGGACGAACCCCTGCTGCGCCACACTGCCGGCGTCCCCCTGCGCTTCGAAGACAGCGTCACTGTTTATTGGCGCGGCCAGACGGACTTCGTGCGCGTGACCGGCGCCGGCGACGTATATACGGCGACCTCTCGCGTCAGCAACGCGACGCCAGAGCAGTTGCGCCAGGTACGGCCTGACGAAGCTCCGCCGGCGCTTCTCTCGCGTTACACACAGTTACCCACCGGCCTGCCGCGCCGCGTGCACCAGCTGGCCCAGGAGGTCGCCGCGGAACAGCCTACAGCGTATGACCAGGCCCGCGCCCTGCAGACGTTCCTGCGCCAGTATCCATACTCCCTGGACGTGCGCCGCCCGCCCGCCGGCGATGACCCCGTTGACTTCTTCCTGTTCGACCTGCAAACCGGCTACTGTGACTACTACGCGTCGGCCATGGTCGTCATGGCCCGCACCCTGGGCCTGCCCGCCCGCCTGGTCATCGGCTATCTGGCCCCCCCGGCAGACGCCGGCGGCGTGCAGACCATCTACCAGATCGACGCGCACGCCTGGCCCGAAATATACTTTCCCGGATACGGCTGGATTCCGTTCGAACCCACAGCGCCCTTCTCCCCGCCCGCCGGAGAAGCGCCGGAAGAACGCTCACCCGGCGTACGCGAGCTGGAGCCGCCGCCCGCAGCGCCGCCCATTCCACAGTCCGAGGCTGCCCGTCTATGGCCCTGGGTCCTGCTTCTCGTTGCTGCCGCCGCTGCGCTGGGCATCTGGTTATGGCGGCGACACTACGCTCCGTCCTCGGCCCTGGCTGCGGACCCCATCCTGCTGAGCTACGACAGATTGCTACAAAGCGCCCGCCGCCTGGGGCAGCCAACACCTGACACACAGACTCCAACGGAGTTCCAGGACGTGCTGCTCACCCGTCTCGCTGCCTGGGAGCGCCGGCCCTGGCTGGCGCGCCGCCTCCGCGGCCTACGCGCCGGCGTGCGGCGGCTTACCGCGCTCTTCATCGCCCGCCAGTACAGTGGGCGCCAGTTGCCACCCGCTTCGGCGCGTCAGGCACAGGAGATATGGCGCAACATTGCCCGCCGCCTGCACCTCCTGGCCATTCTTAAAAAATTCCGCCGGGATCCAGATTGATGTATTTTTCGGCCTCTGCTAACGCATCTCTATGGTAGAACTTAGCAGAATTCAACAGTCGTTTCATATAATTGTTATTGTTTAATCGTTAGACTCAGGGATTATAGCATCTACTCCCCTGCAACAGCAGGCAGACTCCTCCTTGGGAAGAGGTTGGCGTCAGATCATCGCAGTATCCCTCGCAGAGTCAGCCACAAAGGAATATGAGTCGAATCTCTTGTCGGCCCTGCCCCCGATGTAGTATAGTTAGGGCTGAGAATAGAACATTTGTTCTAAAATGGACCCTTTCGCGGTGCGCGCCTGGGACGCGCGCCGTGAAACGGGAAGAGGATTATGGATAAGGGAGGTGAGAACCGCATGGCTGTAAAGACAGTCAACCACACACAGAAGCCGCCGCAGGCGCGGGCCAGCGCGCCCTTCTCGGGTCGCATCCTGGTTGGCATCCTGTTTCTAATCGCCCTGGTGGCTTTCGAAATCTTTAACTTTGACACCACGCAGTTCGCCCTGCGTGACTTTCTGGGTACGGCGAGTTTCGCTGGCCTGCAATGGGCCACCATATTGGCCATCGCCTTTTGCGCCATCGACTTCGCCGGGTTGCTCCGTTTCTTCTTGCCCGAAGACGACGAGGGCAACATGCCAACTGAAGTATGGTACCTGATGGGCGCATGGCTTCTGGGCGCCACGCTCAACGCGATCATGACCTGGTGGGCCGTGAACCTGACCCTGCTGAATCATGAGTTCGGCAACGAAGTGCTGAGCCGCCAGCAATTGCTGGAGATCGTGCCTATCTTTGTCGCCGTTCTCGTCTGGCTCACGCGCATTCTGTTCATCGGCGCCTTCACCGTTGCCGGCGGCTACCTTTTCAACTTTGGTAGCGTTTTCGGCGCCGGCGAGCGCCACAGCGACCGGCGCAAAGAAGGCGCGCAACCCCTGACCCTGCGCCGCATTCCGCAGCGCAGCGCACTCGGGGTTGGACCCCGTCACATCGATGAAGACGCCGTTCCGGAATTTCTGCATGACCGCAGCGCCAGAAGCGCGGAGCTTGAGAACGCGCCATACGACGACGAAGGCGGGCCGGATGAAGATCGTAGCAGCGGCGCGCGCGTGCAACCCGTTGCCCCAACGCGCCGCACGCGTCGCCCCACCCGCCCCACCCACACTGAACGCGCTGCGCGCCGCGTGCCGCAGGAACAGGAGGCGTAATTCGTGGCTCACTACAATCCAATCTACGCCAATCCCCCCGTCATCCGCACGCCGTCCGGGGTCCCCGGCTGGCGGCGCATGGTCTTCATCCTCGCCAGCATCGCGCTCATCGTAACCCTGCTGATTTCCGTCAAGCCGGACCCCGCGGCGGGCCCTGCCACCGTGGCGCAAGCACAGACTCAACAGCAAGTAGCAGGCGTAGAAGCCGGTACTGCTGGCGATGCGGCAGCGTCACAGGCAGAGCAACATGCGCCGGGAGGCGCCGGCGGCGCCATCTCGCCCGTCTTCGCCGCGCCCGTACAGTACTGGGCGACACAAATCGAGGCCTGGTCCCAGGCGCACGGCGTCGACCCCAACATGGCAGCGACCATCATGCAGGTCGAGTCTTGCGGCGACCCCGCCGCCATCTCCTCGGCCGGCGCCCAGGGACTGTTCCAGGTAATGCCCTTTCACTTCCAGCCCGGCGAAGACACTCTGGATCCGGACACCAACGCTTCGCGCGGCCTGACCTACTTCAAAGAGCGGCTGCAACAGACCAACGGCGACATCGGTCGCGCCTTCGCCGGCTACAACGGCGGACAGCGGGCCGCAGCCTCAAGTTGGGACCATTGGCCGGCGGAAACGCAACGCTACTACGTGTGGACCACGGGTATCTACAACGAAATTCAACAGGGACTGGACGAAAGTCCCACCCTGCAACGCTGGCTACAATCCGGCGGCGCCAGCCTCTGCAATCAGGCCGCCTCGCGCCTGGGCTTACCCTGAAAATGACGGAGCGCCGGCCTGTCCGGGCGCCGGCGCTCCTCTGCCGCCGCAGTTCCCATCCCTCGCAAACCGGCCAATATTAGCCCTTGCTCCCTGGTCTAAGTTATACTGTAAAGAGAAATTAGCAGTCGGGAGTGATCGTGGAGTCAGCAATCATCGTTCTGCTCATAACGCTGTTTCTCATTCTGGTGTTCATCCTGGGCCCAGAAATATGGCGGCGCCTGGCGCAGCGCAACATCGAGCAACAGCAGGAATTGAACGCCACGCTGGCCGAAGTCGCCGGACTGCTGCGCGCCGCCGCCGGTCGCCTGCGTCCCTTCCGCGAGCTTGAAGCAGATCTCTTCCGAGAACGTTACCGGTCCGCGCGGGAGCAACTCCAGGAAGCAGTCGACCATTATCGGGAGGTAGCCAACCGGCTGGCCGAAGTCACCATCTATGACGTGGACGTCGGCCCCTGGGCCTTTCCCCATTTCTTGAACCACCCCGAAGACGCGATCAATATCCCGCGCAACGCCCTGCGTCTGCGCCGGTTGCAAAACGACGTTGCCCAGGTGCGCCGCGCGGTGTCTGCCGCCGAGTCGCGCATTGGCCAGGTGGAGGAAACGCCACTGGCCCTGCGCCGCGCCACCGGCGAGCTGGCCGACCAGCGGCTGCCCCAACTGGCCGATCTGCTGGCCGATGAAGAAGCCGCCGGCATTGAAGCATTGGACGATCTGTCGCGCCGCCTGGAGGAACTGCGGGCGGAAACCACAACGCTCAAAGAAGAGGTGCGCGACCGGCCTTCTGGCGACCTGCCGCGTCTGGACCAACATGCGCAGCAGTGGGTGGCTCTGCAGAAACGCGCCGATGAGCTGGAGAGTAACCTGGAGGGCGTGCGCAACCAGCGGCAGTCGCTGGACCACCAGCTTCAACAAATGGAAACGACGCGCGACACGGTCACCAACGTCTCCAACGACGAGAGCGTGCGCGATGGCGTGCAACCCTTGCTGGCCTACGCCACCGAGCGCCTGGACCGCGCCCGCGCCCTGCGCCGCCGACAAAAGTTTGCGGAGGCAACTGAGGAAGCAGATGAAGCGCAGTCCGTGCTGACCCTCGCCCGGCAACTGGCCCTGGCTGCCGAGAAGGTGCGCCAGTTGTTAGAGGTAGCCGATATCTCACTGCATGCCGAGGCCATCGAGGTCTTGAGCCGCCGTCTGTACACCGCGTTTCGCGCCGCCTACGACCTGGTGGGCGCCGAATCGCCAGAACCGCCGGACCCCATCGCTGCGGACGCCGAAAGCGCCGACGTCCCGCGTGCGGGCGTCCCGAGTACGGGCGTTGCTGAGACCATTCCCGCCGAGCCCGAGCAAAACCAGGCCCTGGACGGGCTCCTCCTGCGTGTGGACCGCCTGGTCGCCGAAGCGGAACGGCTGCAGAAAGACCACGAGACCAGCGCCAGGGAAGTGCAGGAGGAAGCGGACCGCGCCGGCAGCGAGCTGGGCCAGGCCTGGCAGGCGCTGCAGCAGGTAACGCCCCTACCCGCGCGAGATCCTGTGGCCCTACACTACCGGCAGCTCCTGCAGGAGAAGAGCAACGCCGAGGGCAACCCCATCCAGCTGCAATCCTTCATGGAGAACGCGCAGACGCTGACGGCTGACCTCAAGGAGGCGCGACAGACGTTGGAGCGCGGCCTGCAGCGGGTGGAAGCGTTGCGCGGCGAATTGCCGCAATTGCTGGAAAAGGCGGAAGCCGAAGCCGGCAACTGGCGCTGCCTGCAACCTTACGTGCAGGAAATGAAGGAATCGACAGCCACCATCTGGCAGATTACGGGGTCCGACGTGCAGCTTGCCGAGATGCAGGAAACCCTGGCCGAACTGGATCTACTGGAGGAGCAGGCGCGCGCCGCCTATGCGGCCCTCAGCGGCGAGCGAAAACGGCTGGCGGTCTGGGAGCAGCGCGTGCAACAGGCGCGCCAGGCCCGCTCGCAACAGGCCACGTCCTGGACCGGCGCCGGCCTGCGCCGGCTCAGCGGTCAAGTCGAGGCACAAATAACGTCTGCGCGCTCTGCCGAGACGGTGGAAGCGGCCCGCACCGCGCTGCAGGACGCCCTTGCCCTCCTGCAAGACGATTGGCCCGACAACGGCGAAGAGTAAGGGCATGGCGCTGACCGTCGCCGTCATCGGCTCCATCATGATGGACATCACCGTCCAGACACCGCGGCTGCCCATCAGCGGTGAAAATCTATTTGTCGACAACCTGGTCACGGGCGCCGGGGGCAAAGGGGGCAATGCCGCCGTGGCCCTGGCGCGGCACGGTGTGCGTACTATCTTCGTGGGTAACGTGGGCGGAGACATATGGGGCCGGGAGGCTTGCCGCGAACTGCAGCAGGCCGGCGTGGAGACCAATCTCATCGCCCAAGATGCGCAAACACCGACGGGCATGGTCATCATGCTCGCCGAGGACAATGGCCTTACCACTTATGTGGCATACACCGGCGCCAATCGCACTCTGACGCCCGAGGACGTGCAACAGCGCCTGCCCCCTCTGTTGCGGCAGCTTGACGGCTTGCTCTTCAATTTCGAGCCGCCCGCCGCCGCCCTCAAAGAGGCAGCAACCCTCGCGCGAGCCGCCGGCGTGCCCATCTTCATAGACGCAGGACCACAACGGACCTACTCTACAGAAGTCTGGAAGCACGCATCCATTCTCTCACCCAACGAAAGCGAGGCCCAAACGCTTGCCGGGCGTTCCTTGCCCGACGACGAGAGCGCGCTGGTGGTGGCCCGAACGCTGCTGGACAGGGGGCCTCAGGCCGTCGTCCTGAAACGAGGCGTCCGCGGTGCGCTGTGGGCCGATGATTCCGGCAACGGTCTGGCGCCCGCTTTCCCGGCAGAAGTCATTGATCCGGCCGGCGCCGGCGACGCCTTCACCGCCGGCCTGGTGTGGGCCACGCTCAGCGGGCACAGTTTACCCGACGCCGTGCGCTGGGCCAACGCCTGCGGCGCGCTCGCCGCCACGCGCCTGGGCACGCTGAACGCCATGCCCACCGATACCGAGGTAGAAGCGTTCCTTACGGCGCACACCTGACACCCACCCCATTAAAGACAAACCGCCTGCGCTTGGTATGAGCACAGGCGGTCTGCCACAAGGAGGAAAGGAAAGGTGCAACAAGTGCCGAAGAGCCACTTCGGCTCTCCGGCGCTCAGTTTGCTATATTAAGGAACCTCGGGCGGCGGGACAGGCTCGCCCCGCAAATAAGCGTCAATGCTGCGCGCTGCTGTGTGCGCAGACGCAATCGCCGTCACCACCAGATCCGGGCCGTGCACATTGTCGCCGGCGGCAAAGACGCCCGGTCGCGTCGTGGCGCCCACAGCCTCATCGGCCACCAGCAGGCCCCACTTATGGGTGGCCAACCCTTCCGTACGCTCGCCCAGGAATGGATCGGGCCAGTAACCAACCGCCAGGACAACCGTATCCACGGGCTCGAAAAACTCTGAGCCGGGAATCGGCTCCGGTCGCCGTCGCCCAGAGGCGTCTGGTTCGCCCAGGGCCATCTTCACCAGCTCCATGCCCTTCAGGCGACCTTCCTCGTCGCCAACGTAAGCCACGGGCGCCTGTAAATAATCAATCGTCACGCCCTCTTCCAGACAAATCTCCCGCTCTTTGGCGTTGCCCGGCATCTCCGCTTCGGTGCGCCGGTACACGATCCTGACGTCGGTGGCGCCAAGGCGCATGGCACTGCGCGCACAGTCTACGGCCGTGTCGCCGCCACCGATCACCGCGACGCGCCGCCCAATCGCAGGCGGCACTCGCTTGCCGGCCGGAAGCAGCTCCAGCGGCACGTTGGCCCGAATCAAGAAATCGGTAGAGCGATAGACGCCTTCCAGCGACTCGCCGGGAATACCCATCGTCGCCTCCACACCCGCGCCGGTGCCCAGGAAAACGACATCATACTGCGCCAGCAACTGGTCCATCGCAACGTCCTCGCCCACGCGCACGCCGGTGATGAACCGCACGCCGGCCTCTTCCAGATCCCCGATTTTATAAAGCACCACATCCTTATTCAGCTTGAAGCTGGGAATGCCGTAAATCAGCACGCCGCCCGGCTGCGGCCAGGCCTCGTAAACGGTCACTTCGTGGCCCAGCTTGATCAGGTCCTCGGCCACCGTCAATCCGGCCGGTCCCGAGCCAACGACAGCCACGTGCTTGCCCGTCTTCTGCTGCGGTACGTCAATGGCTAACGCGCCCGCTTCGCGCGCCACATCGGCCACGAACGCTTCCAGCTTGCCAATGGAAGCCGCGCCCTGGCGCTGACTGAGCACACAACCTTCCTGGCACAGATTGGGACAAACGCGCCCGCAAATTTCGGGCAAGGGACTCGTCTCGCTGAATACCTGCGCCGCCTCTACGAAACGTCCTTCACTGATCAGCCATAGCGCTTCGGGAATATCGTTTCCTGCGGGGCAGTTCAGGGTGCAGGCCTGCGGCTCCGGACACTGCATGCAGCGCAGCGCTTCTTCCATGGCCATTTGCCCGTCAAAACCGAGAATGACCTCCTCAAAATCGCAGATGCGTTCGTCTGGATCGCGCTTCAGATAATCGACAGGCGCGCGGTTGACGCGGCTCTGCCGTTCGACGGGGCGGAAAGCAGTTTCAGATAATAGCACGGCTTATCTCTCCATAATGTCTGGCGTGGTAACAGCGATAATCATACACAACTATAGCCGGACCACATCACGATGAGAGTTCTGAACGGCACCCAACCCAGGTGATCTTTGTCACATCTTTGCCCTTTTATAGCCCGCGCCGGGCGCTCAGGAATCCTCATCATCATCGCAATCCATGCTGCACTTGACAGCCACAATACGCACGTAGAAGGTGCCGCCTGGCGCCTTGACTGCCACCTCGTCGCCGACCTTGTGCTGCAACAAGGCTCGCGCAAGAGGCGACTCGTTGGATATTAAGCCCGCCGCCGGGTCGGCCTCCGCCACCCCCACAATCGTATATTGCTCCACATCCCCATTGGCCTGGATAAAAGCGGTGTCTCCAATATTGACCGTAGTTTCGTCCTCATCCGGCTCGATCAGGCGCGCAGCCGACAGCATATCTTCCAGCTCCTGGATCCTACCCTCAACAAAAGCCAGTTCGTCTTCGACCAGCCGGTACTCCGTGTTGTCCATCCAGTCACTGCCTTCTTTGGCTTCGTGCAAACGCTCCACAAGGTCCGGGCGCTGCACCTGTGTCAGCTCTGCCAGTTCCTGACGAAGTCGCGCCAGGCCCTGAGGCGTCACGTAAACCGGTTTGCGTACCATGAGATACTCCTTGGCTCCTGCCCCCAGCTTTGCAAGACTACTTCAGCGGTTGGGTGAGTAGAGACGATGTTAGACGCCGCAATTCCCTATTGCGTGTAAGGGATTATGGCAGAATCAGGTGCAAAAATATAGTGTCAAACGTCAAAGGTTGCTTGTGATAAATGTCAAGAGTGCAGAGTGGCCCATGACAGGACAGTTACTGTTTCACTCCCTATGGCTCACAGCAATAAGGCTGCTATGATTACAGTAAGCACACCGTTGGGCAGGCGCGGCGAAGCAATCGCCCAGCGGGATCGGATATGCAGCAGCCCATGAGCAAGTCCACTATCAGCGAAGAAGTGATTCTCAACCGTGTGACGCAGATTGCTGCGACACACCATGATCCGTCCTCCCTGCACGACGCGTTGGAGCGCTTTGAAGCGCGTTTGGATAAGCTGGTAGGCGATGAGACCTACGTCTTCTGGATCACAGAAGCTGACGGCAACTCGCTCCTCTACATCAGCCTCAAGACCGAAGCGCTATTTAACCAGTCGCGTACGGTTTTTTACGATGATCCATCCCGCTTTTTGCAGAGTATTCATCCCGAGGATCTACCCGTCCTGGCGTCGGGCATAGCGCCTCCTGCAGAGCCACTCGACCTGGAATTCCGCATTTTCCTATCTAACCGCTCCACGGGATGGGTGCGCGCTCGCAGCTTCCCCATTTACGATGAAAAGGGGCGATTGTACAGATTGGCCGGCCTGGCCCACGACATCACAGCACAGAAGGAGGAACAACTCAGGCTACAGGAAAATCACCAACAGTACCAGTCGCTGTTCGATCATAATCCGGACAGCGTCTATCACTTTGACCTCCAGGGCAATTTTCTCTCAGCCAATAGCCAGCTGGAGTCTCTCACCGGCTACACCATCGACGAGCTGATGAATATGAGCTTCGTGCCCATTGTAGATCCGGCCCATCTCCAGAAGACCGTCGAACACTTCCAAAGAGCAGCGGCCGGCGAGCCACAGAATTATGACACGGTGGGCGTACGTAAAGACGGCGCCCGTTTTGATGCCAACGTAACCAACATCCCCATCATCGTCGGAGACCAGGTTGTCGGCGTCTACGGCATCGCCAAGGATATCACCCGGCGCAAGCAAGCGGCGCGCCAACAGAGCGCCGTCGTCTCCCTGGGGCAACGTGCGCTGTCGGGAGTGCCGCTGGCTACCCTGCTGCACGAAGCCGTCGACCATATTGCACGCGGCCTGAACGTGGAATTCTCGCACATTCTGCAGCTAGACCCCCAACAGGACAGTTTCCTTCTCGTCGAAGGCGCCGGTTGGCGGGAGGATCTGATAGGCAACGCCCGCATCCCGACAGGGACTGGCTCCCAGGCCGGATACACGCTCCTGGCCAACTGGGACGTGCACCAGGACAGCGCACGCGACGACGCCGGCCTGCACGCGGGAGCGCCGGTCGTTATGAGCGACGCAGCAGCGGAGGCGCGCTTTACGATTTGCGATTTGCTGCGCCGGCACGAAGTCGCCAGCGGTCTTACCGTTGCTATTCCCGGCCTGCAGCGCCCCTATGGTGTGCTCGGCGCCCACAGCCAATCGCCACGCCAGTTCACCGATGACGATGGGCAATTCCTCCAGGTCGTGGCCAACATTCTGGGCGGCGCCATCACCCGCGAAACGCTCTACAGGCAGCTCCAGGCGCAAACGCAGCAGATGCAGAAAATCATCGATGCCGTGCCTGAGGGTCTCTTGCTACTGGACGATCAGTTTCGCATCCGCCTCACCAACCCCGTGGCCCGCTCCCTCCTGCCCATTATTAACGGCTCCGATGCTGACAACGCGCTCACACACCTGGGCCAGACGTCGATGGCGGTGATTGCCACCGACGTGGAGCGCAACGGAACCAGCATTCGCGAAATAAAGGTGAGTGCGGGCGACGGCTCGGCGTCAGAGCGCATCTTCGAGGTGCTGACCAGTATCGCCGCTATCGACGCAGATGAGACAGGATGGCTGCTGGCCATCCGCGAAGTGACAGAGGAACGGCTTTTCCAGGAGCGGATTCAGTTGCAGGAGCGGTTGGCTGCAGTGGGCCAGCTCGCTGCGGGCATCGCCCACGATTTCAACAACATCCTGGCTGTGATCACCCTCAACACCCAGTTGCTGCAGATGACGCCCAACCTTCCGGACGGGGCGCCCGGGCGGCTACAGACGATCCTTGAAACGTCCCAACACGCCGCCCGCCTCATCACACAGATCCTGGACTTCAGCCGTCGCTCGGTCATGGAGCGCAAGCAATTCGACCTGCGCTCTTTCGTCGAAGAAACGGTCGAATTGCTCAGACGCACCCTGGCCAAGACCATCGCCGTCGAGTTCATGGGCACAACCGGCGCTTTGCACATTCGCGCCGACCGCACCCGGCTGCAGCAGGTAATCATGAACATGGCCTTCAACGCCCGGGACGCGATGCCCGACGGCGGACGACTGACCATCACACTGGAGCACATCGTTGTGCGGGACGACGATTCGTCCGATCCGGAGTTAAATCCCGGACGCTGGGCCTTGCTAACCATTGCCGATACGGGCAGCGGCATGACGCCCGAAGTGATGTCCCGCATCTACGAGCCCTTCTTTACAACCAAGGGCCCTAAAGAAGGGACGGGTCTGGGGCTGGCCCAGGCCTACGGCGTCGTCAAGCAACACGGCGGGCACATGACCGTGACCAGTAGGCAGGGCCAGGGCGCGACCTTTCGCGTCTATCTGCCGCTAGCCAACGAAACCTCGCCCGCTTAATCCCCTATCACCTGCACCACCAGCTCGCGCCGCCGTGGGCGATTATCGAAATCCACAAACACGATCTGCTGCCAGGTGCCCAGCGTCAACTGTCGCTGCACGACAGGCACCGTGAGAGACGGGCCCAACAGCGCGGCGCGCACGTGGCTGTGTCCATTGCCATCCCCCCAGCGCGCATTGTGTGCGTAATGCCGTTGCGGGTCGGCCACTTCGTCAAAGAGCCGGCGCAGGTCGCTCACCGCGCCCGGCTCAAACTCAATCGTGGTCAGCGCACTCGTCGCCGATGGCGAAAAGATGGTCGCCGTTCCGCTCTCCAGCCCTGTGTCACGCACGGCGTCCGCCACCTGCTGCGTAATATCCACCACGTCCGCGTCTCCTTCTGTTCTAAATTGTATCTTGCGTGTTTCGACACTCATTCGCTTTCTCCTTGAAGTCCGTGACCCTCCGGGAGCACCGGACGGCAGCTCGGGTTATCGCACCGCTCGCACGCCTCCTGGAGGATGATCCAATGACTTGAGGCCGGCAGCGCAAGTCTAAGCCAATGTTCCCGCCGTTGCCACAGCCGGATTCAATACGCAAAGCGTTCGAAGTCGGTTACAATAAATAGTGAATAGTGAAAAAAAGGAGACGTTGATGAGTCGATTTGACGACGACATTCCCGAAGTGTTTCGTCGCGCCATGGAAGAGGCCGGATGGCGCGGGGACCAGGGGGATCGCACGCCGCCGCCGGGCGACGCGCGTCCTACCACTCCCTGGTGGACCAGCCGCTGGCTGTGGCTTAGCTTACTCATTATCCTTCTCTTCACCAGCCTCAACTTCATCGTCACCACCTACACAGAGTGGTTGTGGTTTACCGAGCTCTCTTATCAGGACGTGTGGCTCACACAGTGGGGCGCGCGCGTTATTACCTTCCTCGTCTTCTTCCTGGTTGCCGCGGCCGTACTCCTGCTCAACTGGCACCTGGCCCGGCGCCGCGCCCTGCGTCCCGCGGCCGGCGTGCAGATGCTCAATCTGCCCGGCGTTGGCTGGCTGATCAGCGGTATCGCCCTCTTCCTGGCCTTCATGTTGGCCCAGGCCGCCGCCGCCCGCTGGAGCACATTCCTGCGCTACCTCTACCGCGTGCCATACGGCGTTGACGATCCCATCTTTGGGCTCGACTCGAGCTTCTACCTCTTCGAACTCCCCGTGTACCGCTTCGTCCACGGCTGGCTGATGCCCCTCCTGGTAATCACTTTGCTGGGGGCAGCTGCCATCTACGTCATCAACAACCTGCCGCGTCTGCAGGGCAGACAGCTGGAATTGCGTGCGCTGCCCGTGGAAATGCGCAGCCACAGCGCCGTCCTGCTGGCTCTCTTCTTCCTCCTGTGGGCCGCAGGCTACTGGCTCGATGGCTACGATCTGCTCTTCTCGCCGCAAGGCGTTGTTTTTGGCGCCGGCTACACCGACGTCCACGCCACACTCCCTGTGCTGCGCGTGCAGTTGGTGCTCATGAGCCTCGTCGCGCTGGCTGTGGCCTACATTGCCGTGCGCCCTGATCTGCGGCCCGCCGCCGTAGCTATGGGGTTGTGGCTGGTAGCCACCATCGGTCTCGCCGGTCTCTATCCCAGCCTGCTCCAGCGCTACGCCGTCGAACCGAACGAGCTGGCCCGCGAAATGCCCTACATCGCCAACAACATCGAGTTCACTCGCCGTGGGTATGACCTGCACGATATCGTAACCCAGGGATTTACAATCGGCGACGAATTGCGGGAACAGGATCTTGAGGAGAATGATCTGGCGCTGCGCAACATTCGCCTCTGGGACTACCGCCCGCTGCTCACGACCTACCGCCAGCTTCAAGAGCTGCGACTCTATTACCGCTTCAACGACGTGGACATCGACCGCTACGACATCGACGGCGAATCACGACAGGTGATGCTTTCCGCGCGCGAGCTCGACAAGTCCGGCCTGCCCAGTCCCACCTGGGTCAACCAACGGCTGGAGTATACGCACGGTTACGGCATCGTCATGAATCCCGTTGACGGGGTTAGCAGCCAGGGCCGTCCTATCTTTTATGTGCAGAACTTGCCCCCAAGCAGCACCGTGGGCATTAATATCGAGCGCCCCGAAATTTACTACGGTGAGCTGACCGACGATGTGGTGTATGCCAACAGCAACCTGCGAGAGTTCAGTTATCCCAGCGGGGACGACAACGTTTACGTGAGTTACGAGGGCAGTGGTGGCGTGCCCATCAGCAGCCCGCTTCGCCGCCTGGCCTTTGCCTTGCGCTTCGCCGAAGCCAACCTGATTCTGAGCGATTACATCACGCCAGAAACCAAAGCCATGTTCCACCGCCGCATCCAGGAGCGCGTGAACCAGATCGCTCCCTTCCTGGTGCAGGACGCCGATCCCTACATCGTGGCCGTCGATGGCCGTCTGGTCTGGATGCTTGACACCTACACTATCAGCGCCGACTTCCCCTACAGTCAGCCCTACGTCCGGCCTCCTGCTACGACCGACAGCACTGTGGCCAACATGAATGTGCCTTCGGGCATCAACTACATCCGCAACTCGGTCAAAGTCACCATTGACGCCTATGATGGCTCCGTCAACTTCTACGTGTTCGACCCCGACGACCCCATCATCCAGACCTACCAGCACATCTTCCCCGACATGTTCAAGCCAATGTCGGACCTGCCGGAATCTCTGATGAGTCACGTGCGCTATCCTGTCGATCTTTTCCTCATCCAGGCTCACCAGTACCTCAGCTACCACATGACGGATGTGCAGGTCTTCTACAATCAGGAAGATTTATGGCAGATTCCCAACGAAATCTTCGATGACGGCACACAACCGATCGAGCCCTACTACATCACCTTCCCTCTACCCGGCCAGCAAGAGGCTGAATTCCTCCTCATCCAGCCCTACGTGCCCAGCAACAGGAACAATATGGTCGCCTGGATCGCAGCGCGCAGCGATCCACCGAACTATGGTGAAGTGTATTCCTTCGAGCTGCCCAGACAAGAGCTGGTATTCGGTCCCATCCAGATCGAAGGGCGCATCGACCAGGAACCCGCCATCTCCGAGCAGTTCGCGCTCTGGGACCAGATGGGATCACGCGTCATCCGCGGCAACCTCATCGTGGTGCCTATCAACGAAAACTTCCTCTACGTGGAGCCCGTTTATCTGCGCTCCTCCACCAGCGCCCTGCCGGAGCTCAAACGCGTCGTCGTCGTCAGCGGCGAAAACGTGGTCATGCGCGAGACGCTCCCCGAAGCGTTGGCAGCGCTCATCGAAGACGCGCCGGCCGTCGACGAAATCGTTGTCGAGCCGCCGGTGACTGGAGAAGATGGCGAGCCTGTGGAGGAAGTCCCAGGGGAAGCGCCAGACGAAATAGCCGAGGAACCGCTGGAAGAACCAACGCCGACCGCACCAGCGCCGCCTCTGGATACCTCCATCGAAGACGTCATCCGCTCGGCCAACCAGCACTTCGAAGCGGCGGAAGCAGCCCAGCGCACAGGCGACTGGGCCACCTATGGCCGCGAGCTGGAAGCGCTGCAGAGCGATTTGCAGCGGCTAATGGAGTTGACCGGCGGCGAGTTGCCGTAGTGTACAGTTAAGTTAGCCGGCCTGAGTGCCAGGAAGCGCCTCGCAAGGTGTCATGCTGAGTGAAACGAAGCATCTCAACTCCGCCCCCAAACAGAGCAGAATGGTGAGGGCCATTCTTATCACCATTCTGCTCCTTTTCGCCGGCATTCTACTCACCGGGGCAGACAGCGCGGAGGCTGCCCTGTGCGAGACACCAGGCGCTCATGGACAGTGCACCGCGCCCCTGCCGCCGCCCACCTTTTCCACACCCCCGCCTCGCGCCGGCAGCATCCTCGACGGCGTCACTTACGGCTGGATCGAAGATTACGCCCGTTTCTACGAGCGACCAGATCTCGAGTCACGCCGTACCCACTACGCCAGCACCGGCGTCTTTTATGGTCCGGTGGACGACACAGCGACTGGCAGCGACGGTGAGGAATGGCTCAAAGTGTGGGATCACTGGCTTCCCGCAGAAAAGTACCATCGCGTAGAGGCCAGTACATTCAGCGGCGTGCGAATCAACGCGCAGCCCCAACGTCCCTTTGGCTGGGTCCTGCATCCCTTCCAGCCGCGACCCGAGCCCGGCGCGCAAGCGGAGCCAGACACGCCGGAGTTGCCCCGGTATGAGTTCGTGGAGGTATACGGCACCCAGGTAGGCAGCGACGGCGCCATGTGGCACGATATCGGCGGCGGGCAATGGATCCGCTACCATGCCGTCGCCCTGCAAATGGTACGAGAGCGCCCGCGCGGCGTCGACGAGCACGAGTACTGGGTGGACGTCGACCTCTGGCAGCAGACGCTCGCCGCTTACGAGGGGGATCGTATCGTCTTCGCCAGCATCATCTCCAGTGGCCTGCCGCGCTGGCCCACCCGCCATGGTCTCTTCCGCGTCTATGCGCGCCACCTGACCACCCCCATGTCCGGCGGCGAAGTGGGCGACGACTATTACCGGCTGGCCGACGTACCACACACGCTCTATTATGATAAGGCGATTGCCCTGCACGGCGCTTACTGGCACGATGACTTCGGTCGCCCCAAGAGCCACGGCTGCGTGAACATCCCGCCGCGCGCCGCCGAGTGGCTCTACTTCTGGTCTGAGAACGCGCCCGGCGACTTGCGCGTCTGGGTGCATTCATCGACTTACGCCGATTTCCTGTACTGAGCCGGGGGCTGCCAGGGAGGAACCGCTTATGCGCAAACGCAGACCGATGCTCGTGGGCCTCACCGCCGGCGCGCTTGCCGGCCTGCTCGTAGGCCTGCTCCTTTTTCGCCTCAACATGGGGCTCATCTTCCTGGCCCTGGGCCTGTTCATGGGCTTTCTCGGCGGCCTCGCCGGAAAATGGACCGACAACGAAATCATCGCCGCCTTCGTCGGCTTCTTCCTCACCGCCCTGACCGAAGGCGTCCTCGTCATCGTCCTCGTCTCCCAGATCCAGGCCCAATAACCGCCCCCTCTAGCTCTAGCTCTTATTCCTCCCCCTCACCATCTCCGCCAGCCGCGACTTAGGATAAGCCTCCTCCAATTCCGCCACCAGCGCCTCGGCCACGTCTTCCGCGCTGCCTTCCCGCTCCTCCTGCGGCCCCCAATCCCAGCCGTCTAGATAAGCGTCACTGTCCGTGCTGCCTTCGGCCATTGCCGCCCCGTCAATCGCCTGCTGGAAATAGTCGGGCAGCATCTTGCGCACGGTGCCGTTCTCATCCGTCACCTTCACCTGCGATGGAAACTCCTGCCAGTACATAATCTGGTATTGCGCCACGTTGTTACCTCCGTTCACGTCTCTAATAACCGTCCAATGGCGCGCGGGCGACGTCGCAATTGTCGGCCGCGATGTTGATGTCAACGAAGGTAATTTCTACCAAATTATCTCCACGCCCGTCAAGCAATTTGCGCCCCGGTTGTTGGACAGATTTCCAGAGCTCAGCCTGACGACGGCAAATACACTGCCGGAGCAGCTAGGCCGCCTCCAGCGATGGATACGCCTCGCCAGATCGTTGCTCTTCCTCCAACAACTGCTTCAGGTTGCTAAATTGTTTGCGCAACTCCTTGTGCACGTCCCTGACGATGAAACGCTTCATCAACAGGCCCGGAATGCGCATCCAGCCTTTGAACGCAAACTCGCTTCGTTGGCGCAACAGAGTCCCGTCGTCAACCACCTCTAGCCGATAAGTTCCGTGCAGCTCATGTCCGCTATCGGTCATCACCCAGCGAATCAGAGAGTTGGGCTCAAAGGCCACAATGCGTGTGGTGGCCTCAAACTTCATCCCGCCTGGAGCGTGCAACATCTCGTACACTGCGCCTTGCCCGGGACCATCCCCTTCGATCTGCCTTATTTTCAGTACGGCCGGACACCACTCGCTGTCATTTTCGGCATCCGCGATGTAAGCGAATACCTCCCGCGCCGGTGACTCGATGAAGACCTCTTCTTCAACAGTAAAGTCGAACATAATATCCTCCGAATCGAATTCAATCTGTAGGCCGGGTCAGCGCATGAACAGCAGCCAGGGGCAGCTCGAACCGCTCTGTTAGCTCGGCGTCCTCGACGGTAAGGGAACGTGTATAGCAGGCATATTCCAGCTTCAACCCGTTCACCGGGTCGTCAAAGTAGATGGAGTGACACCAGTCGTGGTCCACAACCTCGGTGACCGGTATACCCTTCGCCTGTAGTTCCTCACGTATGGCCTGCAGCTTCTCAGGAGAGCCCGCCTCAAAGGCCAGGTGATTACACACAGGAGGTACTCCCAGAGCGGAATTAATATCGGTCTCAATGTCCTCTGGGAACCCGGGGATATCCCGTGGCTCAAGGAAGCTCAGAAGCTGGCCCTGTCCCACATCGAGGTAGATATGGCGGAAATGCCCCCCTTCGCTCACACGGTAAATGCCGGCAGCCACAACGGAAAAACCTAACACCCCTTCATAGAACTCACATGTCTTGTCCACATCTTGCGTTACCAGATTGATGTGTGAATAACCTCTCCCTGTCATAAGAGTCTCCTTTTTCTTGATGGTAAAAATAATATTAACCCCTGCCCAGAGGCGGATGCCTTTGAGGCTTATTATGATGAGCGTCGGGCCACCTATTCACTCAGGGCAATAAACAGCGCGCCCCAGACCATCGCCGCCAGCGCCCACGCAGTATTAGTGGTCGAGGCCTGCCCGCGCATAACAAGCGAGCCCAGACCATAAACCATTGCCAGACCACCTGCGCTCCATGCCGGCACGCGCCACCCGGGCCGTTTGAAGGCCGCAGTGAGGCTTAACAGAACAATCGCTAAAGCGTAACCTCCCATTAACACCCAATGCCCGAACTCCGCATGCTCGTCGCCAGGAACGGCCATAGTCTGCAGGTCGATCTGCTGAGCCGCAAGGGCCAGGAGGGGAATGGCAGCTGCAACCGCCATACCCAACAGGCGCCAGTCCGGAGCGCGCGCCGGCAGAAGCTTGCCGCGCGCCGGATGGAGCGCAGCGACAACCACGGCTAGCGCCAGAAAGACGAGCATGGGCGGGAAGGAAAACTGTCCGGCCAGAATCGCTACGTTCAGACCCAACAGGACTACCAATACCTGCTGCATGGCCGCCACGCGCTGCGCCGGGCGAAAAAACTGCAGAAGCAAACCGACGGGCACCGTCCACAGCAAAACGCCAGCCACCGTCTCGTGAAACTGATGAGCGCCAAATTTCTCCGCCTGGAACCAGCCGGTCACCGCTGCCGGCAGCACCGGCGCCATAATCGACAACATTAGCGTAAACAGCAGAGCAAAGAGTGCAGTCACCACATAAAAGGCGATCATTCTTTTCTTGCCCGTACTTTCTACAGTAAGGCTTTGCTCTTCACCTATGACATCCATTGGATACCCTCCGTGATTAACTATGACTCCATCGTAGACCAATCAAAAATCAGCTCCCTCTTCTGCATCGCCTGCAAACAAGTCAGATCCAGGCCGCAGATCTCCAGAACGTGGCGTCTGAACCAACGGTCAAACGGACGATCGGACGAGGCCAACTCCTGCAGAGCCATGGAAAGATTCGCCGCCTCTATGGTGACAACGGCTAGATTTCCGCCAGACGTACAGAGCAGCCAGGCCGATTCGTGCAAAATGCGCAGCGCTGCGCGCGACGCCTCATATTCCGACCGGCGGCGGCCATTCATCGCCTGGCAAAATCGGCGGCACGTCTCCACCTTTCCCGGTAATAAGGGTGCTATCACGGTTAATTCAGCCATCACTCCACACAGGATTTTCCCTTTCTCTCCTCTGGACCTATAATTCGTTTGCATGCAACATCAGTAGCTTATCCGTTCATCGTGGCAAGATCGTAAACAGAAGCGTAAAATGAGCTGCCTACATCTCGCCTTCCTGGGAGCGCCGCAGGTCCACCACGGCCCACACCCCCTATCCTTTCGCACACAAAAAGCCCTGGCCCTCCTGATATATCTCGCCGTGGAAGGAGAGGTGCACACCCGGGAGAAGTTAGCGACGCTATTCTGGCCTGATAGCGACGCCAGCGCTGCACGCGCCAACCTGCGCAGCACCCTCATGTATCTGCGCAAAGCATTGGCGCACGAGCCATCGCCCCAACCCGAACAGGGAGAAGAACACGCTCAACACTTGCTGGTCCAGAGACATACCCTCGGCTTTAATGGAGAAGTGGCTCACACGCTGGACCTGAACATCGTTACCAACGCCATAGCTGCCGACGATAAAGCCGCGATGGAAGATGCATTAAGCGTGGTGCGGGGAGAATTTCTGGAAGGATTTTCTCTACCAGATGCCCCTGAATTCGACAATTGGGCCTCAATACAGCGAGAGGCGACACACCTGCAACTAAACGATCTCTACGACCGTCTCACTCACAGGCAGCTTCAGGGCGGGCAGCCCACACTTGCCCAGCAGACAGCACGCCGATGGCTTGGGCTCAGCGCGCTGGAGGAGCGCGCTTATCGTTGCCTGATGCGCGCCCAGGCTATAGTCGGGGACCGCGTTGGAGCACTAAAGACATATGAAGAGTGCCGGCAACAATTGCGCCAGGAGCTGAACGTAGCGCCAGCTCCAGAGACCAGCGCTCTGGCCGAAAGAATCAAGCGCGAGTCGCTCGAGAGCAACGAACCGATAACAGTAAGGTCAGGGCCCGAAGAGGAGTACTTTTCCGTAGAGTCTCTGCCACTGGTGGGCAGGACCGAGGAACATGAAACACTGGTCAAAGCATTCGCTCAGGCAAGACGGAATCACCTGCAGTTGGTCACTCTGGAGGGGGAAGCGGGTATCGGCAAGACGCGTCTGGCGCGTGCTTTCTTAGCCTGGGCACAGAGCGAGGAAGCTACCATCTTGAAGGCGCGCGCGTATGAGACAGGAGGCGGTCGCCTACCCTACCAACCAATTGTAGACCTATGGCGGTTGCACCTGGAAACAGAGAACACGGGTCAATATTCTGCTGCCGCTCTTGACCAGCTCTCAGAGAGCACGCTGGCAGACCTCAGCATCCTCTTTCCATCATTGCAGGAGCGTGACTCCCAACCCACGCACCCGCACGGTCCTGAACAGACCAGTGCCAACCGCCTTTTTGAAGCCGTGGCCCAGCTGGGAACGGTCATGTCCCAGGATCAACCGCTGATCCTGTTCATCGACGATCTACAATGGGCCGACGTTGCGTCTCTGGACCTGCTGCACTACGTTGCCCGCCGCTGGCAGGAAATGGAAATTCCGGTGATGCTCCTGGTCACGATACGCAACGAAGCGCTCGTCTCGCGGTCAACGGCCGAAGCCAGCACCGATCTACATCAGTGGTTACAGAGCGTACGGCGCGACGTGCCGCTGGCGCGCCTGACACTTTCCACGCTCAGTAACGAAACCGTTCGCCGGCTGCTCGAAGCAGTTGTAGACGAGGGAGATGCCCGCTCGCTCGCCTCCTGGCTTTACCAGGAAACGGCAGGCCAGCCTTTTTACCTGGTGGAGACGCTGAACTCCCTGATGGAAATGGACGCCATCCGAGCTTCCCAGACGCCGGATGGCGATTGGCGACTTCAGATCAAAAGTGTGCCCGACAAACAGAGACACCACTCCTTTGTGCCGCCAGGCGTCCGCACACTGATTCGCGAACGACTTTCGCGCCTCTCGCCGCCGGCGTTTGACCTGCTGGCGGCAGCCTCTGTACTGGGACAGGCGTTCACCTTCCGCCATCTTTACTACGTCGCCGATCTGGAACCGGCGGGGAGCATCAAGGCGATGGACGAACTTCTCGCGGCAAAGTTTCTCCGTGATAGTGAGAACCCGTCATCATACCATTTCGGCCACGATAAGATCCGCGATGTGGTCTACACGGAAGCGGGAGACGCCCGGCGGTACATTTTCCACCGGCGCGCATTTTATCTCCTCGAAGCGGAGAACGCCCCAGCCGCGCGCGTGGCCCACCATGCACAGCGAGCCGACGAGGTGCAGGCCGCTTTCGAAAACTATTTGCAAGCCGGATCTGAGGCCATGACTCTGTTTGCGACACGCGACGCAGCTCACTTCTACGAGCAGGCGCATCAGATAATGGTCGAAACGGAAACGATCGAAGTCACGCCCGAGAGCCGCCGCCGTCTTTACGAACGGCTGGCTCGGGCCCGCGAACTCCTTAACCATTGGCCCGAAGCAGAGGCCGTTTACCATGAAATGCTGGCTTTCGCTCGCGACAACGCCCTACCGGAATGGATTGCAACTGCGCTAAATCGCCTGGCGTTGGTCCATATTCTTGGCCATTGGCAACCAACGAAAGCGATCGCCTTACTGGAGGAAGCGCGTCAAATCGACAGCGGTCGTGCCAGCCTGATTGAGACAGAATTTATCCTTTCTCAAATACGACAATATGATTTCGAGCAGGCGGCTGCGATCAGCCACGCGCAGCGGGCTGTTACCCTGGCTCGTGAAGAAGGAGACGAAAAGCTGTTGGCCCGCAGCCTCA
>DATHSI010000080.1:0-30333 GCA_035464315.1 Candidatus Sulfomarinibacteraceae bacterium
ATGGCCCGGCCGTCGCCCGCCATGCTGACGTCGATCTGGTGCTGATAGCCGCTCGTGTCGGTATTGACGAGCACCTCTCCGCCGACGGGCTGCCCCGTACTGTCGTAGCGCTGGGCGTAGACCTCCTCCTCAACGGACGTAAAAGCCGAATCCTTCTGATCCCAGGCGACGAGGAAATTGCCGGCGTCATCAATAGCAACGGACGGCGACCATTGGTCGCCTGCTTCGCTCGTATTGACCTGGAAGGGGGCCCGCACCAGATTGCCGGTGCTGTCGTAAAGGGCGGCATGTACGCTGAAGCCGTCGTCGTCGGTGAAGTGTTCGGTCCAGGCCACGACGAAGGCGCCGCTGTCGTTCATGGCTATGTCAGGCAGGCCTTGGAGCTGACTCGAAGATTTCTCCACAACTTGAATCAACTGAACCGGCATGCCGCTGCTATCGTAACGCCTGATGTAGAGTTTTTGCGGGTTCGGAAGTATGTCGTCATGCTGCGGCCAGGCGACTACGGCGTTACCTGACGCGTCTGTGGCGACCGCGACGGACCGGCTTCGATAGGGCACGCCGTCGACGCCTTCGGTGACCTCAATCTCGCCCGTGTCGGCGGCGAAGGTGGTGGCAATGGTGATTAGAAGCAGGATCGTGGCCAACAATCCTGCCCGTGCAATCTGTTTCATCTGTTTCATTACGTTGCCTCCTGTGGAAATATGAGAAGCCGGCCGCGACGGTTCCAGGGCGTTATGATGCGCTCAATACCGCCCTCAGCTTGTTCAGAGACTTCTGGAACTCGCGCTTCATCAGCGGGCGGACGAGAGGCTCGGCAATACCAAAGAAACCGCCGACCTGACCTTCCGTGAATTGAATGACGCGCGTCCCATCGCCGTTCTCCTCACAGCGGAACGCCAACCTGACAGGGATGGGCACATCCGTTGTGGCGACGATCTCGCGCTGAGGCTCGTAGGCGACGACCTCGAACTCGGTTTCGACCGTGCGACCCATAAACGCCGACTCATACATGAATCTGGTGCCGGCTTGGATCGGGCCATCGTCCACCTTGACTGCCGGGGCGCTCATCGCGTCACGCCAGGTGTGCCACCGCTCCGGGTCCCCGACATACGCCCATACGTCCTGGAGCGGCCGGTTGATATGGATTTCATTCGTTAATTCGATCATCATTTGCTCCTTATTCGACCATTGTTGTCACGTAAACGTGCAGGTGGGGCGACCGATATTGGCCAGGCTACTGCCAGACGACACCGGCGCTTCTTGTCCGAACGCGCATTGACAGGATACCGGGACCGGGCCCGCGACCCGGCCCCGGTGGCGCCGTTCTACTCGGCCGGCTCCACGGTGAGCAAGACCGGGAATGAGACGGAATCTTCGGGCGTACTGACGTCCGGCGATCCGAGCGGTGGATCGTCGCACATGTGCAAGCCGTCGACGACGGGCCGTTCGATGACGGCATCAAACCAGACCGTGTAAGAACCCGCGTCGAGATGAAGCTCGTCGGGCGAATATTCCCAGCGAGCATGGGCTACCGTGGGCATGGGGCACTCTACCCAGTCAAAGAGGGCGGGGTCCGTTTTTTGGATCGGTCCCCAGTCGCCGAGTTCGTTTTGCACGACCGGGTTGCCGGCAGCGTCGAAGATAGACACCTCGATGTGGGCTCCCTGGATCAAGTTGTGTAGAAGACCGGGCGTGGCCCCGAGGAAGTTGGAGTAGAAGCACAGGGTCTCGCCCTCCTCAATCGTGTGGGAGAAACCCAGACCAAACCAGAAGTGACACTCCTCCTCCGGGTGGGCCGACGCGCTTGGCGCTACCAGCGCTATGGCCACCACAAGTATTAGTGCGGCTAACAGTAAGACTTTCTTGTTTCGAAACATCATTCGCTCCTTACGGTTTTGTCCTTCAATTAGTCTGTACGACGGAAATTAACCCGGATATGGAATTCTTTCTGAAACATCACCTCCTTCACTCTGGCCTTTCGTTTCGCTCGTGATCTGTCTTGTGGTCCACTGTCTCCATCGTGATTTCTAAGGAGACGTCCCCCTCCCAGGGCACCTCGATGGCGTTACAAAGAAATTCGACCAGGTCCTCCCACCGGGCGAAGTAACGCCGGGCGTCCGTATCCGTGTCCACGACCTCCCCTCGCCAGGCGCGCCGTCCGTAGTCAAAGCTCTCCGACCAGAGGCGTGAAACCGATAAAAGGGGTGGCGGCCCCTTCACCCTGCAGGCTCGGTTAGGAAGCGGCACGACCGGTCACATCATCTTCGTCTACATCGTCGTTCACCTCCACCGCTTTCATTTGCCGCCGCAAAAAATCAACTGCTGCCTTCAGGCTTCTAAAGGTGTGTAATTGACCGCTGCGCGGTTCCTCAAGCGAGATGAGCCAGCGGAGACGGTCATCACGTTGATGCAGGCGCAGACGCAACAGATAGGATTTGTAGACCTCGTCACGCTTTCGCATTCTGTTGTGGATGCCACGGGTTCCGGATTCGTTCCTACTACTGTAAGCATTCCCCGTAATCAGTCCGTAATCAGAGTGTAAACAGCGGTGTCTGCCCACATATTAAGCGATGCAAACGTACCCGCCGCTGCCCATGTCCGTGCTTCAACCTACGCGTGATCCGGCTGGGGTACCAGACCTGACCGCGCTTTTCGCTTTTCTTTGAGGCGGACGCCAGATTCTGTACAGGCTACCCGGAGGCTGGTAGAATGTTGTAGAGCGTCGAATCGTTTATCCAGTCGGTCCGTCACTGCTTCATCCAAATCCAGCCGCCAGAATCACGACACAGACTTATGGTAGATTTCTCGCTGGCATTGCTGGGGGGCTTCCGGGTAACTAGCGGTGGGCAATTATTCACTGACTTCCGCTCTCGCAAGGTAAAAGCGCTGCTGATCTATCTGCTCACCGAAGATGCGTTTGCAGACGCGCCAATGCTTCATCGCCGCGAAGCATTGATGGCGTTGCTGTGGCCAGAAATGGGACGGGGCAGAGCGCACAGTAACTTGCGCCAGACGCTTTACTATCTCCGGCAGGCGCTGGCGCAACTGGGGTCTGATTCGCTGCTGTTGAGCGACAGGCAAACTGTCCGGATCAACCCAGACGCGAGATATGAACTGGATGTTGCAACTTTCCTGGAAACCATGGGCGAGGCAGCCCGGCACGAGCATCAGGACCTGGTCTCCTGCCCAACGTGCTGTGAAGCGCTGGAACGAGCGGCGGACCACTATGCCGGAGATTTCCTGGAGAATTTCGAATTACCTCGTAGCCTACCGTTTGAAGAGTGGGTACTGGTAAAACAAGAAGCCCTCCGGCGACGGGCCCTGGACGGGATGCATGCGCTGGCAGACGCGTATCTCAAACAGGGCGAATATGAGCAGGCGCAGGTCTTCGCCCACAGACAACTTGAAATAGACGCGCTGCGAGAGGAGGCCCACCGTCAATTGATGGAGGCGCTGGCGCGCAACGGCAAGCGCACGGCTGCTCTGCGGCAATACAAAGAGTGCGCCAAGGTTCTGCAAGTGATGCTAGAGGTTGACCCCGCACCGGCAACGCAGCGGCTTTACAAAGCGATTGCGAACGGCGACCTTACACTCCGGGTGAGCGCGTCGGACCAGAGGCAGAAACCTCGACCGCAAAAGGAAAAAGCGCCTGGCAAACCCCAGCATCGCCTGCCGCAGCTGCCGTCTCCTTTCTTCGGGCGAGAGCAGGAAATGACCCTCCTGGGCGAACGACTGGGCACTCCTGACTGCCGCTTGCTGTCTGTCGTTGGTCTTGGCGGCGCAGGCAAGACCCGGTTGGCGCTGGAGGCAGCGCGTGCGGCGCAGGACAACTTCCAAGATGGCGTTGTTTTTGTGCCCTTGGCCGGGGTTTCTTCGGCCGACTATCTGGCTACGACGGTGGGAGATGCCGTAGGTTACATGTTTCGGGGAAACGGGGAGGAGGAACAACAGCTCGCGGCGTACTTACGGAGGAAGGAGCTGCTAATCATTCTCGACAGTTACGAGCATCTGCTGCCGGAAGTTGACCTTATTGTGAAAATCTTAGAGGAGGCGCCAGCGATCAAGCTGCTCGTCACCTCGCGGGAACGGCTCCGTCTACGCTGGGAGTGGGTCGTCCAGGTGGGTGGACTTTCTGATACGCCGGGCCAGGACGGGAACAAGGGCCAGCCCCCGGCTGTCCGTTTGTTCCTGTACCATGCTCACCGTGTGGTACCAGACTTCCATATAGCAAGCGACAATGAGCTACAATTGATTCAGCAGTTGTGCGATACCGTCGGCCACCTGCCGCTCGCTGTGGAGCTGGCGGCGGTTGCCGGCGCGGCTATGGGGCCACAGGCAATCAAGCGAAACCTTTCGCAAGCCCTCGACCTTCTGAGACATCCGGCCCGGGATGTCGAGGATCGCCATACAAGTATCCGTGCTGCCTTTGACCACTCCTGGAAACTCCTCACCCCCGCGCAGCAAGATCTCCTCGCCTTGCTATCCATCTTTCCGTCCAGCTTTTCTGAGGAGGCAGCGGTCGCCGTTGCGAGCGCATCGGCCGAACGAGGCGCCGAGATTCGGCGAACGCTCTCTACTCTGGTCGAACGCTCTTTATTGCAATGGCCGGGCGATGGACGCTACCTATGGCACCCGCTGTTGCGCACCTATTCTGCCGAGAAGTTGGGCGCCGACTTGCAGCAGAAGCAGGGGGCGCATCTGCGCCACGCCCGATACTATGGCCGGCTGATTGATCGCCTATCGAAAGAGGAGGGTATCGGCGACCGCTTCCTGGAGCGCTTCGCCACTGAGATAGAAAACCTGCGCCAGGCATGGCAAACCGGCGTGGAGAATAAAGATCATACCGTGCTCGATCAACTGGCTTACGGCATGCGCGATTATTATGAGATGCGCGAGCGGCGGCGAGAGGGAATGCCCCTCTTAAAAGAGGCGATTGACGCGCTGGGCGACGTTGTTGCAAGCAGATCTGGCGTTAGCGCAGACCGGCAGCGAGTGCTCGGCCGGCTGCTGACGTCAAGCTCGCTGCTTCACTGGGAGGGTTCCATCGACGAGCACCGAAGACTGGCGGAACGGGCGGTAGCCTTACTTGAGCCCCTGGATGCGCCCCGAGATTACGCCCTCGCCCTCCTCACCCGGGCCAACAGTTACCGCCCGGCAGCACGCGTGGCAGAGGCAATTGCCGACCTTGAACAAGCGATCTCTCTTCTGGAAGTCCACGGAGAGCCGATCCGGTTGGCCTGGGCCCTACGCCTGGCAGGTGAATGCTATTTCATGCAGGGTGATGTGGCTACAGCTCAGCGTTATGCGCAGCGCGCCCACTCCGTGGCGGAGCGAACGGGCGCCTCCGGAAGAATGTTCCTCCTCCGGCGCGACCTGGGCCGCTACGCTACCGCTCGCGAGGAGTACGCCACTGCACGGGCGTGGCTGGAAGAAGCCATCGCCGTCGCTCGCCAGGCGGAGCGACCGCGGCGCGTGGGTCACGCCACAACCGATCTGTTGCACCTCCTTTTAGCCGAGGGGAAATACGAGGCAGCGGAGAGGCGTTTGGATGAGGTGCTGGAAGAACTCGGCGAACCTGTGGACCGATTTGTAGACGTAAAGATTGATTTGAAAATCGCCGCCGGTTTTCTGGCATTTGAGCGCAATCAGCCAGCACAAGCACGAGCCCACGCCTATGAGGCGCTATCACTGAGCCGCGATCTCGCCCACACGGTACGGGGCGCCCACGTCCTTGCCCTCGCCGGGCGTTTGTTGCTGGACGAGGCGCCGCTCCGCGCCGCCGAGTTATTGGCCTTCACCGACATCCATCCGGTCGGACTCCCAGCGGTAGCCAACGATACCTCGGCGCTGCTTGCACGACTACGCGAGCAATTGCCGCCGGAAAGGTACGCCACAGCTTGCACCAGCGCTGGCGAAAGAGACATCAACGAAATCGTGGATGCGCTTCTGGTGGAGCTAAAGCTTTGGGAGCAGCCGCTGGCGTCCGCAACTCTTGAGAGAAGATAGCGGTCAGATGCTCCAGGACGAAAGCCATCCTGTACAGGTACCAATATACCAAGACCCACAGACGGTCGCTTTGTGATAAAATACCCCCACCCTATGACATCACAACTCTCAATCCGGTTGCTGGGGGGGCTGACAATTGAACGAGACGGGCAGGCGGTGACGGGGCTGGTCACGCGCAAGGCGGAATTGCTGGTGGCCTATCTGGCGCTGGAGCGACGACCCCATGCCCGCGAGACGCTGGCCACGCTGCTGTGGGATGACCGCAGCCGCAAGCAGGGGCTTTCCAACCTGCGCACGTTGCTGGCCAGTTTGCGTAAGCACCTGGAGCCTTTTCTGAACATCACACGCGAGACGGCGGCGCTGCAGGGGGACGGCGTGTGGCTGGACGCGCGCCGTTTTGAGCGGGCGCTGGCGGCGCAACAGCAGGCGAATCCCCCCGATTTTTCGGCGCTGGAAAGGGCCCTGGCCCTCTATCAGGGCGACTTCATGGACGGGGTGTTCGTGCACGACGGGCGGGGCATTGAGGAGTGGATCATCAGCACGAGAGAACGGTTGCGCCAGCAGGCGATGGAAGCCCGTTTCCAGCTGGCGCGCCACTATCTGCATGCGCGGCGCTACTCGCATGGCGTCCGCCACGCGCAAGCGCTCGTACGCCTGGAACCATACCGCGAGGACGGCCACCGGCTGTTGATGCGCCTCCTGGCATACCACGGCCAGCACAACGCCGCCGTGGCCCAGTATGAGCAGTGCCGCCAGGTATTGCAGGAGGAGATCGGCGTGGCGCCGTCGCCGGAGACCACGGCCCTATACGAGCGTCTGCTGCGCGCGCGCCAGCGGGCGCCGTTACGCCTGCCGCCGCAGCCCACCCCCTTCGTGGGACGCCGGCGCGAGCTGGACGCCATCGGCAACCGCCTGGACGACCCCGCCTGCCGCCTGCTGACCCTGGTCGGCGCCGGCGGCGCGGGCAAGACGCGGCTGGCGCTGCAGGTGGCCGAGGCGCGCCGGGATGATTATCTGAACGGCGTCACCTTCGCATCACTGGCCGGCGCCTCTGCGGCGACGGCGCCCACGGCTGTCGCCGCCGCCATGGGCCTCTCGCTGGAGGGCAAAACGCCGGCCAGGCAACAGGTGCTGGATTACCTGCGCGGGCAGGAACTGCTGCTGGTGCTGGACAATCTGGAGCACCTGGGGGAGCAGGGAGCGGCGCTGGTGCAATCGATCCTCGATGCAGCTCCCCACGTCCAGATTCTGGCGACCTCGCGCCAGCCGTTGCAGCTGCGGGCAGAGTGGCTTTCGCGCGTCGGCGGCCTTGCCTTCCTGCAGGAGAGCGGGGAGCCGCCGGCCGCCGGCCGGTCCCAGAGCCACGACGCGGTGCACCTGTTTGTGGCCTGCATTCGGCGCGTGCGGCCCGACCTGGCGCTCGATGGCCAGACGGCCCGCGCCATCCACCGCATCTGCCGCCTGGTGCAGGGCCTGCCGCTGGCCATCGAGCTGGCCGCCGGTGCGCTGTGGCAACACACGCCGGCGGAAGCAGCGGCGCAAATTGAGCACAACCTGGATTTCCTGGCGGGAAGCCTGCACGACGCGCCGGCGCGCCAGCGCAGCATGCGCGCCACCTTTGCCTACTCCTGGGACCTGCTTTCGAGCGACGAGCAACAGTTCTTCGCCGCACTTTCCGTGTTTGCCGGATCGTTCAGCGCCGGCGCGGCAGCGGCCGTGAGCGGCGAAGCGCAGCGGGCGCAGGCGCTTCTCCCGGCGCTGGCGGCGAAATCCCTGCTGCAGCCGGACGGCGAGGGTCGCTACCGGCTGCACGAGCTGTTGCAGCGCTATGCGGCCGAACAACTGGCCCGCGCACCCGCGCGCGAAATGGCGGCGCAAGAACGTCACGGCGCCTACTATCTGGACTTGCTGTGCGACCTGCACGGCGATTCGCAGGGGCCGCGCGCCGTCGAGGCCACGGTGGCGCTGGCGGAGCACATGGAAAACGTGCGCCAGGCGTGGCAGTGGGCGGTGGCGCAGCAGGACGAGGCACTCATCAACCGCGCCCTGCATCCCCTGTACACGTTCTACGTCATCCGCTGTTGGTACGAGGAGGGCGACGAGATGTTGGGCAGCGCGGCAGCCATGATCGAGGCGCTGCCCCAGAACAGGGAAAGGGAGTTGCTGGCGGCCCGCATTTGGGCGCGGCAGGGCAAGCTGTGCGAGACGACGACGTACTCTGGTCGCGCCGAGCGCTTGTACCGGCGCAGCCTGGCGCTGTTTGGCGAACATGACGTGCATGAGGAGATAGGCATGCCTTTGCAGGGGCTGGGATTCCTGGCCTATATGCAGGGAGACAATGCACAGGCGCGGAACTACCTGCAAGATAGCCTCGCTGCGTTCGAGAGGGTGGGGCAGCCGGCGGGCATGGCGGCGGCGCTGAACACGCTGGCCCAGGTGGCGCGGCGGCAGGGCGAATTCGGCGAAGCGCAGGAGGCGTGCCGGCGCGGGCTGCAGATCCGTCGCGAGCTGGGCGACCTGAAAGGAGTAGCCTCCTCGCTCAATATCCTGGGCCTGATCCTGGCCGAGACCGGCGAGTTTGAGGAGGCCCAGGAAGCGTTGCAGGAGAGCGTCTCCCTCAGTCGCCGGCTGGACAACCGCACGGGCGTGTCCAATGCGCTGGCCAATCTGGTGCAGGTCGCCTTCCAGCTGGGAGACAAGGAAGCGGCGCGGCGGTACGCCGAGGAAGGGCTGGATGCCTATCGCGAGCTGGGCGACCGTTGGGGTGTGGCCATTTCCTTGAACAACCTGGGCTGCCTGGCCGACGAGCGCGGCGATCTGACCGAAGCGCGCCGTCTGTTCCAGGAGAGCGTGGCCATCTACCGCGACGTAGGCGTGCGCTCGGGGCTGTCCACCGCACTGGGCAACCTTGGGGACGCCTATGTGCTGCTGGGACAGCTTGACGAGGCTGCCGCCAGCCTTTGCGAGGCGTTGCAGGTGGCCGCGGCGGGCAAAGACACGCCGAACATGCTGTTGGCCCTGGGCGGGCTGGGCTGCCTGCTGCTGGAACAGGGCCACGAGGAACGCGCCCTGCCTCTGCTGCTCTTTGTGCGCGACCACCCCAAGAACCGGCCCTGGTCGCGCAACAAGATCGCCGCGCGCCTATCGAGCCTCCTGCTCGAGCTGCCACAGGCGCAGCAGACCCGGCTGAAGGCGGAGAGCCGCACCCTGACCCTGGACGAACTCGTAGACCGCTTTCTGCGCCACGACGATGGATGATTAAGCGCTTCTTAAGCGTCTAGTTTGCTACGCTCACTGGCGTTTGCTTACACACGATCACGAGCGCCAGGGATAATGAAATTAGAACACCAGGACACCTATATTGCTTATTTATTACGTCTGTGGAAAGAGGAGGGGCAATCCGAGTGGCGCGCCTCGCTGGAGAACCCGCGCAACGGGCAGAAGCACTATTTCACCAGCCTGGAAGCGCTGTTCAACTATGTGGTGAAAGAGCTCGACGATGCTTCCAGTCGTGTGATTATTATCAGCGAGTGAGCAGGGCGGGCGAGGAGAAATCAGGTCGCACGCCGGCGTGTTTGGATTATAATAGCCTTTATTCCCATCGCTTTGCAGCGCGGGTTGCCTCTGTAGCATCATGCCCGCCTGCCTTTCAGCCATCTTAACGCCGGTCCGGGCAGACGCTGTCTGGGGCCGGTAAAAGGAGCAGTCGATGCTGGTCAAAGAAAGAATGTCCCGTCCCGTCATCTCGGTGCCGCCCGAAATGCCCGTCCTGGAAGCATTGCAGCTGATGCAGCGGGAGAAGATCCGGCGCACGCCGGTCTTGCGTGACGGAAAAATGGTCGGCATCGTCTCCGACAAAGATCTGCTCAACGCCTCGCCATCGGAGGCCACTACGCTCAGCGTGTGGGAGATCAACTATCTGATGAGCAAGATCACGGTGGGCAAGGTGATGACCACGGAGGTGCGCACCGTGGACGAGGACACGCCCATCGAGGAAGCAGCGCGCATCATGGCCGACAATAAGATCGGCGGGCTGCCGGTGATGCGCGACGGTCGCGTCGTGGGGCTGATTACGGAAACCGATCTCTTTAAGATCCTGCTGGAACTGATGGGCGCACGCGAAGTCGGCGTGCGCGTGACGGCGCTGGTGCCGGACAAATTGGGCGAGCTGGCGGCGATCACCGAAGCGGTGGCTGAGGCCGGCGGCAGCTTCATCGCCTTCGGCCAGTACTCCGGCGAAGACACAGAGACGCGCACGGTTACGTTTAAGGTGAAGGGGATTGACGAAGCGTCGGTGCAGCAACAGGTTGAACCTGTCGTGCAACGGATCACGGACGTGCGCCGCTGCTGAGGGTGGGCGGCGGACGAGAGACCCTTCCCCATGGCCAGGTGGCCCGCTCAGCGTGACACCACTCGGGGCGCGCTCAGCCATCCGCACGTGTCATTCTGACAAGGCCGCCGCTGCGGCCCAAGCATCTCCGCCGGCCGGCCGTGAGCGCTAAAACATAAACGTGTAGGCTGCGTAGAAGGCCAGCAGGAAAACGAGCGCTGCGAGCAGGGCCAGGGCGCCAATCAGCCAGGGAGAGGTTGGGGGCGCTTCTTCCGGCTTACCGCGACCGGAAGCCATTGCCGCTGCCAGGCGGGCTTCGGTCTCTGCCGCGCGCATCTCTTCCGCCAGCTGCGCCTGCCGCTGGCGTCTGACCTCATCGTCCTCTTCCAGCTCCAACCAGTCGGGCTCCGGTTCCTCCTGTAACCAGTCGGGCAGCCCTTCCTCGACCAGTCCCGCGCCGGCCTCCGCTTGCGTCTCCTGCTCCGGTTGTTCTTCAGCTTCCGGCTGGACGGCGCTGACCTCTTCTTCCGGCAGCCAGGGGGGCACCGTACCGCTCTTTTCCTGCGCTGCGTAATCGGACGGGTCGTAGTCGCGCTCCTCGTCATCCACAGCATCGTCGGTCACTTCGCTACCAGAAGCCGCTTCGCTACCAGCCGACTCGGCGGCAGCAGGCTCGCCGGCAAACAGATCCTCAGACACCGCACTTTCGCGACCGAGCTCTTCCAGGGAAGATTCGATAGCTTCTTCTTCCTGCGCTTCCGGAAGGAACCAGTCCAGGCTATCGTCCGGGGGATCGGCGGTTACGATTTCGCCTTCCTCCGCCCACTGTTCCTCGTCCCCTTCCTGACCTGCATCCAGTGACTGGTCAAAATCAGGCGGCGGCGATTCCGCCTCGGGCTTGTCTGCTGCTTCCGCCTCGCTCAGAGCGGTCGCCTCGCCGGCCTGTACGGCCTGTGGCGGAGAAAGCGCGCCCATGCGCGACAGTTCCTGCTGGGCATAGGCGTGGCCCGGTTCCAGCGCCAACACCTTGCGCAGGAAAGCGGCTTTCTGCACGTCAGAGTCGGCCAGTTTGCTGAGCAAGGTCCAGGCCGGCACGTTGTCCGGATCTTCACGCAGCAGTTCAGCCAGCAATACTCGTGCCCGTTCTTCCTCGCCCGCCTTAACGGCCAACAATGCTTCCTGCAACTGTTCCTTCATATTCAACACCCTCCTCTACGAGGCCGCTCTCTTGCCTCTACAAGGCCCTTTTCTTGCCTCTACGAGGCCGTTTTCTTGCCTCATCATTTTAACATAAGTGGCGAGGCTAAACGAGAGCCCGTTGCGCGCCCATAAAAATAGAGCGGCAGCGAAAAAGCACAGCGCGTCATGCTCTTTCGCCGCCGCTCTGTTCTGGTCAACGACGGGGTTATGAAAAAAGGGAGATGGTGTGGCGCCTACTCTTCGTGTTCTGCTGGCAGCTTGCGAATTTCGCGCCAGCGTTCCATGGCGCCTGCGCGGAAGAGGGCGGGGTCGAAATCGACCAGTACGTCCCAGCCTTCCACAGAGGCCAATTCGCGCTCTTCGTCGGTCAGCTCGATTTCCAGTTCGCGTCCATCGCTGACCAGGTGCAGGGTCAATGTCTCTTTACCGTCGTCCACAACTTCGCGAATGCAGTGACGGTCTGTGCCTTCTGGCGAACGGATGAAGGCCGCCGAGCACCGCTGGCAAAACGAGAGGCTGGCGTCACATAGATCGCGATCGATCAATACTTTCATTTCCTTTCACTCCTGTGCCTGCTTGTAACCGGCGATAACTGATCGCCGCCGCGGTCTATTCCTTTTATACCCGACAGGCGGCGGGTGTGATAAGTGATAAATGTCAGGGAGTGTGGGTCGATTTGTCATGGGATGGGGGCGCTGCCGGCGCTGGGGAGATTGGTTGACTGGAGTTTGGAGATTGCTCGGAAACTGAGCTAATTCCCAATCTCCAATCTCTGATCTCCACCCTCTAAATCGCCTTAAACTGCTCAAACGGCTGCTGGCACTCGTTGCAGTAGTAGATGGCGCGGCACAGGGTAGGGCCGAAGGTGTTTTTGACGGTGGTATTGGTGGAATCGCAGTAAGGGCAGGGGGCTGGTTCGTAGAACGTAATCTGCACCTTGCCCCCGTGTTTCGGCGGCGGGGAGAGACCAAACGACTTCAACTTCTGGCGGCCCTCCTCGCTGATCCAGTCGCTGGTCCACGGCGGGTGCAACGTGGTTTCCACGGTGACCTCGTCCACGCCCATGGCCCGCACGCGCGCCGCGATGTCCTGCTCCATCACATTCAGGGCCGGACAGCCGGAGAAGGTGGGCGTCATGGTCACGGTGACCGCGCCGTTCCGGATATCCACGTCGCGCACGATGCCCATTTCCACCACAGACACCACCGGGATCTCCGGATCTTTGACCTCTTCCAGCGCCTGCCAGACGTCCTGCTCGCTCACATTAACCGTCATCTGTCGCTCACCCCTGTCTGTGCTCATCACCATTCCGCCTGCGGATCCTGGCGCGCCACTTCCTGCAATTCAGCGAGCAGCGGCTCCAGGTGTTCCGTGTGCACGTCTCGTCCCGCGCCGTTGTCCGCCGGCTCCGGCGGCAGGCGTAGGCCCGCGTCCTCCAGGAAGGGCCCGACTATCTCCTCCCAGCGCTGCCGCACAACCACCGGCGCGGGTACCATACCGGCCTGCACCAGCTCCGCTTCCCCCGGCAGAGGCGCGAACAACTGATACGCGGGGGCCCACAGGGCGTCCAGCGCCTGTTGCGTGCGCCGGTTGCTCTCCTGGGTGCCCAGCCCCAGTCGCCGGATCCAGGCGCTGCTGTGCCGCAGGTGATACTGTTCCTCCTGGCGCGCTTTGGCCGCGACCTGCGCCAGCGGCTGGTGCGCGCTCTCCGCCAGCGCTTCCAGCGCTACCATCTCGTACACGTCAAAGAGATACTGGCGCATCATGCTGAAGGCCCAATCGCCGCGCGGCAGCTCCACCAGCCGCACATTGCGATACTCCCCGGCGTCGCGAAAGAACACCAGCCGATCCACGTCCGCGCCGTTCAGCTGCGCCAGACACTCGTACCACAGTCGCGCGTGCCCCAGCTCGTCCTGGGCGATATTGGCAAAGGCGATATCCTCCTCCAATATCGGCGCGTGCCCGCACCACTCGGAGTTGCGGTGGGCCAGGATAAGCTCGTCATCGGCGAGCGCCAGGAGTTTTCGTTCGAGGGCCTGGGTCATGGTAAGTTGGTTGATTGGAGAGTGGTTAATTGGAGATTGGTTGACTGGAGATTGAACCAATCTCTAATCTCCAATCTCCGATCCCCAATCTCTGATCTCCAATCTCCAATCACTCTTCCTTCCGTACCTCCTCCATCATCGTCCGCGTGGGATAGGCTGTGGGCATGCGGTACTCTTTTTCGTGGGCGGGGCCGAACATGCTTTTGGCGTCTTCGTCGCGGGTGGCGACGATGGCCTCGGCGGGCACGACCCACCACACGTAGACTGGTTTATCGTTAAATTGCTCGACGGCCTCCGCCAGCGCCTGTACGGGCGTGGCGGCCTTGACCGCGCCTATGTGTCTGACGTAGGTCATGGAGCGGCGCTGGGACGTCTTGCGGAAAATGAAATAGACTTTCTCAGGCGCGTCCGCCGTGACCGGCGCCTCGCGCCATGCCGCATCGGCCTCTAGCTCCTCAGCTGTCTTCATCAAGATGACCCGCGCCGGCGCCACCCACAGGCGGTGCGTCTGCGGCCGGCGCACAAACACGTCTCGCGCATTTTGCAGCGCCAGCTCCGCGTCGGGCGCGTGCACGCTGCCCACATTGGCAAACGGCGCCCCTTCCCGCGCCTGCTGGAACACTTCGAAGCGGGGCCACTGCGTGTCGCTGCCGCGCTCAGCCATCACAGGGCAAGGCCCCTATCCGACGGCCGACGACAGACGACGGACCGCAGACCAATCATCCCAGATAATCGGCGTCTATCGGCGGACATCAGCGGCCAATCCCCAATCTCTAATCCCCAATCTTCGATCTCCAATCTCCATTCTCCACCCTCCGCTCCGCATAGGCCTGCACCGCCTCGCGCACCCAGCGGCCGTTTTCGTGCGCCGCGCGGCGGGCGGCCATGCGCTCTTCGTTGCAGGGACCGTCGCCCTTCACCACGCGCCAGAACTCGTCCCAGTCGATTTCGCCGTAAACCCAGTTACCGCTTTCCTCGTCGTAATGCAGGTCTGGATCGGGGAGGGTGAGGCCCAAGGCGTGAATCTCGGGCACCATCTCGTTGACAAACGCCTGGCGCAACTCGTCGTTGCTCTTCGTCTTCACACCCCAGCGCATGAGGATTGCGCTGTTGGTCGACTTGTCGTCGGGCAGGCCGAACATCATCAACGTGGGCCACCACCAGCGGTTGATGGCATCCTGTAGCATCTTCTGCTGGTCTGGCGTGCCCTGCGCGTAGCGGATGCACATCTCCTTGCCCTGCTTCATGTGGAAGCCCTCTTCGGCGCAGATACGCACCATGGCGCGAGAGTAGGGGCCGTAGGAGCATTGGGCCAGCATCGTCTGGTTCTTAATCGCCGCCCCGTCCACCAGCCAGCCGATCACCCCGTTGTCGGCCCAGGTCAGCGTGGGGTAGTTAAAGACGCTGGCATATTTGGCGCGACCGCTCAGCAGCGCCTCCAGCATTTCCTCACGCGTGGCGCCCAGCGTCTCCGCCGCATGGTACAGGTACTGCCCGTGGCCCGCTTCGTCCTGCACCTTGGACAACAAAATCATCTTGCGGCGCAACGTCGGCGCGCGCGTAATCCAGGCGCCTTCGGGCAACATGCCCACAATCTCGCTGTGGGCGTGCTGCGAAATCATGCGGATGAGCTGGCGGCGATACTCCTCGGGCATCCAATCGCCCGGTTCAATCTTCTCCCCGCGCGCAATGCGCGCCTCGAAGGCGTCCAGTTTCTCCTCATACCTGTCCCTTTGGCGTGGCTCAATCCTGTCTAAATCCATAGCTACTCCTGGGCGTGGCTTTCACACATCAGAGCGCCTGGAAGCGCTTTCCGTTTCAACTTTGAGTATAACATACCTGCCGGTCGTAATAAATCAATTGATCGGTCGCCTGGGGGCGTGCAAGGCGCTTGCCGTCGCGAATATATCGAGATATGTGACTTTTTTTGTATCCTGGTACATTGATTTAGCCGGAAATAGAGAGTACGCTATTCATGTAGGCAGGGCAAAGTTTTTTTGCCACTACCTACCTGTGAAGAAGCTTTGGCATCAACAACACGAGCAGTGATTTAGAAGTAAGGAGGATTTCCTATGTTAATCAATATTATTCTGTGGATTATTCTCGGTGGCGTTGCCGGATGGATCGCCAGCATGATCATGAGCACCGATCGTAGCATGGGCGCCATCGCCAACATCATCGTGGGTATCGTCGGCGCAATCATCGGCGGCTTCCTCGTAAGCCTGTTCGGGTTCAGCGTGGACACGTTCAGCATCGCCGGCTTACTGGTGGCCATTCTGGGCGCCGTCGTGCTCCTGTTCATCATTGGCGCTATCCAGCGCTCGAGCACCCGGATGTAAAACTGTCTAAGTAAAGCACTCGTTATTCGTTAACGAGATGAGAGGGGCGCCGGCAGCGGCGCCCCTTTTTGCTGTCTCTACCGGAATCATTCCTCTTCGTCGGTCAGCACCGTGTCCATGTGCGCCAGCATATCTTCCACGGCCTCGACCACCTCATCTTCCACTTGCGTGTAACCGCACTGCTCGCACACCCACAGAGGCACATCCTCGACCACCACTTCCTCACCGTCCCACTCTGCAACATAATCCTGTAGCTCCTGCACCATGGGCGCCCTGCAAATCTCGCAGGTTACTATTTGCTGTTGTTCACTCATCACGCACTCCTGCTGTTTGTGTTGCTATACTTCAACGGCCTCGCTTCTGCCCGGCGCGGGACCCGAACTGGGCTGCGCGTAGTGGGCGCGGCGCCCGGGCATGGCGGCGAACACGGTGGCTGCCAGCATCACCGCGCACAGGGCCAGGCTCACGGCGCTGAGGAGGACCATGCCCGCCTGCTCGAAGAGCACCCCGGCGCCCACGCTGCCCAGACCGGAGGCCAGGGCCACGAAGGCCTCGCTGGCGCCCTGCACCCGACCGCGCTCATCGGCGCTCACCGCCTGCGCCAGCAGCGCGGAGCCGGCGACAAAGCAGATATTCCAGCCCAATCCCAGCAAAAAGAGGGCCAACCCCAGCAAGGGCACGGCGATCACCAGCGGCGTCATCACCGCCGAAGCGACCATGACCAGCGTGCCGGCGGCGATGGTGGGCAGCGCGCCCACCCGCGTCACCAGCCAGCCGCTGAGGCCGGAAAGGCCAAACATGCCCAGCGTGTGGGCCATGATCACCAGTGAAATGACCGGCGTGTCGTGGTTCTGGTGGTCCATGTGCAGGGGGGTGACGACCATCAGCAGCAACATCACCAGCTGGCTGATGCTCATGGCCAGCACGGAGAGGCGCAGCGCGGGCCGGCGAAAGATGGCCCACAGGCCGGCGACCGGCGCGTCGCTCGCCGCGGCTCCCCCTACCCGCGACAACGTCTGGGCCTGTTCCAGCGCGCGTCCCACCTGCAGCGGGTCGGGACGCAGCATCAGGAAGCAAATGACGAGCCCCACAGCCAGCAGCACACCCGCGGCGACAAAAGGCCCGGTCCAGCCGATGACGCCCAGGTTGGCCAGCCACGCCTCCGCCGGACCGACCAGCAGCGGGCCGCCGATGGCGCCCAGCGTGCCGGCAAAGACGACGATGCCGATGGCCCGCGCCCGGCGCGCCACAGGAAACACCTCCGCCGCCACATAACGCCCCTGTTCGGCAATGCCGCGCAGGCCGCCCAGCAAAAAAGCGCCGAACAGAAAGGCGGACAACGAGCCGTAGAGGATGGCCACAACGGAGACCACGGCGCCCGCGATGCCTAACAAAAAGCCCAGGGAGAGCCCCAGACGGCGGCCGATGCGATCCATGAGCCAGCCGGCGGGATAGGCCACAGCCGCGCGGCCCAGAAGCGTCACCGTGGAGGGCAGGCCGGCCACGCCGTCGCGCCCGCCCAGTTCGGCGGCGATGATGGGGCTCAGCGTAAAGGCGGCAATCGTCGCCGCCGTGAACAGTCCCTGGGCCAGAAACAGGGCGGCCATGATGCGCTGCTGAACTGCTTTGACGTTCACAAGTTGCTCCTTTCACACGCGAATGGCCAGCGAGTGACCCTTGCCCGGGCGCCGCTGGAGTTACGGAGTGTGCCACAGGCGATCTCAAATGACAAACGATTGCGGTTTGTAGTGGGCGTTTCAGCGCCCGGCGGCGCCGCTAAAGCGGCATCTACGAACCCACCCACACATTTTTGCGCTATGCTGGCGTGCGAGGGGCGTTGACGGGGGCCGGGCCGCCGCTTATACTGGCCCGAATCTGACTGTGCAAAAGTGACTTTGATATGATTGCCGTTCGCACCACCCAATTCGACCACCTGGACCCCGATATGATCAACCTGGGCATCGGCCAGCCCGGTTTCGACCTGCTACCCCTCTCGATTATGCGCCGCGCCGCGGCGGCGCGCCTGGCCGAAGGGGACACGACGTTGCTCAATTACGGATATGAGAAGGGGGACGGACGCTTCCGCGTGGCGCTGGCCCGCTTTCTGGAGCGCCACTACGACGCGCCCATCGACGCCGAGACGCTGATGACCACGGCGGGCGCCACGCAGGCGCTGGACATGATCTGCACGTACTTCAGCGCACCGGGCGACACGGTGTTTGTGGAGGAACCGAGCTACTTTCTGGCCCTGCGCATCTTCGCCGACCACGGGCTGAACGTGGTGGGGCTGCCCACTGACGAGGAGGGCCTGGACGTGGACGCGCTGGCCCAGGCGGTGGAGCGGGAAACGCCGGCGTTTGTGTACCTGGTGCCCACCTTCCAGAATCCGTCGGGCGTCACGCTCTCCGCGCCGCGGCGGCAGCGGTTGCTGCAACTGAGCCGGGAGCATGATTTCTACGTGGTCGCCGACGAGGTGTACCACCTGCTCAACTACACGGCGGACGAGGTCCCGCCGGCGCTGGGCAGCCTGGTGGATAGCGAAGATGGGGCGCGGGTGCTCTCCGTGGGCTCCTTCTCCAAGATACTGGCCCCCGGCCTGCGTCTGGGCTGGCTGCAGGCCGCGCCGCCCCTGCTGGAACGGCTCACGGGCAGCGGGTTGCTGGACAGCGGCGGCGGCCTGAGTCCCTTTGTTTCCAACCTGGTGCGCGTGGTCCTCGACCGCGGCTGGCAGGAGGCGCACCTCTCTTTTCTTAAAGAGACCTACGAGCGCCGCCTACGGACGCTGGACGCCGCGCTGCGCCGCCATCTGGGCGACCGCGTCTCCTATCGAGCGCCGGACGGCGGCTTCTTCTTCTGGGTGGCGCTGTCTCCCGACAGCGACGCCCGCCGCCTGCTCCCGGCGGCCCAGGCGCACAACGTGGGCTTCCACCCGGGCACGAAGTTCTCCAGCCAGGGCGGGCTGCAGCGCTACATGCGCCTGTGCTTCGCGTTCTACGATGAGGAAAGGTTGGAGACTGGCGTGGCGCGCCTGGCGCAGGTGGTGGACGCTTCCTGAATGGCTCCCGCCGATAATTGTGCACAGCAAATGAATGTCTTGCAGAGATAAACAGCACGATCTGCGCCCAAACTCATAGTGCGCGAGAATCGTGCCGTGCTGTATCATAATTTCGATTGGAGTCTAGAACATTCGAGGAGAGATGTCTATGACTTCGAAACCGCTGGCTGAGCTAGTTCAAGAGCTTCCGCCAGGCGCCCAGCAAGAGGTACGAGACTTCGTTGAATTCCTTCTTTAATACCCTAGCTTACTTCACCAGGGCTTGCACCAGGGGCCGCCGGCCCGTCTCCTGATACAAATAGCGGCTGAGCGAGTCGGCCACTTTGCCGTTCACCTGCTTCTGGTTGTCGCGATACTTGCGCACGGCGCGCATGACCGCTTCCTCTGCGCCCTTGAACAGATCTTCCGAATCGCGGTGGTCGGCGAAACCGCGTGTGACGAACTCGGGGCGGCCTATTACGTTGCCCTCGTCGTTCGTCTCCAGCACCACCACCACAAAGCCGCTGTCCGACAGCACCTCGCGGTCGCGGATTACAGCGGGGCCGATATCGCCCACGCTGGCGCCCTGTACGTAGATATAGCCGCCGGGGATGCGCTCGCCCACCTTCAGCGAATGCTCGTCCAGCTCCAGGATGGTGCCGTTCTCCACCACGGCCATATTCTGCTCCGGAATGCCCAGCTCAGCCGCCATCTTGGCGTGCAGCTTCAGATGCCGTAGCTCGCCGTGCACGGGAATCATGAATTTGGGACGCACCAGGTTAATCATCAGCTTCATCTCGTCCGCTGAGGCGTGGCCCGAGACGTGCACGTCCACGATCTGGTCGTAGAGTACGTTGGCCCCGCGCTGGAAGAGGCGGTTGATGATGCGGTGGATCATCTCCTCGTTGCCCGGGATGGGGTGCGCCGAGAGCACCACCGTGTCGCCTTCCTTCACGCTGAGGTGGCGGTGGCGTCCTGTAGCCAGCCGGCCCAGCACTGCGCCCGGCTCGCCCTGGGACCCTGTGGCCATAATCACCACTTTGCTGTCGGGATACTTGTCCAGGTCGTAGATATCGATGAGCATCTCCTCCGGCAGATCCAGGTAGCCCAGCTCTCGCGCCATCTTGGTGTTCTTGCGCATAGAGCGCCCGGTGATGGCCAGCTTGCGGTCGAACTTTTGGGCCATGTTCACCACCTGCTGGATGCGTGAAATGAGCGAGGCGAAGGAGGCGATGATGATGCGGCCCTGGGCGTCGCGGAACAGGTCCTCAAACGCGTCGTTGATCACCATCTCCGACGGCGTCCAGCCTTTGCGGTCGGCGTTGGTGCTGTCGGCCAGCAGCGCCAGCACACCGCGCTGCGAAAATTCGGCCAGCTTGGCGAAGTCGGGGGGCCAGCCGTCCACGGGTGTGTGGTCGAATTTGTAATCGCCCGTGTGCACGATGAGGCCCACCGGCGTGGTGATGCCATATCCTACGCAGTCGGGAATACTGTGCGCCACGTGGAACGGCTCCACGTTGAACTGGCCCACGCGGAAATTAAAGCCCGCCTGTATCTTCTTCAGGCTCACCTGCTGTAGCAGACCCGCCTCGCGCAGCTTGACCTCGATCAGGCCCAACGTCAGCGGCGTGGCGTAGATGGGCGCGTCGACGTCCTCCATGAGATGCGGCAAGGCTCCTACGTGGTCTTCGTGCCCGTGGGTGATCAGCACGGCCTTGATCTTCTCCCGCTTGTCCATGATGTACTGGTAATCGGGAATGATGTAGTCGATACCCAGCATATCATTCTCAGGGAACATGATGCCGGCGTCGACGATCACCATCTCATCCCCGTACTCGATCACCGTCATATTCTTGCCAATCTCGCCGCAACCACCAAGGGGTACAATGCGTAACTTGGAACTCATCTTACCTCCATCAAGGCGCGACCGGGCGCGAATGGGCCAAGTGCCCTGCGCGCGGCAAACGCCAGACCATATTATCTAAGACTCTCAGCGCAATGGGACGACCAAAACGGGGGGATTGCCACACCGGGCGGGTCCCGCTTCTTTGCTCCAAAGGTTAAAAGTCAATTGTTATTCAGGCACGACGCCGATTAAGAAGCCGGCTCGTACAGATAAGACAGACGGACAGTGTTAGTGTTCCAGTACGCTACTTTCGGACGCTCTCCGGCTCTCTTATCCCTACAAACGGCGGCTCCGGACGCCTGCTGCGGAACCGATTAAAAGAATCGGTCTTCCGATCTCTCCATTATATGTCTATTGGGCGGGCCGGACAAATTGCCAATTTGTCCGGGAGTACGAAAATGTTGTGATCGGGCCGGTCTCCTGACCGTAGCCCGTGTCCGCTGACATAGGGTGGCTCGGTGGGGACACCGGCCACAGCAACTCACAAACTTTTAGTGTTCCCGATTTGTCCACGACCTTAGAGGAACAACCACAGGGCCACAATGGCCGCCGACTGGGCGATGGACAGCAGCAGCGTGTAGAGCCAGAGAAACACCCGGGCGCGCCGTGAGAGCGCGGGGGCTTCTTGTGGCTCCTCCGCCGGGCTCGTGGGCACCACGCGCGCCGTATCGGCCAGGCGCGGCTCGTCCTCTTTGCGCTTGCTGCGCATGGCGAGGACGCCCACGGAGATGTTGTCCTGCCCCCCGCGCTCGTTGGCCAGGCTGATCAACGTTTCTGTGGCTTCGGCCGGCGCGCTGTCGGCCAGAATCATGCCGATCTCGTCGTCTTCAACGTGGCGCGTCAGGCCGTCGGAACACATCAGCAGTTTGTCGCCCGGCTGCAACGCCAATTCGAAAAGGTCGATACGCGGGGCGCGCTCCGAGCCCAGGCTGTAGAGGATGACGTTGCGCCGCGGGTGGTTGGCCGCTTCCTCGGCGGTGATGGCGCCCTCGTCCAGCAGACGGGCCACCAGGCTCTGGTCCTTGGTGATCTGGCGCAATTTGCCCTCGCGCCACAGGTAGGCGCGGCTATCGCCCACGTTGGCAATGATCGCCCGCCCGTCGTGGATGACGGTGGCGACCATCGTCGTCGCCATGCGATTGTTGCCGTCCTCGCGCGCACACAGCTCACGCAGGTCGCTGTTGGCCGCCTGCATGGCGTCAAAGAGGCGACGGCTCCAATCCCGCTCCTCGCTCCCTTCCATATAGTGATGCAGCGTGCGCTCGGTGGCGAAGCGGCTGGCGACCTCTCCGGCGTCCATGCCGCCGGCCCCGTCCGCCAGAATATATAACCAGCCGTCGCGCTTGGCGTCCTCGGCCGCTTGCGGTTCGCGCCAGGCCACGAAATCCTGATTATTATTGCGCACCCGGCCCTGGTCCGTGCGCAGCGAAGCTTCTATCAGTCTCTCTCGAGCCATGAGCAACACTATAGCATACTGCCCGCGTGGTTCAACTATTTTTTAGCCAGCGTAGGGATTCCGTAGGATTTTCTTAAATAGGGGGACACAGATGAACACAGATTTTACAGATTTTTGCCTTTGTTCTCCTTTCGTTTGCTTCGGCTAACTGGCGCATTATCTCCATTGACGATTTCCAATGCCATCTACCCATCATGCCCTGACCATGCGCCCGGCAGCAAAAAAAGTATAAAAAATCAGTGTTCATCTGTGTTAATCTGTGTCCCCAGTTTCCGCGGTGACGCCCAGCAGGAAGTATTCGCGGGTGCGCTGTACGGCGAGGGTCGCCGCCTCCTGCGCGGTGATTTCGCCGTAGAAGGCGCGCTCGATTTCGCGGCTGGCGCTGCCCTCGATTTCCTCCCAGGTGCTGATGACGGGCACCTGGCGCAACTGGGACGCTACGTCCAGCCACACCCGGGCGCGGGCCGGCGGCTGACCGTCGTTCAGGAAAGCGTCCGATTCCGCCACATGGCGCAGCGAGGGCACGGTGCGCCCGGAAGCGGCGATCACCGTCTGTCCTTCTACGGCGTTGGCAAACTCGATGAAGGCCCAGGCCGCCTCTTTGTCCGCCGTCGTCGCCGAGAGGCAGTAGGCGTCGCTGTGCAGGATGCCCGCCGCTGTCTTGTGGCGCGGCAGCGGCGCCACGTCCCAGGTGAAGGTTTCGATCTGGCGATAGGTGGGCGTGCCGCGGCGGCTGTTGAGGTACATGGCGGTGCTGCCGGCGAGGAAGCGGCTTTCGCTGTCCTGGGACGCCTCCTCCACGCGACCGGGCGCCACGCCGTGCACCTGGCGCAGGTCCACAAACCATTGCAGCGCCTCCAGCGACGGCGGGCGCGTCAGGGTCAGGCGCGAGGGGTGCAGCGGGTCGTCAACCAGCGGCGCGTCGTTCTGCCACACGAAGGCCGACAGTCGGTATAACGAGGGCTCGATGCCCACACCGTACTGATCCACCGCACCGTCCCCGTCGCGATCCAGCGTCAGCGCCCGCGCCGTGCGCACGAAGTCGTCCCAGGTCCAGTCGTCCGCAGGGTAGGCCACACCGGCCTCGTCGAAAAGGTCCTGGTTGTAATAGACCACCAGGCTGGAGATATTCTGCGGCAGGCACATCAGCGTATCGCCCCACATGAAGGCGTCGATGGCCACCTGGTAGAAGTCGCCCTCGTCGATCAACTCGCTGACCTCCAGGTAAGGGCCCAACGGTTGCAGGAGGTCGCTGGCGGCGAAGGCCGCGTAGCGCCGGTAATTCATCAGGCTGATGTCGGGTGGGGAGCCGGCGGCGAACTCCGTGGCCAATCGCGTGCGATACTCCCGCGGCGAGGGCACGTGGCGCAGCTCCACGCGCACACCGTCTTGCGCCTCGTGGAAGGCGTCCACCAGATTCTGGTACGCCTGGCGCTCGGCGGGGTCGCCGAAGACCATGAAGGACACGGTTGTGGCCTGCGGCGTCTGTGAGCCACAGGCGGACAGTAGAAACATCAAACAGCAAACCGCAAAGAGTGATCTGACTTTGTACATAATCTCCTGTCGCCTAACTGAGATATGGCAGGTCAACGACCGATGCGCGCGAAGTACGGTTGCAGCAACAGAAAGAGTAGCACGGGGATGGCCGTGGTCCACACCGCCGCCGCCATCAACAGCGCCCAGTCGGCGCGGGTCATCTGTTCCAGCAGTTGCAGGGCCACGGGCAGCGTGTAGCCGCTTTCGCTGTTCAGGTAGAGCAGGGGGCTGATGAAGTCGCCCCAGTAGAAGATGAAGCTGAGCAAGGCCACGCCCAACACGGTGGGCCGCGCCATGGGCAGCGCCACGCGCCACCACAGCTGCAGCACGCCGCTGCCGTCCAGCCGCGCCTGGTCGTAAATCGCCTGGGGGATGCGGCGAAAGGCTCGGTAGAACATGAGCACAAAGAAGGGGCTGGTGCCCATCCAGGCCGGGGCCACCAGCGCCAGCACCGTGTCGTACCAGCCCAGGCTGCGGTAGATGAGAAAGCGCGTGGACCACAGGGCGATACCCGGCGCCATGAGCACCGCCAGGGAGAGGACGACCCAGCGCCGCTGGCTGCGCCGCGGCAGCCGCGCCATGCCCAGCCCGGCCCAGGAACCGGTCAACAAGGTCAGGGGCACGCCCAGGGCCACCACCAGCAGGGAGTTGAGCGTATAGCGGCCCAGGGGCAATAGCTGCCAGAGGCGGGCAAAGTTGTCCGTGGTGGGCTGCTCCGGCAGCAGGCGCAGCGTGGTGGGCAGGGGCACGCCGGGCCGGTAGAAGGCGGCGCTGGTCATCCACAGCAGGGGCAGCAGGAACAGGACGGCGACCAGCAGCCGCAGCCCCAGGCGGGCCACGCCGGCGGCGGCTGGGCGACCGAGCCTTAGCCTAGAGGACAAAGGTTTCATCCGTCGTCCCGATGTTCCACTGGTGGGCGATGATGTATAGCAAGACGACGATGAGGCCCGTCAGCAGGTACATGGCCCACAGCGCGGCGCTGGCGACGCCAAAGGAGAGCAAGTCGAAGCCCTGCTCGTACACAAAGAGGGGCAGCGTGTAAGTGGCGTAGTACGGCCCGCCGTTGGTCATGAGCAGAATGGAGGTGAAAGAGTCCTGGAAGATGAGAATGGCGTCGCGAAAGGCGAGGAGCAGCAAGATGGGAGCCACGAGGGGCAGCGTCACAAAGCGCAGTACGTTCCAGGTCCCCGCGCCGTCGATGCGCGCCGCGTCCTCCAGTTGCGGCGGCAAATCTTGCAGCGCCGCCAGGCTGACCAGGAAGCCCTCGCCGATTTGCCACAGGGACATCAGGGCCAGCCCCGGCTTGGCCCAAACGGGGTCCGCCAGCCAGGCCGGGCCCTCGATGCCCAGCGCCGCCAACGACAGGTTCAGCGGGCCGTAAAGCGGGTTCAAGATCCACAGCCAGGCTAGGGCGAAGGCCGCCGTGGGCACGACGCTGGGCAGGTAGACGGCGGCGCGAAACCAGCCCAGGAAACGCCCGCCCCGCTGCAGAAGCCGCGCCACCAGGAACGCGCCGAACACGCGCAGGGGCACCGGCAGCAGGATCAGGGCCAGAGAGTTTTCCACGCTGAGCGCGAACAGGGGTTCGGTGAAGGCCAGGCGGAAATTGAGCGCGCCTACCCAGCGCGGCGGGGACAGGCCGTCGTAGCGAAAGAAGGCCAGCCCGAAGGCCACCAACGCGGGCGCCACAACCAGCAGCAGGATGCCCGCGGCGTAGGGCAGCAACAGCAGGCGCAGGCGTGCGTCATAGGAGAGGCGCGGCAGGCGAAAACGGGTCATGGGATGGTGATGATACCGTTGCCGCGCGGATTGGTCTACTCGCGCAATGAGTGATTGGAGATCGGAGATCGGAGGTCAATCCCCAATCTCCAATCTCCAGTCCTCCAATCTCCAATCCCCACTCCCTTTTCGCCACGACCGGTGTGGCTCAGGGACAGGTAATGGCGCTCAGAGTCTCGTCGTAGTTATCGAAACAGGTCAGGCCGCTCGAGCGCGGGCCGATAAGCTGGCTGTTGGCCACGCGCACATCGCCGCCGCTGGCATAGACGCTGCTGTTGTCGCCTTCGAGCAGCGAGTGCCGGATGGTGAGCGAGGAATCTGCACTCCACACGCCCCAGTTAAAGTCGCCGCCTGTGGCCCTGGCAACGACGTTGAAGAGGTCCGGCGAGGCATCCTGGTTGTTAATGGCCACGTTCGTACTGTCGTTGCCCGAGGCTGTGACGGTGACGTCGGTCATGGTTGGCGCAGCGTTATCGTTAAACACGCCGTAGTTGCTGCCGATGGCGTCTTCGGCCATGACGACCATACTGCGCATCGCGGGCGACGAGTTGCCGTTATAAACGCCGTATGCAACGTTGCTGCCGCGCGCTGTCGCCGTCACGTTGGTCATGTGCGGCGAGGCGTTGGCATTCCACACGCCGCGACTGCTGCTGCCGCCTGTGGCTGTGGCAATGACGTCCGTCAAGGTGGGGGAGGCATTGGAGTTGAACACGCCATAGTTGATGTTGCCGCCCGACGCCGAGGCCGTTACGTTGCTCATCTGCGGCGAAGCGCCGTTCCAGTTGTAGACGGCGAAACTGTTGTTGCCCCCAGTCGCTGTGGCCCTCACATTGCTCAGCGACGGGGAGGCGCTGTTAGCGTATAGCGCGAAATTGTTATCGGCGCCGGAGGCGCTGGCCTGCACGCCGGTCAGTGTGGCGGTGGCGCCGCCCCAATGGAGTATGGCGTAAGCGGCATCGCCGCCGGAGGCTGTGGCTGTAATATCCGTGATCAGCGGCGCGGAGCCATCATTGGTCAGGGCGTGGTTGCGGGTACCGTCCGCCGCGATGGCCGTGATCTCGCTCATGCGCGGCGCCGCGCCGTTGTAGTTGGCTACACCGCGCGTATCGCCCGCATTCCAGGCGGCGGTGGTGACATGGCTGATGGTCGGCGAGGCACCGCCGTTGAAGAGGGCCACGGCGAACGGCTGTCCCGCGCCATCGCTCTCCACGGTCAGATGGCGCACGGTGGCATTATCGACGCCGATGAGCGTGGCGCTGCCGTCGCCCTCCCACGGCGCCTGGCTGCCACCGGTCCAACGGATAATCGTCGTTCCCTCGCCGGCCCCTTCCAGCGTCACGTGCGGCTTGAGCGTCACTTGCTCCTCGTAGACGCCGGGGGCTACGTAGACCAGGTAGGGATTGGAAGGGCCGGCGTCGTCGATGCTGTCCAGCGCCGCCTGCACGCTGTTGAAATCACCGCCGCTCTCAGCCGCAACCAACAGGTTGCCCCACGATACGCTGTCCGCCCGCTGGGCGTGCAGGGCGTAGGGCGCGGCGGTCAGGCGTTGGCGGGGAGAAAGGGCGCTGTAGCTGCCGCCGCTGCCGCTCTGGCGTACGGCAATTTGCAGCCAGCGCGCCTGCCCGTCGAAGGCCTCCGCGCCAAAGTCGAGAACGACGGTAAAAACGCCGCCGGCTACCGTTTCATCGGTCATCACCAGCGGGCCGGCGATCAGATTGCCGTCAGTGGCGGCGTCGTACAGCCGGAACTGGAAATCGTACTGGCCATCGGCGGGGTCGCCTTCCAGCGCCAGCCGGCCCTGATAGGTGAAACCACTACCCAGCGCCGCGTGCGGCGCAACCTCCGTCTGTCCTGCAACGCCTCCGTGGAACACCATGAATCCCAGGCCCAGGATCACAAACAAAATGGGAGACAATTGGCGCATCGGAAACCCTCCTGTTGCTGCGAGTGTGTGAGTTTGGCGCAGAGCGCTGTATGCTGTGTCAGGCATATGATACACCTAGAACGTCCTATAAACGTCCATTGCGGTAATCTCCAATCTCCGATCTCTGGTCTCCAATCCCCAATCTCCCCGGCGAACAAAGATCGGCCACCCACTGGCAACCCGCGCTCCCATGCGTTACAGTTAGCACATACCAGCAAACGTGGAGAGTCAACCATGGGTTTTCTGAGGCGATTATTTGGCGGCGGCGAGAAGGAGCAGGGCGGCGACCCGCAGGGGCTCTACTTTTATGTGGAGTGCGATAACTGCGGCGCGCGCGTGCGCCTGCGGGCGGACAAGCAGTACGATTTGAATCGCACGGACGATGGCTACATATGGCACAAGACCGTTGTCGATAGCACCTGCTTCCGCCAGATCCCCACCGTGGTGCACCTGGATCGCGACTACAACGTGACCAGCGCCGAAATAGAGGGCGGGCATTACATTACACAAGAGGAGTATGAGGCGCAGCCGGGACCACCGCCGCCCGCGCCCGACGAAGACGAAGCGGGCGAAGAAGACGTCGCTGCGGACGAGGCAGCGCCGGCTGAAGGCGGGGAGACGCCCGGCGAGGCGCGAGACTGATGGACGACGAGCATCGCCGGCAGGCGTGAAGCGCAAGATCGTTGGGTTCCACCAGGACGCGGTGGGCGATTGGGTAGCCGACCTCTCCTGCGGGCACACGCAGCACGTGCGCCACAAGCCCCCGCTGGTCAGCCGCCCCTGGGTGCTGAGCGCAGAAGGGCGGCAGCGCTTTCTGGGGTACGAGCTGTTTTGTAAGGAGTGCCAGGAAACAGGGGGGAGCGACGCGCCGGGGATCCCTAGGCCTGGGTCAGAATAAGCACCAGGACGGCAGCCAGCAACAGTAGCACGACCAGAAGCGCCGCCAGCAGCGGCAGGTGCGCGCGCCACGAGGCAGCCGGCTGATGCGCCGGCGCCTGTTGCCGGTCAGCAGGCGCGTCGTCGGGAGCCTGGGGCGTGGCTTCTGTACGCGCCGGTGGGGTCTGCGGGTCGCCGTCCGGCGACTGGGGCAGGTAGTTGCTGATCATCTCTGCCGTCAGCTCAATGTCGTCGTCGCTGTCGATGGCCTGTGAAAGAAACGTGACCATTTCTGGGGAAAGAGCAGACTCTGCCGGTGTTTCCGTTTCCATAGCGGCGACGGCGTCCAGTTCCGGCGAGGCCCCGGCTCCATCGGAACCGGACTCCCCCAGATGTGGGCCGCCCACACCTGGGCCGCTCACACCTGGGTCGTCCTCAACCTCCACCTCTGCCTGCAGGTCCAGCTCGCGGCGCACCTCCGGCGGAGCGAGCCTGGTTACCCAGGCCGGCAGATCGGACTGCACCGCGGCTCCCTGTTGGGGCCGGGTTTCCTGCGTCTGGGCTTTGCGCGCCTGGGCGTCTTCGATGATGGACTGCAGCGAGGGGTCGGCGGAGCGCCAGGGCAGCACCTCCACGTCACGGGCGACCAGCAGATAGCCGGCGAGGCGAGAGTTGAACAGAAGGCGTCCCCCGGCCCGCACGCGGTCGCCCTCGCGCAGCAGCGTTTCGCGGGCCACGCGACCGGGCAGGCGGCAGGGCAAGCGATGGCGTCCCTCCACCAACTCGAAAAAAACGACCTTGCCGTCGCGGCTGCGTTGTAGTCTGGCGACCTGCCCCACAATGAAGACGAGCCCCAGGGGGAGTTCGGCCGGTACCTGCAACGACATACGGTTGTTGAGGCGGCTGATCGATATGTCCATGACCCACGTCCCGTGGTTGCCTGTTTGCCAACGATCCCGTAAACTTAATTGTGGCTACCGTGGCCTTTCTGTCAAGCACATTATGTGCCGGACACCTTTGTCCGGTACAGCGGTCCGCAAGCTGGCTCCGGATGCCGGGCCACGTTGCTGTTAAAAATGCATAGGAATGAGCCTCGCAGGTTGACGGCAGGGTAGAACCTGTTATACTAATTTGTCTGTGCCGAGGCGCGCTCTATTGCGCCGTTGAGCCCGCTTGACCGCCCAATTTAACTTTGTTAAATTTAGGGTGGGGTCAAGATTGCCGACGTAGCTCAATTGGCAGAGCGATGCTCTTGTAAAGCATAGGTTATGGGTTCAAGTCCCATCGTCGGCTTGTCACCCACGGGTCAGTGTCCCGAGCGGCAAAGGGGGCGGACTGTAAATCCGCTGGCGGATAGCCTTCGCAGGTTCGAGTCCTGCCTGGCCCACTGTAACGCCTCGCCCACGTAGCTCAGCGGTAGAGCGCATTCTTGGTAAGAATGAGGCCATGGGTTCAAGTCCCATCGTGGGCTCTTTGCCCCGTCCGCCCACAGGGTGGCGGGGTATTCTTGTGAAAGGCGTCTGTTGCAGAATATCTGTCTGTTGCAGGATAACTGCCCAGAGTCTGCAACGTAGAGTAAGCAGATAGATCTTGTACAACAGCACCAAAACACGGGTCACCGGGTGCGCGCGTGTTGGTACGCGTTAGTTCACAACAAAAAGGAGACAGGTTTTCTAAATGGGCAAAGAGAAATTTGTACGCGATAAGCCACACGTCAACATTGGGACGATTGGGCATATTGACCACGGCAAGACCACACTGACGGCGGCGATCACGAAGGTATTGTCGCTGAAGGGATTGGCGGACTTTTCGGCGTTCGAGCAGATTGACGCGGCGCCGGAAGAGAAAGAGCGGGGCATCACAATTGCTATCTCGCACGTAGAGTACGAGACGGAGAAC
>DATHSI010000081.1:0-3931 GCA_035464315.1 Candidatus Sulfomarinibacteraceae bacterium
GACCGTAGGCGCCGGGTGCAGCTCGATAGCCTCTTCGGGGCACAGGTCAACGCTGGCGCCACAGGCCAGGCAGGCCTGCAGCGAAAAATCGAGCGCAAACCGTTGCGCGTCCTCGTCCAGACACAACTCCAACGCGCCGCTGGGACAGGCCCGGGCGCACGTGCCGCAGGCGCTGCACGCCTCAGATACCGTAAGCGTCGCATATCCCGGGCCCGGCATCACCGTCTCCGCCGCCGCCTCCCGTTCATACGCCGGCAACGCCGGCAGGGCGCTCAGCAGCCGCATCCGCTCGCGGAAGGGATGGAATCCGTCGGCCAGCGCCTCCCGCTCCGGCTCCGGCTCTGCCCCAAACCGGAACAGCGAGCGGCGCGAGACCGGCGGCGAGTGCGCGGAGTAGGCCGGCCGCCGCCTGTGCTCGTCCTCGTCGGCCACCGCGTAACGATTCAGGGCCGGGCGCTGGAACCAGGGCTGCAGGAATCCGTTCGCCTCCTCTAACTGTTGCTCAATCTGCTCTGCCAGTTGGCTCCAGGGACATCCCTCGCAGGCGTCAGTACGGATCGTGATATGGTCGGCAGACAGAGTAGAGAGCTGCACGTAGGCCGCGGCGCCCAACCCCGCCAGGCATCCGCGGATGCGAATAGCAGCAGCATCCGGCCCGTACTGCGGGCGGGGATGGTGCTGGCAGATAATTTCAAAGCCGTATCGCTCCGGCGCGCTCTGCTCCAGGCGAGCGGCGCAATGCATCAGATCGGGCGCCTCGTCCTCCATGGCATAAGCCCCCGTGGGGCACACGGGAAGGCAGGCGCGGCAAAAGCGGCAGGCCTCGCCTTCGACCGTTGGCGGTCGTCCGGGCTCAATCGCCCCTTCCGGGCAAACCTCGTAACAGGCGTCACAGCCCGAGAGCTTATCGCCGTGGTGGAGACAACGCCGCGCGTCGAACTGAACGGCGGCCTCCTCGTTACCTGACAGTTGCTCTGCCAGGGAAAGGAGGTTCATGTCAGCGCAACCTCCCGCAGGGGAACCTCGATGATAGTCGCTAGTTCGTCGAGAGCGCCGCGCAGAAGCAGGGCCAGGCCACGATAGAAATCCGTGCGCGCATACTCCACCATCTGAGCGCACCATAAGGGCGCCCAGACCATAAGGTGTTTCTGGCAAAAGCCCTTTTGCGCCGCCAGCAACTGCTGGAACGCCTGCTCGTTGCCCGCGTCCAGCGCCATCAGCGCCCGATGGGCCAGGTGAGCCACAAAAGCCAGCTCCAGGCCAATGTGATCCTCAGGCTCGCTGCGACCGGTGACCGTCTCCAGACCAAATTGCGCGTACCAGTTGCGCACGTCTACGGTGCTTTCCTGGAACAGCAAACGCTCTTCACTATAGTAAACCGACTCCCAGGGAGTTAGCGGCAACTTCTCGGTCACCACGAAAAGCCGGGTATGGTCCGCTTTGACGTCAGCCAGCATCTCTCCCTGCTCTTCTGAATGCGCGTACGCTTCGCTCCACTCGCGCAGCAGGCCCAATCCTTCAACCGCCGGCGCTTGTGTGGCGGCGAAAGGCGCTTCATCGAACACATCGTCCTGCACCAGCGTGTCCAGCAACTCGGCGTCCGGTATGTTGTAAAACAATTTTCCAAGCAGGCCGAAGAGCAGGTACTGGCCCGCCAATAATTCCGCCCACTGTTCCTTCGAGCGTTCTGTGATTATTTTCGTCAAGTTATGCCTCCGTTTGGGAACGTTGCTGTGACGCTCTCCGTCGTCTTCGAGTCAAGTATAGAGGGAGCAGAGGCAGTGAGAGTAGGGACAAGATGACTAAAAGATAGGTGACAAATGTAACCACTTGCGCCGCGCCAATGCCCAGCCGCGCCAGCCCATCTCTCACGCGCGCCGACATCGTGGGCTCCCAGGCAACCGGCAGCGGGGACGCTTGCCGTCCGTGCAGCGCGTGCACCACCGCAGGCTCATAGGACACCACGCGCAGGCCCTCTCCGTTGTACAGATTGACCATCTGCCCCCCCTGCAACGCGATGGCCTCGCCGCCGGAGGGAGACCGTAACTCAGCCGCCCCCTCGAACAGGTAGAACCAGGCGTGGCGGCCCGGCAGATACTCCAGGGCAAAGCGGCCTTCGTCCACAGCCATCGTCGCCACCGGCGTTTCCAACTGCAGCGGCGCGTCACCCCCCTCGCCCCACAGCCAGCCCTGCTCCAGGATCACTGTCTGCCCCTCCAGCGTCGCCTCGCTTTCGACGGGAACGACCACTTCCCCCTGGCCCCAGGCCAGCGCGCGTGTATCCGGTTTGCGCACCAGCGCCACGCTATGAGCCTCGCCGCTCTGCGCCTCGACCACCTGCGCCCGCGCGTAGTGACCGGGCGCCTGGAAAGTAACCGTGGTCGGCTCCCGTTGCAGGCCGCCCAACGTAAACCGGCCATCATCCGGCGTCGTCGCCGCCGTTGCGCCGCTGTCCCGCACGTCAACCCACGCAAACGGTAACGGTAGCCCACTCTCGTCGCGGATCACGCCCTGCAGCGGAACGCCCGGGAGCTGGGCCAGGGCCAGTGTCGCCTCTGCCTCCAGTTCCTGCGCCAGGTCCAGCGTGTGTGGCGGCGATTGCCAGCCGGATTGCAACAGCGCAGCGTGGTCCAGGGTGACCAGATACTCGTCCACAGGGAGATCGCTGAATTGAAAGCGGCCCTCCTCGTTGATCTCTGTCCTGAAGGCAGCGCCGTCCGGCAGGCGAATGGCCCACACTTCGGTCCCCCCTGGAACCACCGCTGCAGAGGATAGACTGCCCGCAATCGAACCGCGGCGGGAAGTCACTGCCAGCGTAATAGGCGGCGCGCTCTCCGCGCCGGGCGGTAGGCGCACCGTTTCCGGCGCCAGCCCCTCGTACAGCACCCCGTCCACCACCGTCGGCTCCACGCGAAAGACGTACTCCGTGGGCGCCTGGCTCAGCGCCTCCACTGCGACTTCGGCGCGCCCCTCCGAGTCGCTGAGCCCGCTGCCGAAGCGGGCGCGCCATAGATAGACGCGGGTGGCGGCGGACACCGTAACGTCCGCAACGGCAACCTGCTCGCCGTCGAGCACGACGTCCACCGGCACCGTCGCCGTCTGCGCCACGTCGACGGTCACCTGTCGTGTCGCGCTGGCCTCAGCCCCATCACGAGCCGTGGCAGTGACCAGCAGGCGCAGATGGCCCGGTCGCAGCGGCATTTCGCCCTCGCTATGACACAAAAGGCCGCAGTCGTAAAAGCCAATGGTAAACTGTTCCGTGGAGCCGTGAGGGTTTACGGTGACCTGGAATTCGAAGCCGCCGCCCTCATCTAAATCGTGGAGCAACGTACCGATAAGCTCGTCGCCGTGAAAGACGTCCAGTTGCACCGCGATCTCATCCGGCTCGTGCGTTTCGCTTTCCACACGTCCCTTGATGGGCACTTTGTACAGCAACGAGCTAGGCCCGGCATAGAACGTCTCGCCTTCGTTGGGCCACTCAATCATCACCGATAGAGCGCTGTCACCATCCTGCGCATGAGCGACGGTGGGCGCCAGCCACAAGAGCAACACGCCGAGCGCCACCCCCACATACCGGGAGAAGCGCCACAAGATAATCGATAAGTTCATTCTCTTCAGTCGGCGCATCACAGGTCTCTTGTAGTCGGTCTCGGCAGCATACCGGGGGAGCTCGCGGGCTCCCCCGGTGTTCTCATTATTACTCAGTTAAACCGCTACGTTCCGTCACACGCCGATGCCGATGTGGCTGGCGTAGAACAGGAAACGACCCATCACTTCGGCCACCAGCACGAAGGCGAAGGCGGCATACGCCAGGATGCCCATGATGCGCTCCCGTCCCGGGCTCGTCGCGTTCTGGTACAGGAAGAAGCCCAGTACCCCCGCTCCCAGGAACAACAGCCCCAGGCGCAGCGCCAGCAACAACCCGTACTCT
>DATHSI010000082.1:0-6572 GCA_035464315.1 Candidatus Sulfomarinibacteraceae bacterium
ATTACATCGTGCAGTTCCACGGCCCCATTCGCGAGGCGCATAAGGCTGCCGTGGCGCAACTGGGCGTTGAACTGCTGGACTACGTCCCTGATTACGCCTTCATCGCCCGCCTGGACGGGGCGACAGCGGCGGATGTCCGCCGGCTGGACGTTGTGCGTTGGGTTGGACTCTACCGGCCGGTGTATCGTCTCTCACCGGCGCTGTTGGAACGGACCGCCGCGCCCACACCAGGGGATATAGCAGAGGCGCTAACGCTGAATGTCGTCACTTTTGCCGGACATAGCGCAGAAAGCATTGCAGCGGATATAACCGCGATGGGGGGCGCCCTCCTTGAAAAAACAGGCAGCCGGTGGAAAAGCAAACTGCGAGTGCAAATCGATGCATACCGGGCGCTGGAACTCGCAGCCATCGACGGCGTGCAATGGGTAGAGGAAGCTCCCCGGTGGCGCCTCTATAACAACGAGGCCACCGGCATTATGAACGTCGATGACGTCTGGAACAATCACGGTCTGTTCGGCGATGGGCAGATTATCGCCGTCGCCGACACCGGCCTAGACCAGGGTTCGACCAGCCCGGGTTCGTTACATGACGATTTTGAAGATGGCAGCGGAAATAGCCGTGTGCTGGCGCTCTTTGATTGGGTCGGGGATGGCTCCGCCGACGTGAACAGTGGACACGGCACGCACGTCGCCGGTTCTGTATTGGGCAACGGACAGTTGTCGGGCAGCAATCCGGCCAATCACGATTATCCGGCCAGCGCGTACGCCGGCGCTGCGCCAGAGGCCAGTCTGATTTTCCAGGCCATCGAGAATAACTCCCAGCAAACTCTTAGCGGTATACCAAACGATCTCAACGATCTCTTCCAGGAAGCCTATGACCACGGCGCCCGCATCCATACCAATAGCTGGGGCAGCAATGTCAACGGTATGTACACTTCCTACGCGCAGGACCTCGATGAGTTCACGTGGGATCACAAGGATTTCCTGGTGCTCTTTGCCGCCGGCAATGACGGTCAGGATGTGAATAGCGATGGCGTTATCGACTACACTTCTATCGGGGCGCCGGGCACAGCAAAAAACGCCGTCACCGTTGGCGCATCAGAAAACGACCGGCCAGAATTGACCCTGTACACCTGGGGTGCGAGTTTCGGTTACCCAGCTGCGCCTATCGCTCCCGACTATTTTGCGGACGATCCTGACGGTCTCGCCGCGTTCAGCAGCCGTGGCTATACGCTGGACGGCCGCGTTAAGCCGGATTTGGTAGCGCCGGGCACGTTTATCGCCTCGGCGCGTTCATCGGCGATCAGCGGCAACGGTTGGCTCGCCATCAACGACGACTACATGTACCTTGGCGGCACGAGCATGGCCACGCCGCTGGTCGCCGGCGCCTCAGGGCTGGTGCGCCAATATTTCATGGAGCAGGAAACATACGCGCCATCAGCGGCACTGATGAAGGCCACGTTGATCAACGGCGCTATAGACATCTTTCCGGGGCAGTATGGTGTGGGGGCCGGCCAGGAGATTACGATGACCCGCCCCAGCCCGCAAAGCGGCTGGGGACGCGTCAATTTGGAAGGGTCCCTCTTTTCCTTCTCCGCCAAACATTGGTGGGATACCAGCGCCGTCATGACCAGCAGCCTCAATCTGCTAAACACAGGTGAGGCGGCAGCCTACAGTTTTGAAATCACAGAAACGACGCCGCTCTCTGCAACGCTGGCCTGGACCGATTACCCCGGCAGCCCGGCCGCAGCCGGCGGATTGGTCAACGATCTGGACTTGATGCTGGAAGGCCCGGGGGGCGCTAGCTACTACGCGAGCAACGCCAACGGGGGCGGCGCTTCCGAGCACATTAACTACGACGCGCCGCCATACGAATGGCTATACAACAGTTCTACCGATGATGTTCGCGCCGCCGTGCGCTTCACACCGGCTTCCTATCCGGCTACTCTGGAAACGGCGCTGTTCTATCTCGCGTCATATTCAGGTGCTTATCCCAAGAGTTTCACTTACGAGATTTACGATGACGACGGCGCGGGCGGGTTGCCTGGCACGCTGCTGGCCTCCGGCACGTCTGCGATAACCGCCCTCGGTTATCATCCAATCCCTCTCGCTGCCCACGATATAGCGATCAACAGCGGTGATTTTTATATCGGTGTGGTCCTGCCAGATGATGATTTGTGGATCAATGGCGGGAAAGATCCGTCTGAGACGCGCAGTTACACAAAAAGTGTCGGCGCCTGGTCAGCGCTGGAGACGCACAACTTTATTATCCAGGCCGTCGTCCGCAGCCCCGATGAGTCACCGACCTTCGACCGCGTCAATAACCTCGTGGGCATCGACGTCGCCGCGCCGCCCACCGGCGTCTACACGCTGACCGTCTCCGGACACAACGTGCCGCAGGGGCCGCAACCGTATGCCCTGGCCCTGTCCGGCAACCTGCGCCTGCTGGGCAGCGAGACGGTCACGCGCACCATCGACGGCCCGGGCCTCTACAAGTTTGGCAACACCGGCGTCAGCATTCGATTCGACAGCGAAGATGTGGAAACCGTTGCCGTCACCGTGCACCGCGACCAGTTTCCCATGTCGCAGCCCGAGGATGACGTCATCAACCGCCTCTACGAGATCAGCGGCGGCGGCGGTTCTGGCGCGTTCACGGCGGACGTTATCTTCGGCTACGAGACCGCAGAGCTGAACGGTCAGGACGAGGCGCAACTGGACGCCTTGCGCTACGACGGCAGCGATTGGGTACACGTCCCCGCCGGCAGCCGCGACCCGGAAAACAATACCGTTGCGGTCGCCGGCGTCACGGAATTCTCGGCCTGGACGTTGGGTGTGGTCGCCCCGGACGACGACCCGGATCCGGATCCCACGCCTGACCCCGATCCCACACCGGATCCAGACCCCACACCCGACCCCGATCCCACGCCCGACCCCGATCCCACGCCTGATCCGGACCCTGGAGACAGCTTCCAACTGTTCCTGCCGCTGCTATCAAGCCCGCACCAGCCGGGCGCAGAACCGAGCGGCGCGCAGGCGGGCGCGCTGCCTCCGCTCACCCTGGCAACGGTGGGCCTTGTGAGCGGCGGCGCGCTGTTGCGGTTACGCCGGCGCTGAGGGCGGCAAGGGTCGACGCGCGTAAGGAATCGCTTATAATCGCGCCCCATGACGCACTTTGTCCCCTATGAGCGCCTGACGTGGCCCGAAGTGGCCGATCTGCCGCGGACCACGCCGCTGATCATCCCCCTCGGAGCCGGGTACGACCGCCAGAAATTGGCGGAAGCGCTGGGCGATCCGCCACGCGCCGGTCTGCTGCCGCCCCTGCCCTTTGGCTGGCGCGGGAGCGGCCTGGCGGTGTCCGAACCGCTGCTGGGCCGGTTGCTGTGCAATTTGCTGGACAGCCTGCGCGACGACGGTTTTATGCGCGTCTACGCCCTGACCCCGCCGGATCTGGACCTGGGTCTCGGCGCGGCGCGCATCGTGCTGCCCCACGAGACGTACACGCAGCGCGCCGCCTCGCTGCCCGGGGACGAGCACCAGGAACGCGTGGTATTGATCCCCGTGGGCCACACCGAGCAGCACGCCTATCACCTGCCGCTGTGCACAGACACGGCAATCATCGAGGCCATCGCCCGCGGCGCGGTGCAGGCCGCGCCGGAGATGGCGGTTGCGCTGCCCGCCTTTCCCTACGGCGTCAGCACGCACCGCCCCTCGTTTGCGGGTACGCTGAACGTGGGCGGGCGCGCCTTTGAGGATTTCTGGCTGGGCGTGGTGGACGTGCTCGTGGCGCGCGGTTTCGACCGCTTCTACCTGATGAGCGGACACGGCGGCAACGTCTCGTTTCTGGTCAACGTCGTCAAGTACGCCGGCGAGCGCCACCGGCGCATCTTTTGCGCCACGGCCTGGCTGCACACGTCGGGCAAGGAGGGCGCGCAGGCGCTGGCCGAGCGCCGCCGCTCGCCGCGCGGCGGCATGGGCCACGCGGGCGAGCTGGAGACGGCGATGATGTTGCACCTGGCCCCAGACCTGGTGCACATGGCGCGCGCCGTGGACGAGATGGACTTCATCAGCACCGAGAACTACTACATGGACTGGATCGAAGGCGGGGCGCTGGTAGCCAATCCCCCCTGGGACGACGACACGATCAGCGGCGCTTACGGCGCGGGCACTTTGGCCACGGCCGAAAACGGGCGCGCCTGGTTGGAGGCGGCGGCGGCCGAAAAGGCGGCCCACGTGCGCGAAATTCACGAGCAGCACCGCCGGCGCGAGGAGCGGCGGCGGGCGGGCTACGGTCTGTGGGGAGCAGAACAGGAGAAAGGATGAGCGACGACGCCGGCAAAGAGGCTCTCACCGTCGAAGAAAAATACGAGTACAACGGCTGGCCCAGCCTGGCGCGGCCCGATCTGAAAGCGCCCGACGGCTGGAGCCTGCCGCTGATCACGGGCGTTAACCGCGTGCGCAACCACCGCCTGTCGCCCGATGGGCGGCAGATCGCCTTTATCTGGGACCGCGAAGACCTCTCCGACGTCTACGTCATGTCCGCCGGCGGCGGCTGGCCCCGGCGCATTTCCATGGAACGGGCGCCGGTGGCCTACTGGTCCGACGAAACGCCGCAATGGTCGACGGACGGGCAGTGGCTGGCCTTCACCATGAAGGGCCACGTGCACGTTGCCCCGCTCAGCGGCGGCCTGCCGCAACGGATCAGCGACTTCGCCGCCGGCGCGTTTTCCCCGGTGTGGATGCCCGACAGCCGGCGCCTGCTGGTCAGCGTAGAGCGTGAAGATAGCACCCAGTTGCTGCTGACCGACCGCGAGGGACGCTGGCCCCGGGCGCTGGTGGCGGACAGCGGCGGGGACGTGTGGGACGCGCGCCCGGCCCCGGATGGACAACACGTGGCCTTCACCTTCCGCCCCTTCTCCGACCTCAAGCGGCTGGACGTGCGCCTGCTGTCTCTGGAGACGGGACAGGTGCGCACGCTGGCGGGCGAGCCCGGGGTGCGCACCTGGCAGGCGCGCTGGTCGCCAGATGGGCGCACGCTAGCCTATCTCTCGCAGGCCTCGGGCTACAACGAGGTGTGGCTGGCGCGCCCGGACGGCGAGGGGCGACGCCAGTTAAGCCACATTGGCGCAGACGTGGGCGAGTTCGCCTGGTCGCCGGACGGGCAGCGGCTGGCCTGCACCGTGAACCGCGGCGGCGCGTTCGACCTGGCCCTGCTGGACGTGTCCGACGGCGCGTTGACGGACGTCAAAACGGGCAAAGGGATCTATGCGCAACTGAACTGGACGCCGGACGGCGAGGGGCTGACCGTGGCCTATGAAGATTGGTCGCAGCCGCCGGACCTCTACCGTGTATCGCTGCCCGGCGGCGATCTGACACAGCTGACCTTTTCCAACCCGCCCGCCTTGCAGGCCAGACGCCTGGTGCAGCCGGAGCGGGTCAGCTACCGTAGTTACGATGGGCTGGAGATCCCGGCCTTTCTCTACCGGCCGCAAGAACCGAACGGCGCGGTCGTCGTCTACCCCCACGGCGGCCCGTCGGCGCAGTACCTATTTGAGTGGGACATCCTGGCCCAATATCTCGTGGCCAAAGGATACACTTATCTCTGTCCCAATTACCGCGGCAGCACAGGGTACGGGATCGATTTCGAGCACGCCAACTACGGCGATTGGGGCCAGGGCGACGCGCAAGATTGCCTGCACGCGGCGCGCTATGCGCGAGAGCTGCCGGGCATCGACCCGCAGCGGCTGGCCATTTACGGCAGCAGCTACGGCGGCTATATGGTGGCCTGCTGCCTGGCGCGCGACCCCGATTACCTTTACGCCTGTGGCGTCAGCAAATACGGCGACGCCAACCTGATGACCTCCTGGGCGCAGTGCAACCGCGACCTGCGCCTGTACACCGAGATATTCCTGGGGCACCCGCGCCACAACCGCCAGGTGTTCGAGGCCGGCTCGCCCATCCGCGACGTGCATAACATCGAAAAGCCCGTCCTCTTGCTGCACGGCTTGCTGGACGACGTGGTGCCCCCGCAGGCGTCAGAAGAATGGGCCGACGCTATGCGCCGGGCGGACAAGGTGTTCGAGTACAAAACCTACGCCGGCGAGCCGCACGGCTTCCTCAAACGCGCCACCCAGCTAGACGCCTACCGCCGCATCGAGCGCTTCCTGGATTGGCATCTGGTGGTTTGAGGTTGGCAGGTTTCAGGTTGCAGGTTCTGTAGAAATAACCTTACAGTGAGGGCCGCGGAGCGAGCGAGAGTACGCCGATCTCCAATCCCCGATCTCTAATCTCCAATCTCTGATCTCCAATCTCTATTCTCCACCCCCCTCCCCTTCATAATCTCCCGCACCGCTTCCAGCGGCAGCGCGTGGGCCGTGTGGCCTTTGTAGCCCGTCATCGTCTCCGCGGCGGTCAGGGTGTTGAGGATCGCTTCTTCCACCGCTTCGGCGACGGCGCTGAAGAGGGGGTTCATGTGCTGGTTGGGCATCATCTTCACGGAAACGGGCTCGCCGGCGCCGGCGGGGATGTGGGTGCCGGTGGCGAAGGCCAGACAGAGATCGCCGCTGCCATTGTGAC
>DATHSI010000083.1:0-30545 GCA_035464315.1 Candidatus Sulfomarinibacteraceae bacterium
GCGGTCATTCGCTCGGCGACCGAGGGCGCAGGCGACATTCTGCACGTGTTCACTGCCGGGGGCACCGATCTGGGCCCGTTGACGGATGGAGAAGGGGACATTTCGAGTCTGGCGTGGTCGCCGGACGGGGTGCATATCGCATTCCAGGCCGCGCCACCGTCGGAAAGCGATCAGGCAAATTGGGAGATTTTCGTTGTCGCCAGCGATGGCGCCTCATTGCAGCAGTTGACAACGACTGACGACGGCGACAGCGCGACGCGGCCGGTCTGGTCGCCGGACGGCGGTCGCTTACTCTACCAGCAATCCTCACCACAGGAAGCGGCCGGGGCGCTCTATGTGCTGGACTTTCCCGGCGGGAACCGGCAGCCGCTCGTGGCGGGCAGAGAGCTGGGGATCACGATTCTGGACACGGGCCACGGCTGGTCGCCTGATGGAAGCCGTGTCGTTTTCAGCGGGCGCGACGAAGCAGGGCATGGGCGCCTCTATACAGTTGGAGCCGATGGCAGTGGTCTGGCTCCATTGACGAGACCCGAGGTTGGCGCCCGCCACGTAGCCCCCCTCTGGTCCCCGGACGGCGACGGCATCCTCTATCTGGCGGCGGCTGAGCCGCAGGTTTGGGGCACGCTGCACTGGATTACGGCCGATGGGGCCTCGTCCCGGCAAGTAGCCGGCGGATATCTCATTCGTTCGGTGGCGTGGTCTGGCGACGGCAGCCAGATTGTGTTTAGCGCTGCGGTTGCCGAAGACGAGGTGTGGCGCCTGTACCGTATGGCGCCTGACGCCGGTGCGCCGCTGCCGCTCGTCGGCGACGGTGTCGCGCGGCTGGCGCCAGCCTGGCAACCGTGAGCCAGATAAGGCTTACGATGGAGGGTAGCTGAGGATAAACAGCAGGTCGTTGACGTTGGTTCCGGTCGGTCCCGGTCGCAACAGGAAATCGCGCTCTGTCTCTTGAGCCAGGCGGCGAAAGAAGCCGTGACTGTCGTTGCGGTCCAGGAAGTCGAGCATATCCAGTCCCTCACGGCGTGCCAGCGCGGGGACTTCGGCGCTGACCAGCGCGCCGGCGGCGTCCGTAGGGCCGTCCTCGCCATCAGTGGCAAAGGTGCACACGACGCGATCGGTCGCGCCCAACAGGCGCAGCGCGGCAGACAGGGCCAGCTCCTGGTTTCTTCCGCCCAGTCCATCACCGCACACGGTGACCGTTGTCTCACCGCCGAGAATGAGGCAGGCGCCCGGAGGCGCATCTTTGGCCAGCGCTGCTGCCACGCGCCCAACCTCGCGCGCTTCCCCTTCCAGATGTGCAGTGAGCATCTGCGCCTGAAAACCACGGTCTGACGCCGTGGTGCGCGCTGCCTCGGCTGCACGGCGAACGTCGCCGACAATGACGTTCCTGACCTCCAGCCGGGAGAAGCGAGCAAGAGAAGTGGCCTGACGGTGGTTGGTCAGCCGTTCGGTAATAAGCGCCCAGGTCTCAGGCGTGACGTGGCGAGCGATATTGTAGCGGTGAAGCACTGATAATGCTTCGGCCGGTGAGTCAGGGTCAGGAGCCGTCGGCCCGCTGCCGACAACGTCGAGCGGGTTGCCCACGACGTCGCTGAGGATGAGGCTGATCGTGGCTGCGGGCGCTGCCAGTTCGGCCAGCCCGCCCCCTTTGACCTGATCCAGCTGTTTACGCACGCAGTTAAGCTCATTAATGGTGCAGCCGCTTTCCAGCAACGCCTGCGTCAGGTCCTGCCACTGGTTCAGGGAGATAACAGGTTGTGTGAGCAAGGCCGAGGACCCACCGGAAATGAGGCATAGGAGGAGGTCACCGGGCGCCGTTTCCTGTATCAGGTCGATGACACTCTTCGTTGCCAACAGGCTATTCTCGTCGGAGACGGGATGGCCAGCTTCGTAAATAGTCACCTGTGCGCGCCCATCGCCGACAGTAGACGTGTAGCGCCGGGCAGGCATTCCCGGTGACGGCTTACCAATAATGATGCCGGCAGCGATGTCGCCTTCCAGTTCCTGTAGCGCCGCTCGCCCCATCGCCAGAGCCGCTTTGCCCACGGATAGCAGAAAGAGGCGCCCGCGATCGAGATCATAACGATACGGTCCGACGAGCAGGCTGCGACCATCCTTCTGCAGGTGACGCCGTACGGCCCCGGCGGGATCTGCGGCTGCAAGCGCCGCTTCGATCATGGTTTCGACGTGGTTGGCGGCCTGTTTATAGACAACAGTCATAGGAAACCGGACTTCATGGTTGTAGCGCCTCCACTGCCTCAGCAGCTGCTTCTTCAGGGCTGCTCAGGCCCAGAATGACGTTGCTGGCAGCGCGGCTGAGTGCGCTGAGCATGTTGTTATTGGCGCCACGCGGCGCGGGCGCCGCAGCGGATAGCTGTCTTTGAAGGAAGTTCATGTACTCGCTCTCAGGCCACACTTCGAAGCTACTCTGCCGCGCCGGGAGCGTGTTGCTCTCTAGCGTCCATTCACCAACGTTGGCGCTGGAGCCCAGCCAGCGGATCAATTCGGCTGCCAGCGCCTGACGCGTGGGATCTGGCGTGGTGATGGCCCAGGTCCAGGCGTTGACGGTGGGCGGTAAGGGGCCCTGCAGGCCGGGCAGGGGAAGCGCCTGATAGTTACGTGTGGCGTCTGCCCTTTCCTGGTCCAGGAAGTAACCGGCGGATGTCTGAATGAGATAGGAAGGATTGCTGTTGAAGATTTGCCAGGTCTGTTCGACGCTTGCCGTGCTGCCGCTCTGGCGGTCAATGAGGCCGGCATCGACGCCGCGGCGAATCTCGTCCAGGGCGGCGGTGAGCGGCTCCTCCTGGAGCGCGGGCTGGCCAGTGTCATTGACCAGGGTTCCCCCGTTCGCCAGGTAGAAATGCAGCGGTAGTTCTGCCCCGGCGGTTCCGGCGGCGGGAAGCAGGAAGGGGGCCGGTGGCTCCGAGAGCAGAGTAGTCCAGTTTGTGGAGACTGTTTCGGTAATCACGCTCTCGTTATAAATCAGGTGCTGTAGCCCGGTCAAAGCGAAGGGATAGCCGAAAATCCGGTCATCAACGTGGCTCAGCTCTCTTGCCGCTGGAATGAGGTCGTCGATCATCTCCTCGCTTAGCTGGCCGTCGAGCGGATAGATCAGGCCCTGCGAACTGGCGTCAGCCAGACGGTTGGCGGGCAGCAACACCACGTCGGGTAGGATGGAAGGAGCGACGGAGCGGCCCGTGCGCAGATAACTGAGTGAGCCGCCCTGTTCCACGATTGTCTTTACCTCAACGGACAGGGTGATATCGGGATGGCTGCTTTGAAAGGCATTGAGTTGCTCGGCCAGAATGTCTCCGCCCGGGAGCTCTTCGTCTGGTGCGACGTCTGGACCGGTCCACAGGGTCAGGGTTAACTCGCGTGGCGGCGGGGTGATAGCTGGTGTCGTGCGCGGCGTGCTCTCCAGAGCCGGTGTATCGGCCGGCGTAGGAATAGGTGGCATTTCCGTGGAGGAAGGGGTAGGGTCGCTCCCGTCATCCAGCTCGCAGCCTGCTACCGTTAGAAGCAGTATGAAAAGGAGGAATATCGCCGCACGTTTCATAGTGAGAAGTATAGTCGAAACGGAGAGTCCTGCCAGATAGACGGGGTCTGTCAACCGTGATTCGTCCTGCCCGGTCGAGCGGGCCTCGACGGTATCTGTGGTACTTTTACGCCATTGAGACACCGGCCGTTGGAACGTATGATTGCCTTGATACTCGTACAATCCACTCTTACGATCAGAGTACGCTCCCTGAGACTCTTTTTCTGGAGGAAGCAAGATGACCGTTGCACAGGCCCAGGTAGACCGGGCGTCACTGAATGGTGGAAGCCGGCAGATCGCCGTAGACGGCGATCTCTGGCCTCTGAAATTGCAGTTGGCGGACTGGCTTGAGGCTGCATTGAAACAAAAGGACTTACCTCTACGGCGCACGCCCGAAACAAGCAGATTGATTAAGGAGCGCATCGAGGCAGCGCGCAAACACAAGAAGATTGAGATTCCGGACCGGCATAAGTCACAGTTCGTAGCTGACGTTATGGATGAGGTGCTGGGCTTTGGACCGTTGGAATCGCTGCTCGCGGATGACAACATCTCGGAGATCATGGTTAATGGCCCGCAGCAAATCTACGTGGAGCGGGGCGGTAAAGTGATGTTGACCAACGTACGCTTTGCCGATGACGATCATGTGGTTCGAATCATCAACAAGATCGTGCACCCGCTGGGCCGGCGCGTGGATGCGCGCACGCCGCTGGTCGACGCACGTTTGCCAGATGGTTCGCGCGTTAACGCCGTTGTTCCGCCCTGCGCCATTGACGGTCCCTCTATTACCATCCGAAAGTTTGCTAAAGAACAGCTGAAGATCGAGGATTTGATCAATTTTGGCAGCCTGACATCGGATATGGCCCGTTTTCTGGAGGCGTGCGTGGTGTCTAAGCTGAATATCGTCATTGCCGGCGGCACCGGATCGGGCAAAACGACGCTGCTCAACGTGCTCTCTGGTTTTATCCCTGACGGTGACCGCATTGTGACCATCGAAGACGCGGCGGAGTTGAGTCTGGATCAGTCACATGTGGTGCGTTTGGAAACGCGCCATGCCGACAGTCCAGAAGAGCGCAATGTCGAAGTGCGCGACCTGGTGCGCAATGCGTTGCGTATGCGACCGGAGCGCATTGTGGTCGGCGAGTGCCGCGGCGGCGAGGCCCTGGATATGTTGCAGGCGATGAACACGGGCCACGATGGTAGCCTGACCACGGTGCACGCCAATACACCGCGCGACACAATCTCGCGCCTGGAGACGCTGGTCCTGATGGCCGGTATCGAGATGCCCATTGAAATCGTGCGCAAGCAGATCGCATCGGCGGTGCAGTTAATCGTGCAACAGGCGCGCCTGCGCGACGGCAGCCGCAAAGTGACTCAGATCACGGAGATCGCGGGCATGGAAGGCAAGAATGTAGTCATGCAGGACATCTTCAAATTTGAGGAGCAGGGCGAAGATTCTGAAGGAAAGGTCGTCGGCGAATTCGTTACCGGTGGGTTGCGCCCGCATTACAGTCAGCGGCTGAAGAACCACGGATTTAAGCTGCCGCCGAAGATGTTTATGAAGCCGCGCAACACAACGGGCGTGGCCCGAGGCACCACCAGTGGATTTGGTCGTCGTTAACGTGCAGGATCTGGGGAAGCGTTGGGGCGAACAGGCGCCTGGTCCCGTTGCGCCGCCGCCTGCAGGAGGGCCAGCGCTTCCCGCTGTTGTAACGTCCGCGGGGGGAGTTCCATCTTTTGCCACAATCGCTGGGCCAGATCCAGGGCCAGTTCCGCTTCGTTTTCCAATTCATAACGTCGCTCCAGGAACGAATTGGCCAGAGCCACGTCTCGCGCATCGAGGCGTTCCAAAGGGAGCGCTTCGCGGTCGAATTCAGCGTCGAGATAGGGAATGGCCCTCGCTGCTGCGGTTTGCCGGCGTTCCAGACTCTCCAGCGTCAGAGCGCCGCGATCGTAAACGACCAGCGTGCCTGCTGCCAGGTCGCCCAGGCGGCGCGCCTGGGCGTCGATGAACATGGTGATCACTCCGACGCCATAGTAGAGTGGGAGAAAGTCTACAAGTCGTATCAGGTTGCGGATAATCGCTTCGGAAAGGCTGATGGGCGTGCCATCGCTGCGGATGACGCGCAGGCCCACCAGCCGCTTGCCGGGCGACTGCCCGTTCCACCACATTTCGAAGAAAATATAATAGCCCCAGAGCAGGCCAAAGGCGATGAGGCCGATCAGAGCGGCTGCCCAGGAGAGAGCCCGGCTGTCTCTGGCCTCGAGCCCGGCGCCCAGCGATGGTCCAATGATCAGCAATAGCAACAGATTGGCGATGATTTGCAGGAGGACGATGATTAACGTGTCGGCAAGCGCGGCAATGAAGCGGGAGCCGATGCCCGCGAGTTGATATCCAAAAGCTACGTTTTCCGGTGTGTGGATGTCAAGCTGTTTGTCAACCATCGCGCCGCTGATTGTAATGTTCACGGCAGACGCTGGCAACTGGACTGGTTGGGCACCGTGACCCTCCGTTTATCCGTAAGCAGTGCAGAGCACCATTTTTCTGTATAATCAGAGCAATGACGCCAGAGAAACTCCTGGAATCACGCCGAAATGAGTGGCAAGCGCTCTCCCAGTTGCTAGATCGGGGCCAGCGGAGCGTGCGTCGACTTTCGCCTGCGGAGGTCACGACTCTCAGCCGCTTATACCGGGCGGCAGCATCCGACCTGGCCCTGGCCCAGCGAGATTTTCCGGATCACGAGGTGACCCGCTACCTGAACCAGCTCGTGGCGCGGGGGCACGCCCTGGTGTATCAGGATGAACCATTAGCCATCGATCGTCTCAAGCGCTTTGTGACAACCGGCTTTCCTCAAACTTTTCGAGAGACGTTACCCTTTTTCATAGGCGCGGCCCTTTTATTCATCGTGCCCGGTTTGCTGGTGGGTCTGGTCACCGGCTGGAATCCGCAAGCGTCGCGCTGGCTGCTGCCGCCGCAAGTGCAGGAACTTGTGCCGCTGATCGAGGAGCGCGAGTTGTGGGTGGAAATTCCGGTAGCGGAGCGACCGTACACGTCCGCTTTTATCATGCGCAACAATATCCAGGTTACTTTCCTGGCCTTCGGCGGGGGCATGTTGTTGGGGTTGCTCACGCTTTACATCATGGTACTCAACGGCATGTTGATCGGAGGGCTCACAGGATTGACGGCGCATTACGGGGTTGGGTTTGAGCTGTGGACGTTTGTCATTGGCCACGGGGTCATCGAGCTTTCCGTCATCTTCATGGCCGGGGGCGCGGGGTTGTTGCTCGGCTGGTCCATTTTGCGCCCAGGCCTGCTCCGGCGGCGCGATTCATTGCGCATGGCCGCCCGCTCGGCCGTGCGCCTTATCGTGGGCGCAGTACCTCTGTTGGTGATCGCCGGTGCCATCGAAGGGTTCATTTCGCCTAACGAGCTGATACCCTGGCCCGTGAAGTGGGCGGTGGGGCTGGGCAGCGGCTTGCTGCTTTACGCTTATCTTTTCCTCTCGGGACGTGGCGGGAATTAGAAACGGGGAGCCTGAGCGCGGGTTTTCGCAGAAGAGGTAAGGGTTCGCTGCGCCGGTAACCCGGCGGGCGTATGGCTGTTCACCGTATAGGATAGGAGGACTGGCAATATGGATGTGACGCAGGCCTTTGACCTTAGACGTATGTTCCTTGGCGACGCACCGCCGCTCTTCTACCTGGAAATTGTCGTGCGCACGATCATTATCTACGCCTGGGCACTCTTCATGTTGCGGCTGATGGGTAAGCGTGGGCTCAGGCAGCTTTCCCCGTTTGATTTTGTGATTATCATTGCTCTGGGCTCTGCTGTGGGCGATCCTATGTTCTACCCGGAAGTGCCGCTGTTGCAGGGTATGCTCGTGGTTACGGTCGTCGTTGCCCTGGAACGAATTCTGGCGCGGCTGGTGCAGACGCGGGAGGCGGTGGAGCGCTTCGTGGAGGGGACGCCGGTGCGGCTGGTCGTGGACGGCCGGCTGGACCTGGAGGGCATGCGCCAGGAGACGCTGGCGCGCGAGGAGTTGTTTGCCATCTTGCGCGTGAACAAGGCGGAACAGTTGGGACAGGTGAAGCGCGCCTATCTGGAACAGAACGGCCAGGTGAGCCTCTTTCTGTTCGAGGAGGCAAAGGCGCGCCCAGGCCTGCCCCTGATACCGCCCTGGGATCTCCGGCAGCCACCATCCCATCAGGCAGAAGTGCCAGTGCCACGTGACGCTTATTACGCCTGCTGTCATTGTGGACACTCCCAGTTTCTACAACAGGGCGATGCGTTTACGCTGTGTCCTATCTGCCAGGCAGAGGAATGGACAAGAGCCACCGGCAGCCCTGTTGAGGAGTTGTCTGAAGAGGCGTAGCGATGGCTCTTAAGTGACCAATCCGGGCGCGTCTGCCGGAGCTACTGCTCCACCCGTGGAAACAGCGGCCCAGCGCCCGTCTGCACCTGTGTGCCGGGTGCCAGCAGACCCCACTGCAGCCCATCGCCTGGTCTTTCAGGCGGACGCCAGCCCAGTGCAGCCCACATACGCTCCATACGCTCAGGCAGCACGGGCCACAGGAGTACGGAGCAAAGGCGCAGGGCTTCGCTCGCTGTGTACAGAACGGTCACCACCCTATCACTGTTCCCGGCGCGTGCTTCAGTCCAGGGCGCTGTTCGCTCCAGATAGCGATTAATGGCAGTCACCCCATCCATCGTCAGGGCGACCGCTTCATTCACTGCCATATTAGTGGCTAACTGCTGCACTTTGTGCGGTAATTCTGTGCACTGCTGCTGGAGAAGGGTGTCCTCGTCAGCATTCCGCGCCGGGTGCGGGATTCGCCCGTCGGTGTAGCTGCTGAGCATATTGAGCAGACGGTGCAGCAGATTGCCCAGATCGTTGGCCAGCTCGGCGTGATAACGCCGGTCCAGAGCTTCCTGACTGAAGTTCGCATCCCGGCCCAGTACCATATCGCGCATGAGAAAGTAACGAAGCGCGTCTACGCCGTAGAGTTCGGTCAGCTCGAGCGGCCTAACCACATTGCCCCTGGATTTCGACATCTTTGTGCCCCGTGCGATCCACCAACCGTGAGCCAGGATTGTGCGCGGTTGCGCTAACCCTGCAGCCTCTAGCATCGATGGCCAATAGACAGCGTGTGTGATGAGGATATCTTTGCCGATGAGATGGAGCGCCTGGGGCCAGAAGCGGTCAAAGCGACCACCGTCCGCGCCGTACCCGACCGCCGTTACGTAGTTCAGCAGGGCGTCGAACCACACATAGGTGACATATTCTTCGTCGAAGGGCAGTGGAATGCCCCAACTGAGGCGGCTCCGCGGCCGCGAAATGCACAGGTCGCTGAGAGGCTGCCGCAAGAAACCCAGCACCTCATTGCGCCGGTGTTCTGGCTGGAGAAAGGAGGGATGCTCGTTAATGTAGTCGATTAACCACTCCTGATAGCTACTCATACGGAAGAAGTAATTCGGTTCAACCAACCGTGTAACCTGTCGCCCACAATCAGGGCAGTTGCCCGCAGCTAGGTCTTTTTCCGTCCAAAATCGCTCGTCGGGCACGCAGTACCAACCTTCGTACTCTGCCAGATAGATGTCTCCCCGTTCCCACAATTTTTGCAGAACCTGCCGAACCACGGCCGTGTGGCGCGATTCTGTTGTGCGTATGAAATCATCGTATTGCACGTGGAGGTCGCGCCACGCATCCTGGAAGCGCCTAACCATGGTATCCACATGTGTCCGAGGTGAAACGCCTCGTTTCTCGGCCGCTTCCTGTACTTTCTGACCGTGTTCGTCGGTGCCTGTCAGGAAATACGTCTCAGCGCCTCGCAAGCAGGCATAGCGGGCCAACACGTCGGCCAGGATGGTGGTGTAAGCGTGGCCCAGATGTGGTACGTCATTCACGTAGTAAATGGGCGTTGTTACATAGAAAACGTCGTCAGTCATCATGCCTCCAAAAAAACAAAAAGCCTCCCGTCGGGGAGGCCTGCAAATGCTGCATCAGGCTAACTACGGCAATTACGTTATCCCCAACACCGTATAGCCGAGGTGCATGGCCCCGGCGCCGGGCATCAACATAGTGCTGATTAACAGACGAGACAGTTGATTGCTCATACTGGGTAAGAGTTTAACCACTCTGGCGAAATCTATCTCTACTATAACAATTTTTCCCTCGTCATTCCAGCCGCTCCTGACTATCAATTCGTTTTCTCGGGAAACGGCTGTGCAGCGGTTGACCGCTCGTGGGCCTCATCATCGCGGAACTGCATGTGGTACAGGCGATGGTAGAGACCCTGGCCCTCAGCCAGCAGGCTGGCGTGGGTTCCCTGCTGTACGATGCGACCCTGATCCAGCACCAGGATCCAGTCGGCGTTTAGAATCGTGCTGAGGCGGTGAGCGATGACGAAGGATGTGCGCCCCTCCATCAGCCGCTCCAGCGCTTCCTGCACCAGACTTTCGCTCTCGCTGTCCAGAGAGGAGGTAGCCTCATCCAGAATGAGGATGCGGGGATCCTTGAGGATGGCGCGGGCGATGGCTACGCGCTGGCGCTGACCACCGCTCAGTTTCACGCCGCGCTCTCCCACACGCGTCTGGTAACCATCAGCCAGCTCATAGACGATAAAGTCGTGCGCGTTCGCCGCGCGGGCCGCTGCTTCCAACTCCTCACGGCTGGCATCCAGCCTTCCGTAGCGGATGTTCGCTTCCACTGTGTCGGAAAAAAGGATTGTTTCCTGGGGCACCAGCCCGATCTGAGCTCGCAGGCTCTGTAAGGACACGGCGCCAACGTCGTAGTCGTCGATGGTCACGCGGCCGGCGACTGGATCATAGAAACGCGGAATGAGGTTGATGAGCGTGCTCTTGCCGGCGCCGCTGGGCCCCACCAGGGCGATAAGCTGGCCCGGGCGGGCTACAAAAGAAACGTCGCGAAGTACGGGCACGGCTTCTGTGTATTCAAAGGAGACGCTGTCAAAGCGGACCTCGCCCACGACCGGGGGCAGAGGTGCGGCATCTGGCTTCTCCTCAATGTCCGTTCTCGTATCCAGCAGGTCGAAGACGCGTTCGGCGGCGCCTAGGGCCGACTGGAACTGGGCGTAGAGGCCTGCCAGAGAGGCGATGGGGCTGGCAACCAGCATGGTGTAAACAAGATAGGCCACAAGACCGCCCGCGGTGAGCCGTCCCTGGATCACCTCATAGCTTCCAAACCAGAGCGTGATCGTAATGGAGGAGAAGGCCATGAAACCGATGATGGGGCTCAGAACAGCGCGGATGCGGGCGCGGTGCATGGCGGCGGCGAATGTCTCGTTTACGCGGTCGCTGAAGCGCCGGATTTCGTAAGGCTCGCGGGCGAAGGATTTGACGATACGTATGGCCGAGGTTGCTTCTTCGGCCACGCTGGCTGCCTCAGCCAGCCGGTCTTGCACGGCGACTGAGGCGCGCCGGATGCGGCGGCCTAAGGAGACCATGAGGAGAGTGATGAGGGGGATGCCGATGAGAATAACGACCGTCAGCCGCCAGTTGAGTACGAATAGCAGCACGGCGGCGCCGACCAGGGTCACAAACTGGCGCAGCAAAGCAACCAGATTGGTGGTAATCGCTTCCTGCAGGAGGCTGACATCGTTAGTCAGGCGAGAGATGATTTCGCCGGTGCGGCGGTCGGCGTAGAACTTCAGCGAGAGCCGCTGCAGATGGCGAAAGAGTTCGATGCGAATGTCGGCGATGGCCCGCTCGCCGACGTAGGCCAGCGAGAGATGGTGCATAAAGCTGAAGATAGCCTGGACGATGAAGACGGCAAAGAGGCCGAGCGCCAGTTGATTGAGGCGCGTCAGGTTTTTGTCGATGAGCACAACGTCAACCAGATTGCGCACGACCAGGGGCAGAATGAGACCGAGGGCCACGCTAAACAGCAGGGCAATAATGGAAAAGACCATCCACTTGCCATAGGGGCGTACAAAGTGCAACAGGCGGCCAAAAAGCGCCAGGCCCTCGCGACTGATGCGGCTGGCCCTCTCGTCGGGATCAGCCTCGTGCTGGCGCCCTATATGTCGAATGCTTCCTCTCATGGATCTCCCATTACTGTTTTCAGTTGCGATTGTCCGCCCATTGCAAGGCGGCTAACAGTCTGTGCAGGTGCTCATCCGTTGATAGTAGCTGTTCATCCTGGTGGCGGCGAATTAATTCAATGGTCAGCGCACAGCTACCTGCTTCTTGGGCCAGGTACGAACCCCACTCTGGATGTTGCCGGCGGATGGCCAGCGCGCGTCGCCAGCCTCTGGCGTCGCCCGCGCCCCACGCTCGCGCGCGGCGCGGCGCGATCTTTTCCAGAATGGCCCCCAGCACCCGCTCCCATAATTGAGGCCGGCAGTGAATCTTGCCGATGTCGTGGAGCAGGGCCGCCGCAAGTAGGTCTGGATCCTCATGGCCCGCCTGTCGCAATGTGCGCAAAACACGGTAACTGTGCTGCTGATCGGCGCGGTCGAACCGTCGAAAGAGAGCCAGCTCTTGCGGGCTGAGAACGGTTGCGACTTCCTGCCAGGCCTCCGGGGAAAGCGGGTGCGCAGTCACTAGCTGCCAGAACTGGCCAAGCCGGTAGGCAATGCCCATGTCGAATATTAGCCCAACAGGAGGGGCATGACGTTATTAAGGACGGGACTGATGAACCAGCCCAGAACGTCCAGGCCAATGCGGGGCAGAATGAAGATCACGGCCAGTAGAATGAGGGTACCGTACTGGCGGATGGGTGTGAGTTGGTAGGCCATCTCCGGCGGCAAAATGCCCATGAGAATCGTGAAGCCGTCCAGGGGCGGGATAGGCATCAGGTTAAAGGCGAACAAAAGCAAGTTGATCTGAACGCCAATGTAACAGAGCTGGAACAGGGTCGGCAGAGCGAACGACACCTCGCGCGGGGCAAACGCCGGGGTCAGCAGCCCGGAGCGAATGGGCACTGCCCAGATGATGGCCATGAGCAGGTTGGCCAGTGGTCCCGCGATGGCGACGATGGCCATCGAGGTGCGTGGATTCCCGCGCAGGTTATTGGGATTAACCGGGGTCGTCGCCCAGCCGAAACCGGCCAGGAGCAGCATGAGCATGCCAAACATGTCCAGGTGGACGAAGGGATTCAGCGTGATCCGACCATAGGAGCGTGGCGTGTGGTCTCCCATGCGGTCGGCGACGATGGCGTGAGCAAACTCATGGTAGGCAAAAGCCAGGGTCGCCGTGATTACAAAGGCGATGATGGTGGCTATATCAAAGCCGAAAAAGAGCATTCTTGACTCCTGTAATTAAGTTTACCAGTGGGATTATAACGGTTTGTCTCTCTGATGCCGACATTGTGCTTAGGGTATGGCGGCGGATCACGCTATAATCAGGCGCTGTTATGAGTGTGAAAATAAATCTGGGCGACATCGTACAATTACGCAAGAAGCATCCATGCGGTAGCGACGAATGGGAAGTCGTGCGCCTTGGCGTAGACATCGGCCTTGTATGCCAGGGCTGCGGGCGGCGCGTTCTGTTGCCGCGCAGCACGTTTAATAAACGTTGTAAGCGCGTCGTGCGGCGAGCGTCGGCAGAATGATTCTGACGAGCTTACTTACGACGGTTTACCTTTCTGCCCTGGTGGGCCTGGCCATCTACGGCTGGCTGGGGCTGGTGACGCTGGGGCTATACGCGCGATACCGGCATGAGCACCACGAGCAACCTGATTGGGATGGCCTGGAAGCGCCACCTGTTACGGTGCAGTTGCCGCTCTACAATGAACGTTACGTGGTGGCGCGCCTCATACGGGCTGTGGCGGCGCTGGACTATCCCGCCGACCGCTTGCAGATTCAGATCATAGATGATTCGACCGACGACACGACGGAGCGAGCACACAGACTGGTGGCTTCCTACCGGCGGCAGGGTCTGGACATCAGCCTTATCCACCGCACCCAGCGCAGCGGATTCAAGGCTGGGGCCATGGCGCTGGCGACGCAGGAGGCGCGCGGCGAGTTCCTGGCGATCTTTGATGCGGACTTCCGACCGCCGCCTGACTTTCTGCGCCGCACGATTCCCCATTTCTTAACCTCGCCGCGGCTGGGCGTGGTGCAGACGCGCTGGACGCACCTCAATGACGATGACTCGCTGCTGGCGGGGGCGCAGGCGCTGGCTCTGGATAAACACTTCGTCATCGAGCAAACGGTGCGCCACCGGGTTCGTCTGTTCCCTAAGTTTAACGGCACTGCGGGCGTGTGGCGGCGCGCGTGTCTGGAGGAAGCCGGGGGGTGGCAACCGGACACCCTGTGCGAAGATTTGTGCGCCAGCACGCGGGCGCTGCTTGGGGGTTGGGAGTTTCGCTTCCTGCCGCAGGTGACGGCGCCGGCGGAGTTGCCCAACACGATCGGCGCTTACCGCAACCAGCAGGCGCGCTGGGCGAAGGGGTCCACACAATGTCTGCGGAAGTATGCGCGGCGCATTATCAGCAGCCCGCGCCTGACGCGGGGAGCGCGCCTCTACGGCCTGTTGAACATGGCCTCTTACGCCACCAGCATTCTGCTCATTCTTCTGCTGCTGTTGCAGGTGCCGTTGTTGTACGTCAGCATCCCTTTCTCGCCGCTGATGATTCCCCTCAGTATCGCCGGCCTCGGACAGCCCTTGCTGTTTCTCATGAGCCAGCAGGCGTTGTATGGAAACTGGCGCTGGCGCTCGCTGCGCCGTCTGCCGCTGCTCCTGCTGACGGCGATTGGCCTGTCGCCCACTATAGGGCGGGCGGTGCTCGAGGCGCTTCTGGAACGGCAGGGGACGTTCGCGCGCACGCCCAAGAACGGCGACCATCCGGTTCCGGCGGTGGAATATAAGCTGCCATTCGACTGGATTGTCTTCGTCGAACTGTTCCTGGCAGCTTACGCGGCAACAGGTCTTATCCTGGCAATTGTCCACGGTCGCCTGGCGCCTCTCTTTTTTCTGCTCAGTTGCTTCCTCGGATTCGGCTACGTGCTTTTTCTCACCCTCAAAGAGCAAACTTCCTTCCAGACAGTTGCCGCACCTAAGAAAAATAAATACTGATATCAAGAAAATTAAGGAAATTCCCTAAATAATTGAATTTCTTCTTGACATTCCCTATATTTTCTTATATTATTTGAGCATAGTTGAGAGTTTTTGATAAAGGTGTCGAAAAATCCAACATCGCTTCACGAAAGAAAGACACATCAGGAGAGTAGTATGAACCCTGTTATCGGCCGTTGCCCAATTTGCCGCAGTAACCTTGAAGTCACGAGGATGCATTGCCGCAACTGCGACACAGCGCTTGAGGGGCACTTCACGCTGGGCCGGCTTTACCACTTGAACAAAGAGCAGTTGGAGTTCGTGGAAACGTTCATCCGTTGCGAGGGAAAGATCACGCGGGTGGAGCAAGAGATGGGCATGTCCTATCCGGCCGTGCGTTCCCGCCTCAACGATGTGATTCGTGCTCTGGGATATGAGGTCGGCGACACGGGGAAGGAATCGTTGTCCGAGGAAGAGCGGCGTTCGGTCCTCAGCGATGTCGCCGAAGGCAAAATCAGTGCTGAGGAAGCGGTGGACCTTTTGCGCGGGTAGGACACAATTAGCAGACAGGAGATTGAAAAATGGCAACTTCTGAAGAACGTCGCAAGATTCTAGAAATGTTGGCTGAGGGGAGAATCAGCACGGCGGAGGCCGCGGAACTGTTGAGCGGCGTCGAGGCCGAAAGTGCCACGAAAGGGCACGAAACTCACACTCACGTAGCGCCGGTAGCCGAGAAGCCGCTCGCCGCCAAGGATGCCGATAAAAGGCCACCACGCGATCCCAGGTGGCTTCACATTCGGGTGGCGGACCTGAGGTCGGGCGAGCGCAAGGTGGAGGTGAACATTCCCCTGCAACTGATTAAGATCGGCGCGCAAATGGGCAGTGGCTTCTCGCCGGAGTTCGATAAGATTGATTGGGACTTGCTCGACTCATCGTTGGCCGGAGAGGAAGGGCGCGCTCTGGTCGACATCCGAGACGATGCTGAGGGCGAACACGTCCAGATTTACGTTGATTGAAGGCGCCGTACGCATTAGTAGAAATAAAAAGAGGCGATAAGAGTGATGGCTAAGGAACGATACGAAACGGGCAAGACCCCCGAACTGACTTTTACAGAGTGCGCCGGCGATATTGTTATCCGCGGCTGGATGGAACCGGCGGTTATGATTAAGGGGCAGCACGACGCCCAGGAGGCCGCCGAGGCCCTGGTTGTTAGCGCAACAGGTTCGCTGAAAGTGTGGGCGCCGGCAAATGCGCAGGTGCGCTTGAAAAGTGTTTCCGGTGATGTGGTCATCAAGGGCATCACCGGAGCGGTGCAAGGCTCGGAGATCTCGGGCGATCTGGTCGTCAAATCCGGGGGCGACGTGCAGGTTGGTGTGCTCCATGGCGATCTCGTTGCGCGCAGCCTGGCCGGCGTGTTACAGCTGGAACAGGTGATGGGTGATGTGACCTTGCGCAACGTAGACAGCCTGCAACTGGGCGCCGTGCACGGCGACCTGATTCTGCGCTATGTCGAAGGGGCGGTCGATGTGCAGCGTGTGATGGGTGACGCTAGCCTGCAGACGGTGAATGGCGACGTGACGATCCATAGTGGCGAGCGCGACGTCAACGTGAGTAATCTCGGCGGGCGTTTAACCGTCGAAAGTGTGTCAGGCGACGTGCGGCTTAAGGGAGGATTGCCCGCCGGCAAGCACCGCTGCGTCGCTCAGGGCGACATCGTTGTGCGCTGGCCTGCACACGCGCCCCTCTCCCTCCTGGTCACTGCTCCGGAGGTGCGCAATCGCCTGCAACTGCAAGATGTGGTGGAGAAGGAAGGCAGTTTCAGCGGGCGGATAGGCGACGGCGAGACACAACTGGTTCTGGAGGCGGGCGGTCGCGTAATCGTGAAAGAGCTGGATGGACGTGATTGGGAGACCGACTTCAGCGGCGAATGGATAGGCCTGGGCGCTGGGTTCACCGACATGGGCGTGGAACTGGCCGGATTGGGCCAGCACATCAGTGAGGAGATCACCGAGCGCATGACGGAGTTGTCGGCGCGTATGGAGGAGCAATTCGGCGCGGATTTCACGCAGAAGATGGCCGATAAAGCGGCGCGGCGCACTGAGAAGGCGATGCAAAAGGCGATGCGGCAGGCAGAGCGCATGCGTGAAAAGAGCGGGGCCTGGGCGCCACCGCCACCGCCACCACCGCCCTCTGGTCGCCGTGAGAAGGGTAACGAGCCTTCGACGGAAGAACAGGTTAAGATTTTGAGCATGCTGGAGAAAGGTGTCATTAGCGTTGAGGAGGCAGAAAACCTGCTGAGAGCGCTTGAAGAATAGTAAAGAGAGTAGCGGGTAGCCGGAGGGTCCCCTCCGGCTGCTCGTGACATGGAGACAGGTATGGTTTCTGCTCCAATAAGTTATCCTACGCGGTCCCAAAATGGACCGCGCCCGATTAACCTGAGGAAGGATATTCCTCAGGTTTTGGCGCTTCTGAATGCAGCATTTGGTCCCACGCTGGATGCAGAAGGGCGCCACACATTGGACCGCATGAGCCTGGCGCAACAGCCGTGGATCGTGTTGCAGCTGCGTAAGATGATGGACGGCATGGTGCCGGGATTCGTGTGGCAAGAGTCCGGGAAAGTAATCGGGAATGTGTCTGTGTTGACGACATCAGTAAAAGGCCGCTACCTGGTGGCTAACGTCGCGGTGCACCCCGATTATCGGCGGCGAGGCATTGCGCGCATGCTAATGGAAGAAGTGATTGACCTCGTGGAAGCGCGTGGTGGGCGACAGATCCTTTTGCAGGTAAAGGACGACAACCTGGCTGCGATTCGCCTGTACGAAGGGCTTCACTTTGACGAGATAGGGCGCATAACGTCCTGGTACGCTTCGCATAGCCAGTTGCGCCTCCTACCTATGGCTGCCAGCGCCCGTAGCCCTGATCGGGTGGGGGATCTCTTTATTCGGCCACTGCGAGGCAGCGAGTGGCGTACAGCCTGGCGGCTGGATCAGCGCAGCATCGCTCCAGATTTGAATTGGCCTGAGCCATTGCCGGAGAACGCATACAAGAAGAGTGTGTGGCGCTGGCTAGAAAACCTGCTTACCGGCCGTCAGTCGGAGAGCTGGATTGCGGAGGAGGAACAGGGGAAGATGGTTGGTCTGGCGACGATTGGGAGCGAGGTGGGGCGCGTGCACAACCTCACCTTGCGCGTGCACCCGGCGTGGCGTGGCCAGGTGGAACGGCCATTGCTGGCCAAGCTGCTGCGGCGGCTGAACTATCTGGCGCGGCGCAGCGTGCGCATGGACCATCCGGACGACGACAGAATTGCGAGTGAACTGTTGAAGGAAGCAAACTTTGTGCCGAGACGCACGTTAGCCGTCATGCGGCTGAACGTGTGAGCGGCGCTGCTTAGAGCGATGATGGCTAACAACCAGAAATTGTCAGGAGTGTAAGATGGCTACCACTGAAGAGAGAATGCAAATCTTGCGAATGATCGAAGAAGGAAAGATCAACGCCGGAGAGGGCGCCGAGTTGTTGCGGGCGCTGGAGAAAAAGGATTCGGCAGCGGCGGCAGAACCGTTGCGTGGGGCCAGCCAGCCACGTTGGTTCCGCGTGCGAATTACCGACCTGGGTACGGGGCGCAACAAAGTGAACGTAAATATTCCCATGGGCCTGGTTAATGTGGGGATGAAGATGGGCGCCCGCTTTGCGCCGGATATGGACGGCGTTGATTATGATCAGTTAATGGAAGCGATTCGTTCTGGGAAACAGGGCAAAGTCATCGACATTACCGATAGCGAGGACCGGGAGCGAATCGAAATCTTCGTCGAGTAAGGAGCGTAGAAGCAGGAATTCATGCGTCTGTTCCCGGTGTGAGCGCAGTTGCGTAAGATGAGCTGCGTCAGTGAGCCGGCGGGCTGTCCTGCCAGCCGCCCTCTTTGCGTTGCAGGACGACGAATCGGAAAGGGTGCGGGTTGCGGGCGTCGGGCATCCGTTCTTCCTCAGAGATAACTTCCCACTCTTCGCACTTAATTACAGGAAAATATGTGTCGCCTGTAAAGGCGGCGTCAATTAGCGTCAGATACAGACGCTGCGCGCGTGGTAGGAACTGGCGATAGATGGCGCTACCGCCGATCACCATTAGCTCTGCGACGTCGCCCGCGGCTTCCAGAGCCTGTGCAATAGAGTGCGCCACCGTGCAACCGGGCGCAGTGTATTGTCGCTGGCGCGTGAGCACGATGTTGTGACGGCCGGGGAGCGGTCTGCCGATCGATTCGTGCGTCCGGCGGCCCATGACAATCGGTTTACCCATGGTCACTGCCTTGAACCGTTCCAGGTCTGCGGGCAGGCGCCAGGGTAGCTGGCCGCCGTTCCCGATAAGCCGGTTGCGGTCCATGGCTACGATGAGGGAGATTTTCATGGGTGCGTCTCAGACTGCTATGGGGGCCTTAATGTGGGGGTGATGCTGGTAAGCTTCCAGCCTGAAATCGTCGTAGGTGAAGTCGAACAGGGATGTTACCTCCGGATTGAGGCGCATGGTGGGCAGGGGGAACGGGATTCGCTGCAATTGAAGCCGCGCCTGTTCCAGATGGTTGGTGTATAGATGCACATCGCCGAAGCTGTGTACAAAGTGGCCGGGCTCATAGCCTGTGACCTGGGCAACCATCATCGTCAGCAGCGCATAGGAAGCGATGTTGAAGGGTACCCCAAGGAAGACGTCCGCGCTGCGCTGGTATAAGTGACAGGACAGCCGCTCTTCGGCGACGTAGAACTGGAACAAAACGTGGCACGGAGGCAGCGCCATGTTCTCGATGTCGGCCACGTTCCAGGCGCTGACGATGTGGCGCCGTGAGTGGGGATTGTGGCGCAGTTGCTCAAGCAGGTGTGTGATCTGGTCGTGGTGGGCGCCATCAGGCGCGGGCCAACAGCGCCACTGATAACCATAGATGGGACCCAGTTCACCATCCTCGTCGGCCCACTCATCCCAGATGCTGACACCATTTTCCTTTAAATAGCGTATATTGGTCTCTCCCTTGAGGAACCAGAGCAACTCGTGGATGATGGAGCGCAGATGGAGTTTCTTGGTGGTGACGACCGGGAAACCGTCCGCCAGGTCAAAACGCATCTGGTAGCCGAAGACGCTGACAGTGCCCACGCCGGTGCGATCTTCCTTGCGTATCCCGTTTTTCAGCACGTAGCTCATCAGATCCAGGTACTGTTTCATAATTGCCCTCCTTAACATAGTCGCACGTGGCGAGTATAGCCCGAGGACGATGAAATTAAAAGATCGATTTCCTGGCGTGGCTGTTACTTGTCAGCAAGGTGCCTTTGGATTAATCTGGACGTAGGCTTATGCAGACAGCACGCTATAATGATGAAGAAGGACGATTTTGACAGTGTGAGCGGGCAAACGGCAGCAGATAGCCGCGCCCGTCATTGATACCGCAGGATGCTAAATACGATGGAAGAAAAGATACCACCGCGACTGCAGGAAATTGTCGAAGACTTTCAGATATTACAGGGTCGGGAGCGGCTGGAATATCTGCTGCAACTGGCCGACAGCTTGCCGCCGTTACCGGAGTGGTTGCATGACGAACGGGATAACATGGACGAGGTCCATGAATGTATGACTCCGGTGTTTATCTATGCTGATAGAACCGACAATGGGCTGCAATACCACTTTGACGTGCCGCAGGAGTCGCCGACCGTCCGAGGCTACGCAGCCATTTTGCATGAGGGAACCAGGGGCCTGTCCCCGGAGGAAGTGCTGGCTATTCCTCCGGAATTCTACCATGAGATGGGCCTGCAAGAAGTATTAAGCGCGCAGCGGTTAAACGGCATTGGCGCTATTCTACGGCACGTTAAGCAGTTGGCGCAGGAAAAAGCGGCATGAAGGCACAAACGATTACTATCCTGGGGTTGGGGCGCACCGGTGCATCGATTGGGCTGGCGTTGAAGGCCAGCCGGCTGGACGTGGAAATTATCGGCCATGATCGCGATCGCGAGGCTGTCAGGGCGGCCCGCGAGCGTGGTGCTATCGACGATAGTTCGTGGCGGCTGGGTAAGGCGGTTTCCAGGGCCGATATTCTGATCATGGCCATTCCGGCGAGTGAAGTGGCCGGGACGCTGCAGGCGATGTCCTCCTCGGTTCGCGAGCACACCTTGATTCTGGACCTCTCCAGCCTGAAAGGACAGGGTCAGCAGTGGGCAGAGCGCCACCTGACGCTGGGTCACTACGTCGGGGCGCGGGCCATTCTGGCGGCTGAGGCCCTGGCCGATGGTACATCCGGTGTGGCTGGCGCGCGGGCCGACCTCTTTCGGGACAGCGTTTTTTGCCTGACGCCTGCTCCTGACGCGGATCCCAAAGCGGTAGAGACAGCGGTGAATCTGGGCACGCTGTTGGGGGCCAAACCATTCTTTCTCGATCCGTCAGAATATGACAACCTGATGCTGGCCGTGGAGACGTTGCCGGGCCTGATGGCTGCCGCGTTATTTCAGGCAGTCACAGGCGCGGCGGGGTGGCGGGATATGCTGCGCTTTGCCAATCTCCCCTTTGCGCAGGCGACCATGCCTCTGCGCGATGACGCTGACCTGGCGTTGCTGGCGCTGCAGGATCAGCCGGCGATGCTGCGCTGGCTGGACGCCGTGCTCGAGGAGTTGCAGGAAGTTCGCCGCTGGGTGGCCGAGGGGGACAAGGAACGCCTGGCGGCGTTCATCGAACAGCTGAACCTGGAACGCGAGAAATGGCTGGACGAGCGGACCCAGAATGAGTGGGAGGAAGTCAGCAAGTCCGACTTCAAGCCCCTGAGCCTGACAGAACACTTCCTGGGCCGGCGTGGTGACGCCTCAGGACTCTGATGGCCCAGACGACAGTGGAGATTGACAATGGGCCGTCAGGACCGGATTCGCTGCGCATCTTGATGGTGGCTCCCACCTCCTTCTTTGGGCATTATGGGGGTCACATTCGCATTCTTGAGGAAGCGCGCTCGTTACAGGAGCGGGGACACGAGGTCACTATTGTTACCTATTATAAAGGCCAGGATGTGCCGGGCCTCTCTATAGAGCGCACCGCGCCCTTGCCCTGGCGCCCAGAATACGAGGTGGGATCCTCGCGCCACAAGCTGGCCTTTGACGCTTATCTGGCCCACAAGGTGCTGCAGGTTGGGCGGCGCGTGCGCCCCCACGTGGTGCACGGGCACATGCATGAGGGGGCGCTGCTGGGCGCGCTGCTGGCGCGGCTGCAACGGGCGCCACTCATTTTCGATTTTCAGGGGAGCCTCACCGGCGAGATGCTTGATCATCGTTTCATCAAGCCGCACAGTCTGGGGCATCGCTTGTGGCATCGACTGGAACGGTTTATCTGCCATTTGCCACAGAAGATTTTCACCAGCTCGCTTCAGGCGCGGGACCTTTTGCAGAACGGATTTGGTGTGCCGCCGCAGCGCATTGTGCCCCTGCCAGATTGCGCCGATCTGGATCACTTTTCGGCGCAGAAAGTGACCGAGCAGCAAAAAGCGCGGCTGCGGCAGCGCTTTGGCATTCCGCCTGATCGCCCGGTCGTGGCTTACCTGGGGTTGTTGGCTGATTATCAGGGGACGCCGCACCTCCTGCGCGCCGCGACTCGTTTGAAGGAAAGGGACGTAGACGTTCACTTTCTGATTATGGGCTACCCGAATGAAGATCGGTACGCCGCGCAGGCGCACAACCTGGGCCTGTCGGACCGGGTCACGTTCACGGGGAAAGTCGATTACGTAAAGGATGCGCCGCAATTCCTGGCCCTGGGCGACGTTGCCGTGTCACCCAAGATGTCCAGCAGTGAGGGTAGTGGGAAGGTGCTCAACTACATGGCCATGGGGCAGCCGGTGGTGGCCTTTGACAGCAAGGTGCACCGCGAGTATCTGGGGGAAGATGGCGTTTACGTTCCATCAGGCGACATCGAGGGCCTCGCACAGGCCATTGAGGCGTTGTTGCAGGATCGGCAGCGGCGCTGTACCCTTGGTGAAGCGTTGAGGCAGCGGGCAGCCACCCGCTTCAGTTGGGAAGCAGCCGCAATGCAAATCGAATCTGTTTATGCGCGGGTGCTGCGAGATGCAGCGACAGAACTCCGTTAGAATTCCCATTTAAGTTTGACAGTAAAAAACCAGACAGTATAATATATCGTTTGCAAACCACCCCTTTTTTCAGGGGAGCCAAGGTGTGCAGGGATGCAATTGCCCCGCTAATTGTGTCCTTTTTTTCGTGGAAGTTGTTTTTGTCTGGTACCAGATGAGAGGATAAATGTCCGAACGCTATCTGCAAAAGAAAAGTTACGCCCGTACAGTTGAGCCGCTGGAACTCCCGACCCTCATCGACGTACAGCTAGATTCCTTCGAGTGGTTCACGACCGAAGCGCTTGCCGAGTTGTTTGAGGAGATTTCGCCGATTGAGAGCTTCAACGGCAATCTCAAATTGTATTTCCCCAGCGACTCGCCCGAAGTGGAAGGGTTTGGTCTGAAGTATTGGTTCGAAGATCCCAAGTACGACGTCGATGAGTGTGTGGAGCGCGACATGAGCTATGCCGCGCCGTTGCACGTCAAAGTGCTTCTTTATAGCACGGAGCTGGATCAGCCCATCGTCCAGGACATATTCCTGGGTGATTTCCCGATGATGACCCCTTCGGGGACGTTCATTATCAATGGCACCGAGCGTGTGGTGGTCAGCCAGCTGATTCGCTCGCCGGGCGTCTATTTTGAGGTGGAAGAAGAGCGCGCCACCGGCCGACCATTGGCAAAGTCCAAGTTGATTCCGGATCGCGGCGCGTGGATGGAGTTTGAAACACGTAAGACGGATTACCTCACCGTCAAATTTAATCGTAAGCGTACCATTCCTGTTACGCTGTTCCTGCGCGCTCTGGCGGCTGTCGAGGACGGCCTGGGCAATCAGGTTATTAAGGAAGGAACAGACGAAGAACTGCTGGCCCTCTTTGAGGATATTGATACCAACGCCGAGCACATTTACATCCAGGGCAGTATTGAGCAGGAGCCGCAGTGGAATGAGGGCGAGGATCTGGCCGAGCAGGCGCTTATTGAGTTTTACAAGCGCATGCGACCTGGAGATCCACCCACACTGGATAATGCTCGTGATTACCTGGTTGAACAGTTGTATGATCCGCGTCGCTACGACCTGGCACGGGTTGGTCGTTACAAATTAAATAAGCGCCTGAGCCTGCAAGACGACGTGCCGCTGGAGCATCGCACGTTGACGCAGCACGACATTGTGCAACTGGTGCGGCGCATGGTGCTCATTAACAACGGCCAGGAAGGTCCCGACGATATTGACCACCTGGGCAATCGTCGCGTGAAGACGGTTGGCGAACTGTTGCAGGGTAAGTTGCGTGTCGGGTTGCGCCGTATGGAGCGCGTCGTGCGCGAGCGGATGTCTATCCGCGACAAGGACAACCTGACGCCTGTTTCGCTGGTGAACATTCGTCCCGTCGTCGCAGCCATCCGTGAATTCTTCGGCAGTTCGCAGTTGAGCCAGTTCATGGAGCAGGCTAACCCGCTGGCAGAGCTGACGCACAAGCGGACCCTGTCCGCGTTGGGTCCCGGTGGCTTGCGCCGCGAGCGCGCCGGCTTTGAGGTGCGAGACGTGCATCACAGCCACTATGGACGCATCTGCCCGGTGGAAACGCCGGAAGGGCCGAACATTGGTCTGATCGGACGTCTGGCCACATACGGACGTGTGAACAAGTATGGTTTCATCGAAACGCCGTACCGTCGCGTGCGCAACACGATAGATACGGACGGCGATGACCTGCTTGGTCACGGCGCCTTTGACGACATTACGCACCCTGAGTCCGGAGAGGTAGTTGTCGCCGCCGGTGAAACGATCACCGAGGAACATGCGGACATTCTGCGGGAAGCGGGTGTTGAGAGCGTGCGCGTGATGCCTTTCCTCACAGACGAGATTATCTACATGTCTGCTGATGAGGAAGATCACTACACAATTGCTCAGGCGAACGCGGAGCTGGACGAGCGCAACCAGTTCGTGGGCCGGCGCGTTTCTGCGCGGCGGAATCAAGAATTCCAGATTGCGCCGGTGCAGCGCGTTGACTTCATGGACGTGGCGCCGCGGCAGATTGTGGGCGTATCAGCAGCCCTGATTCCCTTCCTGGAGCACGACGACGCTAACCGCGCTCTGATGGGTTCCAACATGCAGCGACAGGCTGTGCCGCTCTTGAAGCCGGACGTTCCGGTTGTGAGTACGGGCATGGAGCTGCAGGCAGCGCACAATACGGGTCAGGTAGTGTTGGCCCGCGCGCCGGGTGAAGTTGTGAGCGTGACCGGTGAGCACATCGTGGTTATGGAAGATGAAGGGCCGCACACATATGTGCTGCGCAAGTATAACCGCTCCAATCAGAGTACGTGCATCGACCAGCGTCCTATTGTGGTTAAAGGACAGCGCGTGGAGAAGGGACAGGTGCTGGCAGATAGTTCCTCCACCCAGTTCGGCGAGCTGGCCCTGGGCCAGGATGTGGTCATCGCTTTCCTGTCATGGGAAGGCGGTAACTTCGAGGATGCCGTGCTGGTGAGCGAGCGCCTCGTGCGCGACGATGAGTTCACTTCGGTGCACATCGAGAAGCACGAGCTTGAGGCGCGAGACACTAAGCTGGGTCCCGAGGAAATCACTTATGACATTCCCAACGTCAGCGAAGAAGCGCTGAAGGACCTGGATGAGCGCGGTATTATTCGCGTCGGCGCCGACGTTAAAGAGAACGATATTCTTGTGGGCAAGATTACGCCCAAGGGCGAGAAAGAGTTAACGCCGGAGGAGAAGCTCTTGCGAGCGATCTTCGGCGACAAGGCCCGTGAAGTGAAGGACTCCAGCCTGCGTTTGCCCCACGGTGCTCGCGGCAAGGTTGTGGACGTGCAGGTGTTCGACCGCCAGCACGATCGCGATCTGCCCGCCGGAGTGGAGACGATGGTGCGCGTCAGCGTCGCCCAGCGCCGGAAGCTTTCGGAGGGTGACAAGATGGCCGGGCGTCACGGCAATAAGGGTGTCATCTCCAAGGTGGTTCCCGTTGAGGACATGCCCTTCCTGGCGGATGGTACGCCGGTTGACATCATTCTGAGTCCGCTCGGTGTACCGGGTCGTATGAACATCGGGCAGGTCCTGGAGACGCATCTGGGCTGGGCCGCGCGACGGCTTGGCTTCCAGGCCATCACGCCGGTGTTCGACGGCGCCAGCGAGCATGAAATCCGCGCTGAACTAGCTCGCGCCTGGTTGATTGATCGCGCCTGGCAGGTTACCACCGATTGGGCCTGGGATTGGCTTGAGGAGATGGAGATCGACACCGAAACCCTGCAGGACGACGATGAGGCCCGACGTCTGTTCATCACCTCCTGGTTGGGTGAAGAGGGATATGATACCAATCGACTGGAGACGGACCACATCCACGCCCGGATGTCGGTGGTTCGTGAGTGGTTGAAGATGCAGGGCTGGGATCCGCATGAGATCTATGCTAGCTTTGACCTGTCTAAGGCGGAGCGAATTCCGTACGATGACAAAGCGATCGAGGTCAGCTCCCGCGAGTGGTACAACTACATGGTAGAGAAGCACCAGGAAGATCTGCCCGAGGAGATGCAGGTCGATGGCCTGGAGTTGGACCTGGACCAATTGCAAGAGAAGATCGACCAGATGACGCTGATTACGGGCGTGCCGCTGCCCACGCTGGGCAAGGCCAAACTGCACGACGGCAAGACGGGCGAGCCCTTCGATCAGCCGGTGACGGTGGGCATCATGCACATGCTGAAGTTAGCCCACCTGGTCGAGGACAAAGTGCACGCGCGTTCGACGGGCCCCTACTCCCTCGTGACGCAGCAGCCGCTGGGCGGTAAGGCTCAGTTCGGTGGTCAGCGTTTCGGTGAGATGGAGGTCTGGGCGCTTGAAGCGTATGGCGCGGCGCACACACTACAGGAAATGTTGACGGTCAAATCGGACGACGTTCAGGGACGCGTGAAGACGTATGAGTCCATCGTCAAGGACGAGCCTATCGAGGATCCCGGTGTGCCGGCTTCCTTCCGTGTGCTGGTCAAGGAGCTGCAGAGCCTGGGTCTGGCGGTAGAGGCCGTCACCGAACACGGTGAAGTCATCCGCTTTGGTAAGGAGGATGACCGCCGCAGCAAGAAATGGGTTGGAACGGGCCTGATGGATCTGGCCCATAGCCGCCGCTAGCATCTGAATGACAGAGGCGCCGGTCAGACCTGACGCCAGGTTGGCCGGCGCCTAAAGCCTTGACCAACCTGAAATAGTTAGCCCTTGTTGGGCCTGCGTGCAGTTTGACAACACACGCAGATGTGCTAAAATAATTATTCGTGCTTTGTGGATACGGTCGTAGCTTTGGCCGCTTTACTTAGGTGTTAAAAAAATGATTCTTTAACGCTCAAGTTATATGGTAACGCCCGTGCAAGGGTCGTGAGCCAGAGGCCTTTGTTGCGAATTGCATAATTGAATCTCTTCGAGGCCATCGAGTCTATCCACTCCGATGGCCTCGATTGTCGAGTAGTGAAATTTGGTGAGAACGTGTAGCGCACCAAACGGGGCGCGGGCACAGAGAATGTTTATTAGTTAAACCAGGAGTGAGGTAAGCGTGCCTACAATTAATCAGCTTGTACGCAAAGGGCGCAAGCCGAAGAAGAAGAAAAATAAGGCGCCCGCCCTGCAATGGACGTTCAATACCTTTAAGCAGCGTCGTAGCAAGCAGCCGAAAGGCGCGCCGCAGAAGCGTGGTGTTTGCACCCGCGTGGCAACGGCGACGCCGAAGAAGCCGAATTCGGCGCTGCGTAAGGTTGCTCGTGTGCGCCTGAGTAACGGTATTGAGGTGACGGCATATATCCCCGGTGAGGGGCACTCGCTGCAGGATCACTCGGTTGTGCTTGTTCGTGGCGGCCGTGTGAAGGACCTGCCCGGTGTGCGCTATCACATCGTGCGCGGTGCACTGGATGCCACCGGCGTGGATGACCGTAAGCAGGGACGTTCGAAGTATGGGGCCAAGGCGCCGCGCGACTAAGCCGGCTGCTGCCCCAACTATCTAGACGGAGTAAAGAGAAATGCCAAGACGTTTTCGCCCTGAGAAAAGGGAAGTAGAGCCCGATCTGCGTTACAACAGCAAGCGGGTGGCCATGTTCGTCAATCGCTTGATGAAAGACGGCAAAAAGAGCACGGCGCGCACGATTCTGTATGATGCCTTTGACATCATCGAGGAACGTATGAACCGGCCCGCTCTGGAAGTGTTTGAACAGGCGTTGGATAATGCGATGCCTCGCGTCGAGGTTCGACCGCGGCGTGTTGGCGGGTCCACCTACCAGGTGCCCATCGAGGTGCCTCCGCACCGGCGCGGTTCGCTCTCCATGCGTTGGATTTTGCAGGCTGCGCGCAGCCGGGGCGGACGCTCTATGGCCGAAAAGCTGGCTGCCGAGCTGATGGACGCAGCAAACAACCAGGGCGCGGCGGTCAAACGTAAAGACGATGCGCACCGTATGGCTGAGGCCAACCGCGCATTCGCCCATTACAGATTTTAGTAGTAGCGATTGGCAGGCTGGTTTCCTGGAACTCTCAGGCCGCGCCGTAGAAAACAGGCCCGAAAGAACGCCTGTGGAACGCCAGTGGTGTCAATCGAGGTTAAGAGATGTCTTTTTATCCATTAGAGAAAGTGCGTAATATCGGCATCATCGCGCATATCGATGCCGGTAAGACCACGACAACAGAGAGAATCTTATATTATACGGGCCGCATCCACCGCATGGGTGAGACGCACGACGGCGCGGCGACCATGGACCACATGGCTCAGGAAAAAGAGCGTGGTATTACCATCACAGCTGCAGCAACGACGGCTTACTGGATGGATCACCAGATCAACATCATTGACACTCCGGGCCATATCGATTTCACCGCAGAAGTGCAGCGCAGCCTGCGCGTTTTGGACGGCGGTATTGTGGTATTCGATGCCGTGGCCGGTGTTGAACCGCAGTCCGAGACAGTCTGGCGCCAGGCGGACGAGTATGGTGTGCCACGCATCTGCTTTGTAAATAAGATGGATCGCGTCGGCGCGAACTTTACGCGTACGATCGACATGATTGGCGACCGCCTGCAGGCTAATCCGATTGCCATTCAGTGGCCCATCGGCAGCGAGGATGACTTTGCCGGTATCGTCGACTTGCTGACGATGGAGGCGTTCGTCTGGGAAGAAGAAGACCTGGGCGCCAAACCGGAAAAGGTTGAGATTCCGGAAAGCGTACGCGAAGCGGTTGAAGAGGCGCGTGAAATCATTATTGAACACATCGTCGAAACCGACGATGAGTTGATGATGCGCTATCTCGATGGTAAGGAGATCACTGTCGAGGATCTGCGCAGCGCGTTGCGTGAGGCCACAATTCGCGGCGATGTTACGCCCGTGCTTTGTGGAACAGCCCTGCGCAACAAGGGTGTACAGCGACTGCTAGACGCCGTTGTCTACTTCCTGCCTTCGCCGCTTGACGTGCCGCCGATCAGTGGGACGGATCCGGTGAGCGGCGAAACTGAGCAGCGTCCGCCGGACAACGACGCGCCGCTTTCTGCGCTGGTGTTCAAGATCGTGACCGATCCCTATGTGGGACGACTGGCCTATTTCCGGGTTTATTCCGGTGTGCTGCGCCGGGGCGACGCGGTGTTGAACGCCTCCAAGGATAAGCGTGAACGCATCGGGCGCATTTTGCGCATGCACGCGTCTCACCGTGAGGATCTGGAAGAAGTACCGGCGGGCCAGATTGCAGCCACGCTGGGTCTGAAAACGACCTTCACCGGAGATACCTTGAGCTCGGAAAATGATCCCATTCTTCTAGAGGCCATTGACTTTCCGGAGCCGGTCATTCACATGGCCATTGAGCCCAAGACGAACCTGGATCAGGACAAGATGGGCGTGGCTTTGCGAGCGTTGGCCGAAGAGGATCCGACTTTCCAGGTGCGCACTGACGACCAGACCGGGCAGACGGTGCTTTATGGCATGGGTGAGTTGCACCTTGAAGTGCTCATCGACCGCATGTTGCGCGAGTTCAAAGTGGCGGCGACGATTGGACGCCCGCGTGTGGCTTATCGAGAAACGATTGCCAATCCGGTAAAGGGCGTCGAGGGTCGATTCGTGCGGCAGACGGGTGGTCGCGGCCAATATGGCCACGTCGTGCTGGACATCGAGCCACTACCGCCCGGTACCGGCGTGGAGATCGAAGAGGAAATCTATGGCGGCGCCATCCCTCGCGAGTTTATCAAGCCGGCGCAGGATGGCATTAGGGAAGCGATGGAGAGCGGCGTGCTTGCAGGCTATCCGCTCACCGACATCAAAGCTACGCTGGTTGATGGTTCGTACCACGAGGTGGACTCTTCAGAAATGGCGTTCAAAATCGCCGGGTCTATGGCGTTGAAAGACGGCGTTCACATAGGCAAACCGGTTCTACTGGAGCCCGTTATGTACGTCGAGGTGATTTCGCCTGAAAATTACACCGGTGATGTTATCGGTTATCTCTCCGCTCAGCGTGGAACGATTGAGGGCATGGAAATGCGCAGCGATAACGTTCAGGCCATACGGGCAAAGGTACCTCTGGCCGAAATGTTTGGCTACGCCACGAAGTTGCGCTCCATGACTCAGGGCCGGGGAACATTTACGATGGAATTGGACCACTATGCACCGGTCCCTGACAATTTGGCCGAAAAGGTCCTGAAAGGCGGCGGATAGGCTGCCACAGTTTTAGGAAGCAGAGGATAGAATAGCTCGGAGGGCAATGATATATGGGCAAAGAGAAATTTGTACGCGATAAGCCACACGTCAACATTGGGACGATTGGGCATATTGACCACGGCAAGACCACGCTGACGGCGGCGATCACGAAGGTATTGTCGCTGAAGGGATTGGCGGACTTTTCGGCGTTCGAGCAGATTGACGCGGCGCCGGAAGAGAAAGAGCGGGGCATCACAATTGCTATCTCGCACGTAGAGTACGAGACGGAGAAC
>DATHSI010000084.1:0-15971 GCA_035464315.1 Candidatus Sulfomarinibacteraceae bacterium
TGTTCGTTCTTCACCGTTGAGGGTGATGGTGATATTCACAGTCTCGCTCCTTTGGAGGGGGATTGGAGATTGGAGATTGGCCGTAGATGGCGCCGTGGCGCTGGGCCGATCAACGAAGATATTCTTATTTGTTTTAATCAGCGTCTATCTGCGTAAATCAGCGGCCAAAAATCTCCAGTCAGCCAATCTCTAATCTCCACTCAACCAATCTCCAATCTCTAGCTCGCTTCTCTAACCTCTCGCAGTACACGCTCCGCCAGCACCTTTGCCATCTCGCGGCGGTACTCGCTGCTGCCGCGGAAGTCGGCGGGCGGGGTGAGGGTGTCCAGGTCGTCAGGGTCGGCCAGGATTGGCGTGGAAGCCACGCCGCAGAGGGCCAGGTAGAGTGCGCCGCCGGTGTCGCGGCGGCCTGCCGCGGCCACAATTGGGGCGTCGGCCGGGGTGCGCGCCACACGCGCACGCGCTGCCGTTCCCGTCTTGACCAGGGACACCGATGTCAGCAAGCCGCCGTTCAACGCCTTGGTCGTGTCTGACAAGAACTCAGACAGCGACATTTGTCGCTCGCCATCGTCGTTCGCCACCGTCACCTGAGCCTGGTGGACCAGAAGGGCGGCTAAAAGTTCCGACGTGGCATCGGCGGCTACGAAGGCTCCTCCCACCGTGCCCTGGTGGCGAAATGTGTTGGGTCCCACGCTGTGCGCCGTCTGTCGCAGTAGCTCCGGCGCATTCTCATCGTCGACGATACTCTGCAGGCGCACCATAGCGCCCACCGTCATCCCCGTCTCTGTGTGCTGCACCTCATCCCGGCCCACGGCCTGCAGATCCACCACCTCGTCTACGTCTTCTTTCAGGCGCGGCGTGATGTGCGTGCCGCCGGCAATGACCGCCGTGCGCACGTGCGAACGCCCCAGCAGCGCCAGCGCCGCTTCTACGCTTTCGGGGCGGTGGTAGGCTTGTAGTGGCATGAATCCTCCTCTCTGAGTAGTCTGTCGGAAAACCTCCGGGAGGCCCGTTGAGCAATGCTGAAGGCGGCAGATAACAGGCCGGCCTCCCGGAGGTTGGATTTGAATCGTTGCGCTGGTGTCTACGGTTGCCAGTGGGCGAAGGAATCGACCACGGCTTTAATGTCATCCATCATGGGGTACAGGATGGGGCAGGTCACGCCCGCATCAATATACTCGGCCACCTTGTCGCGACAGTCCTGGGAGGTGCCCACGGCCATCAGGCTGCGCACGACGTCGTCGGGAATCAGCTCCGCCGCGCGGCGGTAATCTTCTTCCGTCGCCGGCCAGCCCACGAATTCCTGCACCTTGCTGATCAGATCCGGATCCACCTTGCTGGCCTTCATGATGTGCGGCTCGGTGCCCAGGTAATAGGCCACCAGCGTCTTGCCGGCCATCATCGCTGCGCCGGGATCATCATCGGAGAGGGAGCAGACCAGCAGCTCCGGCCGGTCCACGTCATCCAGCGTCTTGCCCGCCTTCTCGGCCCCCTTGCGCACCAGCTCCACTGCCTCGCGGATGTACTCCACGGAGACGACGTAGTTGAGCACCACGCCATCGCAGATCTCGCCGGTCATTTCCAGCATCTTGGGGCCGGTGGCGCCTATATAAATAGGAATATCCCGCGGCGAGGTGTCGCCATAGGCCACGTCCAGCTTCACCTTCTCCAGGTTCACAAACTCACCCTGGTAAGTTACCTCCTCCATGGTAAAGAGCTGGCGAATGGCTTCCACGTGCTCGCGCATAGCCGTCAGCGGTTTGCGCCGGTCTGCGCCAACCCGCGAGGCAATCGGCTCCCACCACGCGCCCAGCCCCAGCATGACGCGGCTGCGTCCGTCGGGCATCTGGCCCGCCAGCTCCCACATCGTGCTCCAGGTGGCCGCGATGACCGCCGGGTTGCGCGTCCAGATGGGCAACACGCCCGATCCCAACCGCAAGCGCTCCGTCTTGGCCAGGAAGGCGCTCATGAGTACCACGCAGTCGCGGGCCAGCCGCGTGTCCGCCTGCCAGATCTCCGAGAAGCCCTGCTCCTCGGCATACTGCGCCATTTCCAGTTCGTATTGGATGGGGTGTTTGTCCTGCATATACAACGCCATGCGCTGCGCCATCGTCTCAACCTCCTGTCTCTTGCTAAAGTAAAAGGGCGCGCCACACTGCGCGCCCCAGCTTGTATTCTATGCCAGTACCGCTTTGATGATGCCCGCGTAACCGCGAGCAGCGGCGAATAATTGTTCCAGCTCCACGTATTCGTCGACCGTGTGCGCCGCCCCTTCCGGCGCCGGCCCGAAGCCCACGGTGGGAATGTTGGCCTGGCCCGCGCTATGGGCGCCGTTGGTACAGAAGCGGTAGGCGCTCAACGCCACCGGCAGGCCCACGGCCTGCAGCCCCGCCGCCGCGCTCTGCACAAATGGATGTTCGGCGTCCAGCTTCCACGCCGGGAAAAACTTGGGCGCGCGCAACGTGGCGCCGGTGTACGTCGTATGCTCGCCGTCGGCCACCGTCACTTTCACGCCGGCCAGCGCCGGCAACGCTTTTAACTCGCCGACCACGCCCTGCAGCGTCTCGCCGGGCAACAGGCGCCGGTCATAGGTCACGCGACAACGGCCGGGAATCACCGAGTAGCCGGGGTAAGGATCAGAAATAATGTCGGTCAGCGCCATAATAGCGTCACCCAGGAGTGGATCGGAGGCTAATTCCAGCGCTTCCACAGCCTGAATGGCGGGTAACATTAAGTGTACGGCGTTGACCCCCAGATGCGGCGTCGATGAGTGCGCCGGCCGGCCCACGGTTTCCAGGTGGATCTCGGCCCGGCCGCGCCCCCCGTGGTTCAGCTTCAGGTCCGTGGCCTCGCCGATGACCACAAAGTCGGGCTGAATATCCTCTACCACGGTGCGTAAAGCGATGCCCTCCATGACTTCTTCCAGCACCGTGGCGCTGATCACCACCTGGCCGCGCAGCGCAGTGCGATCCACAGACGCCGCGCCGTAAACCATGGCTGCCAGCGCCCCTTTCATGTCTGCCGCGCCCCGGCCGTAGACGCGCCCGTCCTCGACCGTGCCCGCAAAGGGCTCGTGCTGCCAATCGACCCCGGGCGCCACGCCCACGGTGTCCACGTGGGCGTCGAGCAACAGCGTGGGACCAGGCTCTTGGCCGACGATGGCGCCGGTCAGGCTGCCGTTCCTATCGACGCGCACCTCGTCAAAGCCCAGGCGGCGCATTTCGTGGCCCACAAGCTCGATAACGGCGCCCTCCTCGCCGGATAGCGAGCGCTCGCCAACGAGGGAAGTAAGAAAGTGAACCAGCTGTTCGTTTTGTATACTCATTTGTGATTTGCCTGCGACTGGAACTTCTGGTCAAATAGTAATAGGATTGGAAGAAAACGTCAAATAGTACTTCACAAATTGCCAGAATTTCAATTTTATATACACTTGTAGTGAACAGAGACTGAACAAGGGCAACATCTGGGAGGCCTTTGCCGGCAGAGTCAGGCGGCGGAGGGATATACCATGCAACTTGGGGAAAAGATCAGGGAAAGACGCAAAGAACTGGGCATGAGCCTGCGGGCCTTAGCCGGCGAGACAGGCGTCACAGCCAGCTTTTTAAGCCAGATTGAACGAGGCGCCGCCAGCCCTTCCATTGATTCACTGCGCGCCATCAGCAAAGCACTGGACGTACCCGTCTTCCACTTCCTCATCGAGCCCGATGAACATAACCCCGTCATTCGTCGCAATGAGCGGCGTAAGCTGGTTCTGCCACAGGGTGACATCGTCTACGAGTGTTTGACGCCCATCAATCGCAAGATGGAAGTCGTTCTGGCGCAGCTGGATCCCAACGACGGTGACATTCCACTCGTGCACCACGAGCATACAGAAGAGTGTCTTTACGTGTTGGAAGGGGAACTGGAAGTGGTTCTGGGAGAAGAATCGTACGTGCTGGGCGCCGGAGACACCATCTATTTCGACGGCCCCATGTTGCGCCGGCTGCGGGCACGCGGCGACCGCACCGTACGCTATCTGGCCATCATCACCCCACCCATCTTCTAGTAACCGGCTGCGCCTCGATTACCGCTGGCTCTCGCTCTTCCCTCTCTCAGAAGGCAATAAACGGCCGATCCCCCGTGTAAAGTGACATCGTAATGAACAGGCCGCCGAGGCCCACGATAATCCAGCCCAAGATGGGCCGGCCCCCGAACCCCAGCAAGAATCCCAGTGCGACGAGCAGCAAGCCTGCGTAACCGATCGCCAAACGTAGCCTGGCGTGTTTCATCTCGCACCTCCACACGCACCGCGCGTGGGTTGCGGACCATGCCGCCCGGGTATCGCTATGGTAATCGATCCCCTGAAGAAGGTGCCAACTTGCGGCGGCTGCGCCGCAACCTGAGCGCTGTTACACCTTCACACTCTCTAATTACAGTATAGATCAACGTTCTGTCGAACGAAAGAGGAAATCGACCAAAAATACTTGACATTCATCTTTGGCCTTGTTAATATTCTATTAGATGTGTGGGAGCGCTCCCAGAAGAGCGCTCCAGGGAAGCGCGACATACGCCTCGCGGTCAAGGAGAGTTCGTTCTTTTTTTCATATGGTTTGGGAGCGCTCTCATAACTCGTTGGGATTAACAAATGACCAGTCTGACCTTAGAGCAAATCGGAGAAATGGCCGGCGTGTCCCGGTCCACCGTCTCCCGCGTTATCAACAACCACCCCAGCGTGCGGCCCGCCGTCCGCGAGCGAGTGATGCGCGTAATAAAGGAAACGGGCTACCGGCCCCACGCCGCCGCACGTTCCCTGGCTGCCCAGCGCACGAACGTCATCGGCCTGGTCATTCCCAAGAGCGTGCAATCATTCTTCGCCGACCCCTACTTCCCCCGTCTGATTCAGGGCATCGCCCAGGGCTGCAACGCCCATGACTACACCCTTTCGCTGTTCATGTTTTACACAGAAGCCGAAGAGCGCAACCTCTACCCGCGCGTCCTCAGCCGCGGCGTCGTCGATGGCGTGATCATCGCCTCCTCGGCCCAGGAGGACCCGCTCATTCCCCGCCTGCTGAACAGCGACGTCCCCTTTGTCGTCATCGGACGGCCCTCGACTGAGGAAGAGATTAACTTTGTGGACGTGGATAACGTCGTCGGCGTGCACAATGCCGTCACCCATCTTATCCGGCTGGGACGTCGCCGCATCGGCCACATCGCCGGCCCTGACAACACCTCTGTGGGCCGCGACCGTTGCCAGGGTTACGTGCGAGCTCTGGTTGAACGCGGGCTCTCCGTCGAAGACGGGCTCATCGTGGAGGCCGATTTCTCCGAGACCGGCGGCTATATGGCTGCCCGCCAGCTGCTGGACGATGGCGTCGACGCCATCGTCGCTGCGTCGGACAAGATGGCTCTGGGGGCGCTGCGCGCGCTGCGCGAGGCAAACCGCAATGTTCCCGGTGACGTGGCTGTTATCGGTTTCGACGATCTGGAAGCAGCCGCCCTCTCTACCCCACCGCTGACCACCGTGCGCCAGCCGATCCGGCAGACCGGCGTCACCGCTCTCGAAACGCTGTTGGACGTCATCGATAACGGAAACGAACCAGCCCGCCGCGTCATCCTGCCCACACAACTGGTCATTCGCGACAGTTGCGGCAGTAATTTCCACGCCCAGTGACCGGCCCGGTTGCCAGAGCAAAGGAGGTGAGTATGGCCCAATCGGACAGCTGAGAAAGTGCGAGGAAGTGTGTTCCCCGGCTCGCCAGCGCCTCCTCATGACCGCAATCATGGGCGCGCGCGCGCCGGAGAAACACACCCGGTAAAAAACCTAACCTACTATAGCGCAAAAAGAGAGGAGAATGCAATTCTGGGCACATCAGAGCAAACGAGCGTACTGTCGATCACGTTGCTCCCCGTGCTCAATCCTCCGAGGAGCTCAAAATGTACAAAAAATTAACCTTTCTGATCGCTCTGGTGCTGGCGCTGGGACTCCTGGCGAGTTGCTCGCCCGCCGCTCCCGAGACCGTCGTGGAAACCAGAGAAGTCGTCGTTACTGAAGAGAGAGAAGTGACCCGCACGATAACCGAAGAAGTTGAAGTCGAAGTTACGCGGGTCGTGGTCGAAGAGGCAGAAGCCGCGCCCGTGATGGAAACCTCTTACGAGCGCAGCGAAACCCTCTACACCAGCGGCACCCAATGGGGCCCGCCCACCAACTGGAACCCCATGGTCACCTGGAACTACGCCACGGGCACCATCGGCCTTCTTTACGAACCGTTGTTCCTCTATGATCCTCTGGCCGACGAATACATCCCCTGGCTGGCGGAAAGCGGCGAATGGACCGCTGATAACGTCTATGAGCTGACGCTGCGTGAGGGCATCGAGTGGTCCGACGGCGAACCCTTCAACGCCGAAGACGTCGTCTTCACCTTTGAACTGGGCCAGCGCTTCCCCACCGTTCAGTACAGCCCGCTGTGGGACTGGCTAGACAGCGCGGAGCAGGAAGATGACTATACGGTCGTCTTCACCTTCAGCGACCCCCTCTATCAGGAGTGGGGCAACTTCCTCTACTCGCGCGTCATGCTTCCCGAACACCTCTGGGCAGACAAAACGGAAGAGGAAGTGGTCTCCGGAGCAAATGAGAATCCAGTGGGCACCGGCCCATACATGTACGAAACGCACGACCAAGACCGTATGGTCTGGGTCAAGAACGACAACTGGTGGGCTATCGACGCCCTGGGCCTGGACGTCGCCCCGCGTAGAATCGTGGACATTGTCAACGGTAGTAACAACGTGGCCCTGGGCATGGTTCTGCAGGGCCAGCTGGATCTCAGCAACAACTTCTTGCCCGGCGTAGCCACGCTGGTAGAAGGCGGCTACGGTGTCCAGACCTACTATCCTGAACCGCCGTACATGCTGTCGGCCAACACCGCCTGGCTGGTGATGAACAATGAGAAGGCGCCCATGGACGATCCGGCTTTCCGCAGGGCAATGGCCTATGCCATTAACGTGGATGAGATCGTGCAGGTCGTTTACGGTAACATTGTCCAGGCCTCCAATCCCACCGGGCTGCTACCGATCTGGGACGAGTACGTAGACCAGGACATCGTCGATGAACTGGGCTTTAGCTACGATCCCGATCAGGCCCGCGCCCTGCTTGCCGAGGCCGGCTATCAAGACAGCGACGGCGATGGCTTTGTAGAAACACCCGATGGCGATCCCATCGCAATGTCCGTCGCGGTACCGTTCGGTTGGACCGACTGGATGGAAGCCGCACGCGTCATCGCCGGCAGCGCGCAGGCTGTGGGCATCAACCTGGAACCCGACTTTCCCGACTACGGTGGCTATGCAGATGCTCGCAATAGCGGCAACTACGACATGCTCATCAGCAACGACGCCCAGATGAGCAACACCGTCTGGACCTACTATGACTGGATCTTCCAGGAACCGGTTCAAGACACGATGACCAACGGCAACTTCCAACGCTACGACAACCAGGAAGTCTTCGACCTCGTTGTTGAGCTGGACAAGACACAGGTAGACGACACGGAGGCCATGCAGGAGATCATCTCCCAGATCCAGGAGATTCAACTCACGGACATGCCTCTTGTGCCCCTGTGGTACAACGGCCTCTGGGCCCAGTACAACAACACTGTCTGGGAAGGTTGGCCATCCGCCGAGGAAGGCAGCAACCACTATCTGCCCGCCACCTGGCGCGGCTACTGGAACATGACCGGCATCCTCATGCTTACCGACCTACAGCCTGTGGAGGCCACCACGGAGTAATCCGAACCGGAAACCGCCCCTCCCCGCCAACACCGGGAGGGGCGGTTCCTTCTACTCTTCACGAACAAAAACCTCCCGTCGCAAGGGGGCACCGTGAAACGATATTTCGCCAGAAAACTGCTCATCTATCTCCTCACCTTCTTCCTGGCCGTGACCATCGACTGGTTGATCCCGCGCTTCATGCCCGGCAACCCGGTACAGACGATGCTCTCCCGCGCCGCCATGCGCGCGGAATCGGCAGAGGTGATGTACGGCTACTACACGCGGGCCTTTGGCCTGGACCTACCCGTCTGGCGCCAGTACCTCAACTTCTGGTACGCGTTGTTACAGGGCGACCTGGGCACCAGCGTTTTTCTCTTTCCCCAACCGGTAACGCAGGTGATCTTGAAAGCCGTACCCTACGACATCATCCTGCTTCTGCCTTCCATCCTGCTTAGCTGGTACGCGGGCAACAAGTTCGGCGCCTACGCCGCGCGCAGCCGGCGCCTGGACAACACGCTGCTGCCCATCGGTTATATTCTCACAGCCACGCCCTACATGTGGCTGGCAATTCTGCTGGGCTGGTCGCTGGGCATCGTTTTGGGCATCTTTCCCATTTCCGGCGCTTACAGCCTGTCCCTTAGGCCGTCCTTTTCCTGGGAATTCATCAGCAGCGTGCTGAGACACTGGTTCTTGCCCTTCGCCTCGCTCTTTCTGGTGGGCTTCGGCGGCTGGGCCATCGGCATGCGCAACATGATCATCTACGAATTGGAAGCTGACTACTCCCATTACCTGGAAGCGCTGGGCGCGCCGCGCAGCCTGGTGCGCAAATACGCCTTCCGCAATGCCATCCTGCCCCAGATCACGGGCCTGGCCCTGCAACTGGGCGTCATCGTCGCCGGCGCGCTGGCCACGGAGATCGTTTTTTCCTATCCCGGCATTGGCTACCTCATTCTGCAGGCCATCCAGAATCAGGACTATTTCCTGCTACAGGGCTGTTTCCTCTTCATTATCGTCGGCGTTTTGCTGGCCAATTTCATCATTGACATCGCCTACGTTCTCGTCGATCCGCGTACGCGAATGGGCATGCAAGGAGCAACCGCATGACCACCACGGCCATAACGCTCCCCAAAAAGAAGAACGAAATGCTCTTTTTTGCCCTGCGCAACAACAAGCTGCGCGTGGGCCTGACCGTCGTCCTCATTTTCGTCATTCTGGCCATCATCGGCCCTCTGTTGACTGAGAACGAACCCAACGCCTACGTCGGCCCACCGGGGCAACCGCCATCCTCTGAATATTGGTTCGGCACCACCACCTTTGGCCAGGACGTATTTGCGCAGTTTATCCTGGGTCTGCAGGCCACATTCCTGGTGGGCCTTGTGGGCGGCGGCCTGGGCACGCTGATTGGCGTCGTGGTCGGCTTCGTCGCCGGTTACCGCGGCGGCATCGTGGACGAGGCGCTCAACGTCCTGACCAACATCGTGCTCGTGCTGCCCACCCTGGCCGTGCTCTTGATCATCGCCGCCTATCTGGAAGTACGCGGCGTGCTCAGCGAAAGCGTCTTAATCGGCCTCACCGCCTGGCCCTGGGCCGCCCGCGCCATCCGCGCCCAGACCTTCTCCCTGCGCTCGCGCGATTTCGTCGATCTGGCGCGTATGACGGGCCGCAACTCGTGGAAGATCATCTTCGGCGAGATCGCGCCCAATATGATGTCCTACCTGTTTATGACCTTTATCCTGCAATTTGGCGGCGCTATTCTCATTGCCGCCACGCTAGATTTCATCGGCCTGGGCCCCACGCGGGGCATTTCGCTGGGTCTGATGATGAACAACGCTGTGCTGTGGAGCGCTCTGCATCTGGGCATGTGGTGGTGGTTCGTACCCCCTGGCCTGGCCATCACGGCCATCGTCGGCGCTCTGTACATAATGAACGTGGGCCTGGACGAAGTGTTCAACCCGCGGCTCAGGGAGATGTGACGTAATGAGCCTGCAAGTTGAAGACCTGCGCGTGTACTACCAGACATTGCACGGCGACGTGAAGGCCCTGGACGGCGTCACCTTCTCCATCGACGATGGCGAAATCATGGGCCTCGCCGGTGAATCTGGCTGCGGCAAGAGCACGCTGGGGTACAGCCTCATCCATCTCCGTACGCGCATGCGCTACGTGGGCGGGCACGTGTTGCTCGACGGGCAGGAACTGCCCATCTGGGACTCGCCGAAGATGAATCCCTTCCGCTACAAAGAGGTATCGCTCATCCCCCAATATGCCATGAGCGCCATGAACCCCACGCGCAAAATCGGCAGGATGACGGCGGAGCTGCTGCAGTCGCGAGGCGTGCGCTTCAAGACGGTTAAGGCCGAACTGAAGCGGCGACTGGATCTGGTGGAGTTGTCTCACGACGTCCTGGACATGTACCCTATCGAACTGTCCGGCGGCATGAAACAGCGCATGGTCATGGTGCTTTCCACGCTGCTGGACCCCTCGCTGCTGATCGCCGACGAGGTCTGCTCCGCCCTGGACGTCTCCTCGCAAAAGGCTGTGGCCGAAATGCTGGTCGAGTTTCGCGACCGGCATTTTGTGAAAAGCATGATCTTCATCACCCACGACATCTCCATCCTCTACCAGATCGCGGACACCATTCTGGTGATGTACGCCGGGCAACTGGCCGAAAAAGCGCCCACCGAGGTGATGATCAACGCGCCGCGTCACCCCTACACGAAGATGCTTATTTCATCGCTGCCCAGGGTCGGCGTCAAATACGCCGAAGAGCGCCTGAAGGGCATTCCCGGGCAGCCGCCCATGCTGCTCGACCCACCCCAGGGCTGCCGCTTCCGCGACCGCTGCCCTCTGGCTTCGGAGAAATGCCTGGAAACACCCCCGTTCCGCGAAATCGAAGAAGAGCACTACGTGGCCTGCTGGGAGGTATTCAACGAAAATGCTTGAACTGCAGAACGTCTCCAAGATCTACCAGATAGGCACCTTTGGCGGCAAGCAGCTGCACGCCGTGCGCGAGGCCAGCTTCCGCATCGGCGAAGGCGAAGTTGTCTCCCTCATCGGCGAAAGCGGCAGCGGCAAGAGCACCATCGGCAAGATGATCCTGCGTCTCATTTCCATCACCTCTGGCGCCATCCGCTTCAAGGGCCAGGATGTGGCGAGCCTCAAGGGCAAAGCGCTGAAGGAATATTACGCCAATGTGCAGGGCGTCTTTCAAGACCCTTTCAGTTCCTACAACCCCATATTCAAAGCCGACCGCGTCTTCGAGCTGGTGCGGCAGGAATTCTTTCAGCGAGTCTCGCACGAGGAATGGAAAGCCCGCGTACGCAAATCGGTGCAGGCCGTGGGCCTCAATCCCGACCAATGCCTGCACAAATACCCCCACCAGCTCAGCGGGGGCCAGTTACAGCGGCTGCTCATTGCTCGCGCCCTGCTCATGGACGTGCAATTTCTGGTCGCCGACGAAATTATCAGCATGCTCGACGCCTCGACACGCGTGGACGTGCTCAATCTGCTGGCCGACCTCAAAGAGCGGGGCCTCTCCATCCTCTTCATCACCCATGACCTCTCGTTGGGATACTACATCAGCGAGCGGGCGCTGATTCTATACAGAGGCTGTATCGTGGAAATGGGCGACACAGACAAACTGTACAACAATCCTCTGCACCCCTACACCAGAATGCTCATGGCCTCCGTGCCGCGCATCGACAGGAAGTGGCAGGACGATGAGGAAAGCGCGCACGTCGCGCTGGGCGGGAAGCAGGTGCAGGTCGACAACGGCTGCGTCTACTACGACCGCTGTCCGCTGGCGGACGACGCCTTAGGATGCCGCCAGCGCCAGCCGCAGCTTGTGGAGGTGGAGCGCGGCCATTTTGTGGCCTGTTACGCCGCGCCGCAGGCCACAAACGGGGCCGGCACGGAGCACATATTCCTGGCGCAACACGCGCCGCTGGAGAGCTAACGTCACCCTGCTTCGCCCCTTAATTGGAGAACAATATGCGTTTCGGATACTTTGACGACGAGGCCCGGGAATACGTCATTACCCGGCCCGACACTCCACTGCCCTGGATCAACTACCTCGGCTCCCAGGACTATTTCGGCCTCATTTCCAACACCGCCGGCGGCTATTCCTTTTACCGCGACGCCCGCCTGCGCCGCCTCACGCGCTACCGCTACAACAACGTGCCCCTCGATTGTGGCGGGCGCTACGTTTACCTGCGCGACGAGGATAGCGGGCGCTTCTGGTCGCCCACCTGGCAGCCCACGCAGGACACGCTGGACGAGTACACCTGTCGCCACGGTCTTGGCTACACGACAATAGAGTCTGAGTTCGCCGGCGTGCAGAGCGCGGTGCGCTACTTCGTGCCTCTGGACGAAACGTTGGAACTCTGGCAGATAACGGTGACCAACCGTCGCCAGCAGGCCCTGGCCCTTTCCCTGTTCTCCAGCATCGAATTCGCTCTGTGGGACGCCTGGGACGACGCCACCAACTACCAGCGCAACTTCAACACCGGCGAAGTCGAAGTGGAAGACGGCGTCATCTACCACAAGACCGAATATCGCGAGCGGCGCAACCACTTCGCCTATTTCGCCTGCTCCGAGCCCCTCGCCGGCTACGACACCGCCCGCCAGGCTTTCCTCGGCGCCTATGGCAGCTGGCGCGCACCGCAGGTCGTGGCCCAGGGGCAATCGCAAAACTCGCACGCGCACGGCTGGGCGCCCATCGGCTCGCACCACGTGCGGCTGGCGCTGGAACCGGGCCAGAGCCGCCAGGTGATTTTCATCCTCGGCTACCACGAGAACGAGCCCCAGCATAAATTTGACCCGCCCGGTTCCCAGCACATCAACAAGCGCACCGTGCGGCCCACCATCGAGCGCTATCTGCAACCGGAGACGGTCGAAGCCGCCTTCCGCGACCTACGCGCCTACTGGAGCGATCTCCTGGAGCGCTTCACGGTACAGACGCCGGACCCCCACACCAACCGCATGGTCAATGTGTGGAACGCTTACCAGTGCGCCGTCACCTTCAACCTCTCACGCTCCGCCTCCTTTTACGAATCGGGGGTGGGCCGCGGCATGGGCTTCCGCGATTCCAACCAGGATCTGCTGGGCTTCGTACACATGGACTCGCAGCGGGCGCGGCGGCGCCTGCTGGACCTGGCTGCCACTCAGCTGGAAAGCGGCGGCGCCTACCACCAGTATCAGCCGCTGACCAAACGGGGCAACGACGCCATCGGCGACAACTTCAACGACGATCCCCTGTGGCTGATTCTGGCCACGGCGGCCTACGTGCGCGAGACCGGCGACTATTCCATCCTGCAGGCGCCGGCCCCCTATGACAACCGGCCGGGCAGCGAGACGGCGTTGTACGAGCACCTGCAACGCAGCCTGCAGTACACGCTGGACAACCTGGGCCCCCACGGCCTGCCCCTCATCGGCCGCGCCGACTGGAACGACTGCCTCAACCTCAACACCTTCTCCACCGAGCCCGGCCAATCGTTCCAAACCGCAGCCAGCCGCGACGGCAAGGTGGCCGAATCCGTCTTCATCGCCGGCATGTTCGTGCTGGCTGCCGAAGAGCTTGCCCAGCTGGCCGAGCGCAGTGGGCACGAGCCTGACGCGCAATACTACTGCGACGCGGCGCAAGCGATGCGGCAAACGGTGCTGCAGCACGGCTGGGACGGCGACTGGTTCCTGCGCGCCTACGACGCGCAAAGCCGGCCCGTAGGCTCGCACCAGTGCGACGAGGGACAGATTTACGTCGAGCCCCAGGGCATGTGCGGCATGGCCGGCATCGGGCTACAAGAAGGTCACGCTGTTCAGGCCCTGGACGCCGTGCGCCAGCGTCTGGCCACGGAACACGGCATCCTGTTGCACCAACCCGCTTATAGCCGCTACTATCCGCACCTCGGCGAAATCTCCTCCTACCCGCCCGGCTACAAGGAAAACGCCAGCGTCTTCTGCCACACCAACCCCTGGATCATGATCGCCGAGGCTCTGCTGGGCAACGGCGACAACGCCTTCGACTACTACCGCCGCATCAACCCTTCCGCCCGCGAGGCGCTCAGCGACGTGCACCGCTGCGAACCGTACGTCTACGCCCAGACCATCGCCGGCCGAGACGCACCTACCTTTGGCGAAGCCAAAAACTCCTGGCTGACGGGCACCGCAGCCTGGAACTATGTGGCCATCACGCAGTGGATCCTGGGCATTCGCCCCACCCACGATGGCCTGCAAATCGTCCCCGTCCTGCCCGCCGGCTGGGATGGCTTTCGAGCCAGCCGCCTCTTCCGCGGCGTGCGCTACGAGATCACGGTGGAACGCGCTGGGCCCGGCAACAGCGTCTCCCTCTGCGTGGAAGGCCAACCTATGGAGGGTACCATCGTGCCGCTTCCTGCCAACGATGCCCGGACCATCGAAGTGCATGTCACCCTCGGCGTCATAGGCTCGTAGTGGCGGCTTCAGCCGCCCCGACCGCTAAAGCGGCAACTACCAACCTCTAGCTCACGCCGCCCAAATTGTGTAAAGTATCGCTTAGCACATCGCCTCGCAATCAGGAGGAAACCATGACGCAGCAGATAGAAACGCAATCGGAACGGGCCGAAAACGAAGCACCCCTCGCAACCCTCTTCCGCCACAACCTGTGGGCCAACCTGCGCCTGATTGACGCCTGCGCCGCCCTCGACGAACAGCAACTGGCTGCCACCACAGAGGGCGTTTACGGCTCCATCTACGGCACGCTGAACCACATCGTGCGCGCCGAACGCAGCTACCTGAATCACCTGACCGGTATCCCGCAGGGCACGCCGCCGCCATGGGAGGAGAGGCCGGACATCGCCGCGTTGCGCAAGTATGCGCGCGAGACCGGCGAAGGTCTGATCGCCGCTGCCGCCGCAGCCAAACCCACCGACGTTGTACACCTGCAATGGGACGGGATGCGTTGGCCGATCCCCGCGGGCATGATCTTCACCCAGAGCATGACCCACTCCACCGAACATCGCTCCCAGGTGCTGACCATCCTCACCCAGCAGGGCATCGAGCCGCCCGACCTCAGCGGCTGGGCCTTCATAGAAGGGCACGTGGAGCCTACGCCGCTTGAGGAGTAGAAGCGTCCCCGACTAGTAAGAACGTCACACTGAGAGCCACGGAAAGCTCCTCCATCCCCTCCGTCGCTCTCAGTGTCTTCTCAGTGCCCCTCCGTGCAACGTTAGTTCTCCTCCAACCAGGCCAACACCTCCCCCACCCGGCAAAAGGCCAGCGCCGTCACCGTGTCCGCCCCGCCGTAGTAGATGGCAATCCGCCCGCTGGGCTCATCATAAAGCGCCGCGCAGGGAAAAACCACGTTCGGCACATCGCCCACGCACTCATACAACGTCTGCGGCGACAACAAATACGGCGCGCCGCGCCGGATCACCTTCCACGGCTCCTCCAGATCCAGCAACGCCGCGCCAAATGAATAGACAAAGCCGTTGCACGACGTCAGCACACCGTGATAGAAGAGTAACCAGCCCTCCTCCGTCTCGATGGGCACCGGCCCCGCCCCGATCTTGGTGCTCTGCCAGCCCTCCGTGGCCCCCATCACAAAGCGGTGCTGGCCCCAGTAGATCATATCCGGGCTCTGGCTCAGATAGATGTCGCCGAACGGCGTGTGCCCGTTGTCCGAGGGCCGGTTGAGCATCACGTACTTGCCCCCAATGCGCCGCGGAAAGAGCACGCCGTTGCGATTAAACGGCAACAGCGCGTTCTCCAGAAAGTGGAACGCCTCGAAATCGTACGTGTATCCCACGCCAATCGTCGGCCCGTGGTAGCCGTTGCACCACGTCACCCAGTAGCGGTCCTCGATCCACACCACGCGCGGGTCGTAGCGAAACTGGTAGCCCCCGATCTCCTCGTCGTCGGTCTGCCACGCAATCGGCGCGTCGTCCAACCTCCAGTTGACGCCGTCATCGCTAAAGCCGCGGTTCAGGTTCATCTCTCGCTTCTTATTGTCTACACGAAAAACCCCCGCGAACCCACCATTAAAGGGCACGGCGGCGCTGTTAAAAATACTGTTTGAAGAAGGAATCAAATCCCTTGGAATAATCGGGTTGCCGCTATAGCGCCACACCACGTCCGAAGACCCCGCCGGGCGCTCCTCCCAGGGCATGTTGGGAACCTTCGTCTGCGTCTGCTCGTTCATGCTCGCTCCTTCGTACCCTTGTCCAGCACAAGTTCAATAACACCAAATTCTAGAGGAAAGCGCC
>DATHSI010000085.1:0-4593 GCA_035464315.1 Candidatus Sulfomarinibacteraceae bacterium
AACGACTACTGCTCACGGCAGGCACAGCCCTGCCCATCGCGCTTCTGATGCTAGAAGCGTTTCCCCTCCTATACCCTACCTCCTGTCCCGAAGCGCCCTTTCCAGACATCGCGGACGTACATGCTTATGAACGGACAACGGGCCTGGTAGGCGTGGACCCCGAAGGCAGCTACTTTCCCACTACAGTGCGCAGCCGCCCGCAGGGCTCGCCGCTGGAGGCCGACTACGTTGCCGGGCGTCCACCGCAACGCTTCGACGAGGGCGCGCTGCCTGACGGGGCAAGCGTGCTGGAGGCCAGCTACGGCCCCAACCGGGCGCGTATCGAGGTCGAGAGTCCCGCAGCGTTCCAGGCCCGCTACCTGACCTTCGCCTTCCCCGGCTGGCGCGCGCAGGTGGGGGACGAGAGTGTACCGATCATACCTGGCGGCGAAGAAGGGCTGATCTCTTTCCCTGTGCCCGCCGGACAGCATACTATCACTATTGATTGGACCCTGACCCCGCTGCGCACAGCCTTCGGCGCAGCCAGCGCGATCTCTTTCCTTCTACTCGTTGTGGCTGTGATCCATCTGCGCCGCGGGCCGGGAGCGCCGCTCTCCACAACGGAGCCATCGCGGAGTGCGAGCGCGCGGCGAGCGCCCACCGTAGCCCTGTTGGCGCTCGCGCTGGCCCTGCTGGGGACCAAGGTGGTCGTGGACACGCTGGAAACGCCCCTGCGGCGGGCAGCGGGACCGCCCTTTGCCGGGGCCGGCGAACTGCAGGCTGGCGAGCTGCAACTCGCGGGTTTCACTCTCAGCCGCGAGCGCGTGCCGTCTGCAGAGACGGTGGACGTGCATCTAGCGTGGCAGGTGCAGGCCGCGCCGCGGGCCGCCTACCAGTCTAACGTCTGGCTGCGCGGTCCGCAGGGACTGACCTGGAGCGACCGCGAAACGCACCGCCCGCGCCTCTACGAAGACGCGCCGCCCACCACAGCCTGGCTGCCAGGCCAGTGGGCCTGGGACAGCCGCGAGATCCAGGTGCTGCCGGGCGCGCCCCCCGGCCGGTACGACATCGTGCTCACCCTGTTCCGCCTGGACGACCTGCAGCCGCTCACGCTGCTGCGCGACGGCGCGCCGGTAGGCCCCACCGCCGTGATCGGTCAGGTGGAGGTCACGGGGACGGACGCGCAGGTCCAGTTCAACCCACAGCACGAGACGCGGACCCAAATCGACGGCCTGCAACTGTTGGGCTTCAACCAGGATCGCGCCGTCGCCGCGCCGGGCGATCCGCTGCTGCTGACCCTGTTCTGGGAAATGCCGGCGCCGGTAACAGCCAGCGCGCCTTCAGAGCTGTCGCTCGCTCTGCGAGACGAGGCCGGAAAAACCGTGCGGCGCTGGTCTGTGCCTCCGGTGCGCGCCGATTACGGGCCACAACAGTGGCGGGCGGGCGAACGGCTGCGCGGGCAGCACCTGCTGCGCCTGCCGGCAACGCTGCAGAGCGGCGAGTACCACTTCTGGCTGGAAGAAGTCGCGCTGGAAACGGTGACCGTAGATGCGCCAGACCGCAGCTTCCAACCGCCGTCGGTGGAGCACACAGTTGATGCTATCTTTGCAGAGCAGGCTGCGTTGCACGGCTACACCGTGTCGCAGGAGGCGGAGCAACTCATTGTGACGCTGGTATGGCAGGGCCTGGCGGAAATGGAAACGGGCTATCAGGTCTTCGTGCACCTGGTGGACGGTGCGGGCCAGCTCGTGGCGCAATCCGACGCCGAGCCGGCGCAGTGGACGCGGCCTACCACAGGCTGGGCGCCGGGCGAATACGTGGTGGACGAACACCCGCTGGCGCTGCCCGGGGGCGCTCTGCCGGCCGACGCGCACCTTCGCGTGGGGCTCTTCGATCCTGAGACCGGGGAGCGGCTGCTGGTGGACGGGGAGGAATTCGTGGTGATCGAGAATTAATGGGGCAAACGAAACCACGGAGACCCCCTCCCTGGCTTTCCATTCGTGCTCTGTAACATTCTGCAATTCGTAACGTCTTCGGGTAGACTCACCGACGCAATTTTGCTATAATAGCAGTTCCGAACAAAAGTTCTAGTCGCTTATCCAGGCATCTTCCTGCAGGAGTGTTTTCTATGCTCGACCAGGCTATTGCCCCTGCCCAGCGCAAGCGCGAGTTCACCGTCGCAGATGAATACGAGTATAACCGCTCCGGCCCGGTGCGCTGGATCCTCTCGCACCTGCTGCGCTATCCACACCTGATCGTCAGTTTCGGCCTTGCCGCGATGCTCACCAACGTGCTCTTCTCGGCAGTTCCCCGGCTCACGGGCCTCGTCTTTGACGAAGTCCTGCAGCCCGAGCCCAGCGCTCAGCGCGTGCTCTCCATCGCGCTGGCTATTCTGGGCCTGGCGCTGGTGCGCGGTCTCATCGACCTTACCAATTCGTGGTCCGTGGAGACGTTGGGCCAGCGGCTGGAGCGCGACGCGCGCGAGGAGCTGTATATCAGCCTGTTGAGCAAAAGCCAGACGTTCCACAACCGGCAGCGGGTGGGCGACATCATGGCCCGGGCCACGAACGACGTGCGCCAGCTGAACCCCATGATGAACCCCGGCGTGGCGCTGATTATCGAGTCGATCATGGCCATCCTCGCGCCGCTGACGTTCATCGCTTTCATTCGAGTGGAACTGCTGCTGGCGCCCGTGCTTTTTGTGCTGGTCTACATCGTGGCCCTGCATCACTACGTGCGGCAACTCAACCCCGTGGCGAGCGCGCAACGGCATCACTTCGGCCAGCTGAACGCAGGGCTGACGGAGACGATTACGGGCATCGAAGTGGTCAAATCGGCGGCGCAAGAGGCGCAGGAACGGCGCAAGTTCATGGAGAATGCACGCCTTGTGCGCGATCTGTTTGTGAAACAGGGAGAGATCGAAGCGCGATACCTGCCCCTGCTCTTGCTGGGCATTGCCCTGGCGGGAGGCTTTGCCCACGGCGTGTGGCTGGTGTCGCAAGGCGCGCTGACCATCGGCGAGCTGGTGGCTTTCATGGGATTGATGGGCGTGCTACGCTTTCCGGCCTTTATCTCCATCTTCACCTTTTCGCTGGTGCAGATGGGTCTCGCCGGCGCCCGCCGCATTCTGGAGCTGATCGAAGAAGAAACGGAGCTGGACGAAAACAGAGAGGGCTACGCAGCGCCGATAGAGGGCGAGATCATCTTTGAGAACGTTACCTTTCATCTGAACAACGAGCCGGGCAGCCTGCCGGTGCTGAAGAACGTCTCTTTCCGCGCCGCGCCCGGTGAAACGATTGCTATTGTGGGCCAGACCGGTTCAGGCAAGACAACCCTGACGCGGCTGGTTAACCGCACTTACGACGTGGACGCAGGGCGCATTCTGATCGACGGCGTGGACGTGCGCGACTGGAACCTGGATTCCTTGCGCTCGCAGATTTCGACGATTGAACAGGACATCTTCCTCTTCTCGCGGGCCATTGACGAAAACATCGGCTTCGGCATGGGGCAAGAGATGGACCAGGCGGCGATAGAGCGCGCAGCCAGGGCGGCGCAGGCGCACGAGTTTATCAGTGGATTCCGCGACGGATACCGCACCCTGATCGGCGAACGCGGTGTGACTCTGTCGGGCGGGCAACGACAGCGGCTGGCCATTGCCCGCGCTCTGCTCACCGATCCGCGTATCCTGATGATCGACGATTCCACGAGCGCCATCGACAGCGCCACGGAAGACCGCATCCAGCGCGCCATCGACCGCGTGCTGCAAGGGCGCACCACGCTGCTGATCACGCACCGTCTCTCGCAGATCCGGCGCGCCGATCGCATTCTCGTGTTGCACCGCAGCGAAATCCTTGACCAGGGCACACACGAAGAGCTTATGGGGCGTTGCAGCCTTTACCGGCGCATTTTCGCCCGCATTGATTGAAAGGTAGGAGTCGACGATGGGCTTCATCATGGATGGTCTGGACGCCGAGGCGTATGACCGGCAATATCCAGACCGCGAACTGCTCAGACGAATAGTACGCTACTTCCGCCGCCATAAGCAGGCCATGGTCATCGTGGCGCTTATGATTGGGCTGAACTCGCTAATGGACGCCGCGTTTCCTTTCCTCATTGCGCGCAGTTTGGACCGCCTGGAGGGCGCCGCGAACCTGGGCGACACTATCTGGCAGCGCACGGGATGGCTGATCCTGGCCATTTTGCTCTCCGGCGTTCTCTCCTGGACCTTCAATTATGTGCGGCGCAGGTATACGGCGCGCACTGTGGGCGACGTGGTGCTGGATCTGCGCGAGGACGCCTTCGACGCCGTGCTGGCGCGCGACATGTCCTTCTACGATGAGTTCTCCACGGGTAAGATCGTCAGCCGCGTCACGTCGGACACCCAGGACTTCTCCAATGTGGTAACGCTCACGCTGGATCTGATGAGCCAGGTACTGATTGTGGCCATTGTGGTCACGCTGCTGCTGTTCATCAACTTCCGTCTGGCCCTGATTGCGCTGGCCATGGCGCCCATCGTCATTGTCGTGGCCCTCTCCTTCCGCCGCATCGCCCGGCGCATGTCCACCCAGGCGCGGCGTGTGCTGGCGGAGGTGAACGCCAACGTTCAGGAGTCAA
>DATHSI010000086.1:0-21906 GCA_035464315.1 Candidatus Sulfomarinibacteraceae bacterium
CCAGACAGGGCTCGAGGCGCCGCTTGCCAGGGTTCGTTCCTCCAGCCCATTGCTCGTCATCAGGAGAACCTCGCGCGTCCCCGGCTCGCCGGCGACCTCGAAGGCAATCAATTCGCCGCTCCCTATAGTAGCTGCTGCATCCGGCGTTGCCGACGCCGGATCATTGCTCCTCGTCGGCGACGACTCAACGCTGATTCCCGGCGCCGGCGCTTCCTCGTTCTCTTCCTCAGCCTCTGGCGTTTCCGGCGGCGGCTCTTCATCTATACCCGCAGTAACCGGGGCTTCCGCTTCTGTTAACGCCTCTGTGGCGTCGCCCTCATCGTTGCGGCCAGCGCCAGCCAATGCAGCGGCCTCAGTCTCATCCAAGGCTGCCGGCTCAACCTGAGCAGCGCTCGTCGCCGTGGGCGCGACCGTTGCCGTTGCCGTGGGCGAGACCATGACAGCTCCCGGCGCTTCCTCTCCGGCATCTTCACCCAATGGAGAAAGCGCAATAATGCCGGCCGTCGCTGCTACAATCAGTAATCCGGCCATCACCATCGCCAGCCAGCGCGGGACCGCTGGTGGAATATGCAACTCGCCAGTGCGCTCCTCTCGAACGTCTGCGTCACCGGCGACGATCACTGAAAAGGGCGTCACCTGAGTGGCGCCGAGGGCAGGTTGCCGGCGGGCAGAGATGCGCAGCGGGATCGTTCTTGTGCTGCCCGCAGCAACGGTCAACTCGTCGTGTTCGCTGCTAAAGTGCAGCGCATCCCCAGGATCGTGCCCCTTGATCGTCAGGGTCTCGGGCGCATTTCCCTCGTTTTTCAACGTAACGTTGGCAGCGCTTCCATGCTCCAGAATCAACGGCGCCACATCTACGCGGATTTGAGAGAAGGGCTGCACCGTGAGGCGCCCTTCGATGGTCACCGGCTCCGGTTGCTGGTCCGTAGACGCCACCAAGACGCGAAATGAATGTTCCCCTGCTGTAGCACTGCTGTCCCGAGGCGGCTGGATTTTCACTGCCAGGGCCGTCGATGTTCCCGGGGTGAGGCGCACGAACTCCTGTGAGATTGTGGTCCACTGCCTTGGCAGGTCTTCCACCTTCACTGTGACGTGGTCGGCTACATCACCACGGTTTTCAACCGTAATCTCCAGGGTCGCCGTTTCGCCCGGCTGCAACTCGATAGCCGTATTTGCGGCCGAGACAGCAATCGGCGCCGAACCGCGAGCAGCGCCGCCAGCGGCGCTTGCCGTTTTCTGTCGCGCCTGCTCCGAATCAGAGACTGCGCGCTCGGCGTTCACGGCGGCTAGCTCCAGCGCCCGTGCCATCTGCCCCCCGCTCTCAAAACGGGCGGCCGGTTCAAGGGCCACGCCTTTGTCCACGAGCCCGGCGAGCTCTGGCGACAGATCCGGGCGCAGATCGCGGATTGGAGCGACCTGATCCCGGAGATCGGTGGCCTCGCCGCTGAACGCTTGCGGCGAGAGCGGCGCCTTTCCACTCAGCAAATAATAAAGGATTGCCCCCAGCGAATAGAGGTCGGCAGACGCCGTCGCTGCCTGTCGGGAAACCTGTTCCGGCGCCGTGAAAGGCAGGATTAACTCCGATAGTCCAGACACCAGGGCCATTTCATCGGCCCTAAGGACGGGCAGACCCAGATCTGCGATGGCAACGCGCCACCGGGCGCCATTACTTTCCGGTGGCCCGCCGCCGCGCGAAACGAACAGGGAGGCGGGCGTCAACAGGCCGTGCGCCACTCCGCTCGCGTGGATCCGGTCCATTACCTGGGCGGTGCGGGCAACCAGTGTCAGTGACACAGACGGCGGCAAGCGCCGGCTGGCGCGAGCGCCGAGTGCGCGACCATCAATTATCTCGCGCGCAATGTAAAGAGTATCACTCGTTCGGCCAAAGCCCACCACCCGGGACGCGCCGCTGACGTCCAGAACGCTCGCCTTTCGCGCTGCGTGCACAAAGCGCCGCTCAAATTGTGGTATCTGTTTCAACGTCGGGTTTAGGACAGTCAATCGTACGGCGCGCTCGCGCTCAACGTCCATGGCCCGGCAGGCAACGCCGAAAACGGTCCTGGCGGCTTCGCCCTCAACCCGGTAGTTTTCAATTCGCTGTGCAATCATGAAATTATCACTGGATAGCTGATCTAGAACTCGTGGTAGTTCGTGCACCTTCGCGTCGGTAGCATAATGGAGGTAAGCGCTGGTGAATTGGTCGCCGGCAGGCCAAGTATAGGCGCCTGATAGGCTGTTTACCACCGCTCAGAAGCCAAACCAGGCGGGATAATGGTACCAAATAGTCCATTTGTCATGCCTGCCTACGTTGGGCATAATGTGCTCTACGCACCGGTTTCAAGGGTGGCGGGCCAACATTTGCCTGGGTTCGCAGCTCGCACCGCTGCTACAAGAAACAGCTTATGAACATGGGAGTACACTATGGCAATTAAGTTTGGAACCGATGGGTGGCGCGCTGTCATCAGCGAAACCTTCACCTTTAACAACTTGCGGCTGGTCGCTCAGGCAATTGCCGACTTCGTGCGCGAAGAAAACAACGACAATCCCTCTGTTGTAATCGGTTTTGACACCAGATTTCTCTCCGACCGCTATGCCAGCGAAGTAGCCCGCGTTATGGCAGCCAACGGCATTCAGACCTGGCTGGCGCGAGCCGACACACCAACGCCGGCCGTCAGTTACGCCATCGTACATAAGGAAGCAACCGCCGGCGTGATGATTACCGCCAGCCACAATGCCCCTCGCTACAATGGCATCAAGTTAAAGACTGCCTACGGGGGTAGTGCCAGCAGAGACCAGAGCCGGCGCGTCGAACAGTTGCTGGAGCGCAACATGCAAATGGCCCACGGTCCGAACCTGATGGACCTGGAACAGGCAATAGCCAGGGAGCGTGTGCGCAAATTCGACCCCAGCTGGGCCTACTACGAACACCTGAGCACACTCGTCGACCTGGATTGTATCTCCAGCGGCGAACTACGTGTGGTGGCCGATGGTATGTACGGCGCAGGCCGGGGCATTATCAGCGAAGTGCTGGCGCGCGGACGCACTAAAGTGCTGAACATCCGGCACGAAATGAACCCTGGCTTTGGCGGAATCCATCCCGAACCAATCGAGAAACACCTGGGCCTGCTCATGTCTACCATCCAATCCGGCCACTGGGACGTGGGTGTGGCCACCGATGGCGACGCCGATCGCATCGGCGCCGTGGACGCCCGGGGCCACTTCGTCGATCCCCACCGCATTTTCGCCCTCGTGTTGCGCTATCTCATCGAGCAACGAAACTGGCAAGGGAAAATCGTGCGCACCGTCTCAACCACACGCATGCTCGACCGCATCGCGGCCAAGCACAATCTCCCGCTGGTGGAAACGCCCGTTGGCTTCAGCCACATCGCTGATCATATGCTGAACAACGGCGTGCTGATGGGCGGCGAAGAATCGGGCGGCATGAGCATCAAGGGCCATATCCCTGAAGGCGACGGCATCCTCATGGGGCTGCTCATCCTGGAAGTAATGGCGCAGGCCGACGCCCCACTACACGAGCTGGTTGAGGACTTGCTTGAAACGTACGGGCCCGCCGAGTATCAACGCGTGGACATCAAGCTGGCCCGTCCCATTGCTAAAAGCCGCATGGTCCATATGCTCACCAGCTCTGCGCCAGCGTGCATTGACGGCGTGGAAGTGGAAGAAATTCAAACCAACGACGGCGTCAAGTATTACCTGAATGACGGAAGCTGGCTTCTCATCCGCCCCTCCGGCACAGAGCCGGTGTTACGCGTCTACGCCGAGGCGCCGAGCCTCGAGCGTGTGGAGGCACTGCTGCGCTTTGGCGAGGAAATGGCGGAAAAGGCGTAAGCCGCTCCTCCGGGCCCACATAAATGCGGTCCCAGCTACCCAGTGACCCTGTTCGCGGACATTTCCAGATGAGCAACGTCGTTCAGCCGCACCAGGAGAGGCGGCCTCTCCCCCACTATTTCAATCACGCTGATGCCGGTGTTGCCATTCACCCTGATAGGTAAAATCTCATCTGGCAACATATCCAGCACATAATAGAGGAGGGCGCGCAAGGTGCCGCCGTGGCTGACGACGGCTACCGTTTCGCCATCATGGCGTTTGGCCAATGCTTTCGTTGCCTTGGCCACTCGCTGCTGCAGCTGCGCCATCGTTTCACCACCTGGCGGGTTCACAAGACCACGCTTAAATTCGGCCCAGGCTTCAGGATGGTTATCCGCGATCTCTTCCCGCGTCAGGCCCTGGAAAACCCCACCGTGCCGCTCACGCCACACGGTATCGGTCACACACTGCAGGTTCAGGCGGCGGGCCACAATGGTCGCGGTCTCCGCTGCCCGCTGTAAGTCGCTGGCATAAACGGCCGAAATGGGCCAGCTCGAGAGCCGTCTGGCAAGTAACTCCGCCTGTTCGCGCCCGGTGCGATTCAGCGGAATATCGCGGTGCCCCTGCCAGCGCCGGGCAACGTTCCAATCAGTCTGTCCGTGACGGATGAACAGCACAGTTGTAGGACTCATCTCAAGAACATTTCCTTGATCTTAACGCTGACGCCCGCCTAAGATGGACGCGCCAGGCGATTTAGCCACGTCACATCCTCGCCGGCATCCTGCCAGCGCTGCTCAATTTGAAAACCGGCCTGGCCTAGCGCCGCGTCAAATGCTTCCGCCCGCCAGTAGGTAAAGTAGCGCGGCGCCCGGCTGCCGTAAGCACTCGACTGCCACTCTGACCCTTCGCCCGCCTTTACTGCCGCAAAGAGCATGCCATCAGGCAGAAGTAAACGGCGGAATCCGCGCAGCGCAGGCACAAGGTCGGCCCGGTGCAGATGCAGCAGCGAGGCATTGGCCCACACGCCGCGGAAACCCGCCCGCAGTGGCAAATGCCGCATGTCTGCCTGCACAAACCATCCTGGAAACTGTTCCCGGCCAACCTGGAGCATCCCCCAGGAACGGTCGAGTCCCACCACGCGCAAATCGTGACGTCGCAGGATGGCAGCATCAAAACCAGGACCACACCCGGCGTCCAGCACCAGGTCTCCTGCAGACAACGAGGCGCAAAAACGCTCTGTGGCCGTTTCCAGCACGCTGCGGTCTTGCCAGCGCTCCGCATACCGTGCGGCGACTCTGTCGTAGGTCTCGATAGTAGGCTCCGTGGTCATCCGCCCTCTAATTCCTCATGCTATGGCGCAACGAACGGGCGATCTCAATCAGTGTAGCGCCGTCGATCAGAGTCAGCGGCTTACCCTGGGCCCACTCGCGCGCAGAGTCGGAAATCTCGGCTGTCGTCACCAGAAAGGCCCAGGCCACCTGCTCGTGGATCAGCGTGCCGTACAGCTCGCGCACCACATCGGGCCCGACTGTGTTCTGGTAGCGCTTACACTGGACGATGGCCCGTCGCCCCACAGGGGACGTCACCTCCAGATCCACGCCCAGGTCACCGCTGCTACCGCGTAAAACCACACGATACCCTTTCTGCCGGAAGAGCCCTGCCACGTACCGCTCGAAGCTGCGCGGGCTCAAAGACCGCACGTTCTCCAGATCCACCGTTTGGCCGCTTCCCCGTTGCGTTGCCCGCCTGGTCCCGCGCCAATGGCGCCATCCCAGCCCGGCCCATAACACCGCCAGCGTGAACGCGCCGGCCGTCTCTACCAGGGCGAGAGATTCAGAGAGGACGCCGGGCAGACGCGCCAACCACAGTGGCTGCGCCAGCCAGCGCACGCCAAGCCACAACAGCAGCATGAGGGTCAGAAGGCTAATGAGGGCGATCCCGGCGCGATAGGCGCCGCCCATCCGCGATGGCGATTGAGCGCCACCGATCGCAGTTGGCTCGGCCAGGGTGAAAAGTTGGCCCGGGCGGCGCAGCTCGAGGCGAACAGTCATCTTTAGTCAGGAATTGTCAGCGCCGCCGCGCCACGAATCTCGCTACGCTTCAACTTCATCAGTGTCTCGTTGGCCTCCGCCAGCCGGAATGCCTCAACCTCTGTTTCAATCGGTATCTCTGCCGCCAGTTGCAGAAATTCTTGCGCATCCTGGCGTGTGAAATTGGCTACGCTGCGCACGATCCTTTCACCGTACAGCAGATTATAATCCATTTCCGGGATCGGGCTCATATGGATGGCGTTGATGGCCAGCACGCCTCCCGGTCTCAGATGACCCAGCGCCAGAGGCACGATCCAGCCGGCCGGGGCAAACGTCACGCTGGCGTCCAACGGCTCGTCTATCTGATCCTCCGCGCCGCCAACCCAGACGGCGCCCAGTTCGCGCGCCAGGCGGCGGTGATTTTCACTGCGCGTGAAGACGTAGACCGCGCATTCCCAGTGGGTGGCCACCTGGATGGCAAGGTGGGCGCTGGCGCCAAAACCGTACAAACCCAACCGTCCACCACGACTGATCCCGCTCAAACGCAACGAACGGTAACCGATGATTCCCGCGCAAAGCAGCGGGGCGGCCTGCAGATCGGAAAATGCCTCCGGCAGCGGATAGGCAAAGGAGTCGTTCACAATCATATACTGAGCGTAGCCGCCGTCAGCGTGCAGACCGGTGAAACGGGCGTCCGGACAGAGATTCTCCTGTCCGCCGCGGCAATAATCACACTCTCCGCAAGTGTCGTAGAGCCAGGCTACGCCCACACGGTCTCCCACACTGTGTGTGGTGACGCCGGCCCCCACTTCGTCTATGACACCGACCACCTGGTGGCCTGGCACAATCGGCAGGCGGGGCAAGTCCAGCTCGCCCTCCACCGTGTGCAGATCCGTGTGGCACACGCCGCAGACCGAAACGCGCAAGCGCATCTGACCGGGTCCCGGCTCGGGCCGCGCCCTGTCCACGGCGACCAGCGGTCGCTCCTCAATTTTGGCCGGTTGTGGTAATTGAATCGCCTGCATTGATATCGCCCTCGTCATCGATATCACTTTCGCCGATGATAATTTCCGGGGAGAAAAAACTGATCCGGCCGCGCTCATCTAGCGCCGCCAGGCTAATGTTGTAGGTGACGGAAGGATCGAGCCCGGTGATGGCCACGTTGCCTGCTTCCTCGATGCCAATAAAACGCATTTCCACGTCGTGACTGCCCACCGGCCGGGCGGCGACGGCGTAACCCGCCGCCCGCTCGTCCACCGGCCACGTCAGCAAGTAGCTGCCCTCGTCTGCCATTTCGGCGGCGGTCGGCGGCGGCGGCAGCGGCGGCGCCCCGGCCAGATTGGCCAGAGCCGCAACGTTCAACCGCGTCACCTGCACCAGATACTCATAGTCGATCTTGTCCGAGGTGTCTTGCTCGTTATGTTGCGCGCTGAAATCCTCGACTGACTCGGTCAGACGTACAGCAGGCACGCCAACATTAAGGAACTCGCGATGGTCGCTGTAACGGTTCTCGCGATCCGGCGCCTGGTGGATATCTACGGTGAATATCGGCGAGTAAAGGTCGGCCATCAGGCCCATGTAGCGCGCCAGCTGTATGGGGCGAGAGCCTTCGGGGCCAGGTGCAAATGCACGCACCGCTTGCGGGATTCCGGGCCGCCCACCGACGATGTCGTTGTTGATAGCCGCGTCAATAATCATGCCATCCAGCATCACTTCGGTCACAAAGTGCCTGCTGCCATGCGTCCCCTGCTCCTCGGCGGCAAATGCCACGAAAATTATCGTCTGGGACCATTCGCGGGCACTGAGCAGCCGGGCTGCTTCCAGGAGCACCGCAACGCCAGAACCGTTGTCGTTAGCGCCGGGAGCTGGCGCCTGTCCATCATTAACCCCCTCCCCGCGCGAATCGTAATGGGCCATGAGAACAATCACGCCAGGATGATCGCCGTTCCCGGGCAAAGTAGCCACCACGTTTTGTTGCACGGTAGCCTGAGAGCCCAACGTCAGAGGGAACTCATTGTAACTTACCTGCAGGCGCCCCGACCCAACGCGGTTAAACTCATCGTAGATCCAGCGCCGCGCCGCGCCAATGCCATATTCATCCCGCTCCGTTTCGCTGAGCGTGTGGCGCGTGCCAAAGCTCTCCAGGCGCCGCACATAAGCGAACAGATTCTGGCGCGAGATATTGTTCAGCAGCTCGGCAACGTCCGGATCCACCGCCAGTGTGACCGTTCCACCCGGCCCCGTCGCCTCCGAGAAAGTATCAAAGTCGACGGTGTCGCCGTCCGGCGTGGGCGGCGGCGGGACGGTGGGTACGGTCGGCTGTGGCGGCGGTTCCAACAATGCGCAACCACTGCCAAGCACCATCAGAAACAGAAACAGCGTAAACCGGCGCAAGCTCAACTGGCAACCGCTATCCGCACAGACATGACGTGCTCGACCAGGCAGACTACTCTACCTTCTCCACCTTGTCCTCGACAAGTTCCTTCAACAGCGCCCCGAGAATATCCACGGGAACCGGGAAGATGGTCGTGGTGTTATTCTCCACGCCAATGTCCAGTAGCGTCTGCAGATAACGCAGTGTCATGGCCCCAGGTTCCACAGCCATCAGACGCGCAGCATCGGCCAGCTGTTCTGCCGCCTGGAACTCGCCTTCAGCGTGGATAATCTTGGCCCGGCGCTCGCGCTCGGCTTCTGCCTGGCGCGCCATAGCCCGCACCATCTGGGTATTGAGCTCTACGTCCTTCACTTCCACGATACTGACCTTGATGCCCCAGGGCTCAGTGGCTTCGTCGATGATTCGCTGTAAGTTCTCATTGACCGCTTCTCGTTCCTGCAACAGCTGGTCCAGGTCAGACTGCCCGATCACGTTGCGCAACGTGGTCTGCGCAATCTGCCATGTGGCGCGATTATAATCTTCAATTTCGATAACCGCAGCCACAGGATCCAGGACGCGGAAGTAGACGACGGCATTCACGCGAACCGTCACGTTATCGGCACTGATCGCTTCCTGGGACGGCACGTCCAGCGTCACCGTGCGCAGATCGACCTTAACCATGCGGTCGATGATAGGGATGATCAGGAAAAGCCCTGGCCCCTTGGCGGCCTGCACGCGTCCCAGGCGAAAAATGACACCTCGTTCATACTCCTGTACGATGCGTACTGAGGCGCTGATCAAACCCAAAACGGCGACAACAACCACACATAGGACTGGGGTGATGCCGGTAAATAATGCTTCCATATCGCTCTCTCCTAAATCCTGAACTTCTTAACAGTCGGGGGCACGGATCAGACAGTTACCCCATAACCTCTTTCCGCTATTATACAGGGACCCTGCTTTCTATGTAAGGCAAACGACAAGAAGTCAGCCTTCACCTTCCACACGTTGGCGCACACGAATCTCCCTGATATGGTCTGGCCTCGTGCGGCAACACCCTCCGATCAACGCCGCGCCGGCTTCGCGCCAGCGACCACTTTGCTGCGCGAAATCGGCCGGGATCGACAGCCCCAGCCACCGTTTCTGGCCTACGTCGTACGTTTCGCCGGAATTAGGATAAGCGATAATCGGTTTTCTGCTAACCCGGCGCGCCTCCGCAATCAACGCGGGCACGAAGCGCGGCGCCGTACAGTTGACGCCGATAGCCACCACTTGCGGAAAGGCATCCAGCCACTCCACACATTCACGCAAGCGGGTTCCGTCGCTGATATGCTGCTCATCGCGACAACTGAAGCTGAACCAGGCAACCGTATCTGGCGTCTCCGACAGCAAATGTGCCAGAGCGCGTGCTTCTACAGCCGATGGTATAGTCTCGCACGCCAGCACATCCGGCGCGCTTTCGACCAGGATCTGCCAGCGCCGGCGGTGAAACGCTATCAGCGCCGCCTGATCCAGCCCATAGCGACCTGAATATTCGCTGCCGTCGGCAAGATAAGCGCCATAGGGCCCGATGCTGGCTGCCACAAGCGGCCGCAGGCGCTCGCCGGTATGCTGGACCGTCTCCCAGAAGCTGTCACGCGCCTCGCGGGCCAGTTCCACGGAACGCTGCAACAGAGAGACAGCCTGCGCTTCACTCAGACCGTGTTGCACGTAACCGGGAATGGTTGCCTGGTAACTGGCGCTGATGATGCAATCGGCGCCGGCGCGAAGATAATCGAGGTGGACCTGCTTAATGGCCTGTAGATTATCACGCAGCAGTCGCGCGGACCACAGTGAATCGGAAAGATCATGGCCCCGCGCCTCTAGTTCAGTCGCCAGGCCACCATCCAGGATGAGGACGCCGTATCTTTCCAGAAAAGGTTGAATCGGATTGGCGATCATGACAGCGCTATTGTAACAGCTTTTGCTGCCGCCTCACCTGCATGCCCCCTACGAGCCATGACCGTTGTCCCATTTGAGATCCTCGTGAAAACTGTTACAAATAATGCCAGAGCATAGTGACCGGTCTTGACTGCAACGCCAAAGCCCACGACGCAGCCCGCAGTAATTCCGGTCACTTGCCATTTGGGAGCAAGCCCGTCCATCGCCACGTCTTATCCTGGAAATCGACTCGCGTAGGAAATCGGTAAGAGCTACGTTGGAAATCGTCTGCCGGAGTTGACATCGCCACCCTTCAAGGGCAAAATCAGAGACAGTCTTATACCGTACAGTAGTGTGTCGGTTCAAAGGATGAGATACCATGTTTAACCCGCTCTATCTACTAACGTTCTTACCGGCCTGGATGGTCGGCATGTATTTGCTGCACCTGGCGCGCGGTAAGCGCCAGGAGGCGGCCGACCGGCAAGTTCCGGCTACTGCCAGCGCCAGGCGCGAACAGTAGATTGGGCCGGGCTAAACAACCAAATACGTAAGTGGGAACAGGAAGATGTTGTTCTACAATCCGCTTTTTTACCTTTTCGCTCTTCCAGGGCTGCTCTTAGGCCTGTGGGCGCAGATGCGTGTCAAGAGTGCGTTTAGCAAATACTCAAGGGTACGGACTGAACGTGGATTGACCGGCGCCCAGATCGCGCGCGCTCTGCTCGATTCCCAGGGTCTCTACGACGTCGCCATTGAGGAATCGAAAGGCGGCACACTCAGCGACCATTACGACCCACGCAGCAAAGTCTTGCGCCTGAGTCCCGAAGTGTATCGCACGCCCAGCGTTGCCGCTGCTGGCGTCGCTGCGCACGAAATGGGTCACGCGTTGCAAGACTCAAAAGGCTACGCCCCGCTGCAGTTGCGTAGCGCACTGGTTCCCGCCGCTTCCTTCGGCAGCAATCTGGCACCGCTCATCTTTTTCGCAGGTCTCATGTTGCAAGTTATCGGCGTGGAGTTTATCGGCTATAGCGTGGCCTGGATTGGCGTCATCCTCTTCGCCGGCGCGGTTGCCTTTACGCTGATCACGTTACCGGTTGAATTTGACGCCAGTAAGCGCGCCAAGCAGTTGCTGAAGTCACAGGGGCTGCTGATCGGTAATGAAGCCGGCGGCGTGGACAAAGTCCTTAACGCTGCTGCGCTGACCTACGTAGCCGCTGCCATCGCCGCCGTCGGGCAGCTTTTCTATTACGTCTTGCTACTAACGGGCCGACGAGATTAATCAACGGGCCTCCTAAACTGGGGAAAACTGAGCCTCTGACGCAACCGGTTGCGCCAGAGGCATTTTTTTTATTTACATTTATGCGGAGGAGGCTCGTTCGGCTAACGCCAGAGCGCCCAGGACGCCCGCCCGTCCCCCCAGTTGCGGCGGCACGATGTAGCTGTCTATCTCTTCCATGATCGCCGCTTTCTGCACGTAACCATTCAACAATTCCCGTGTCGTCTGCCGTATCATCGGGAACAATTGCCGCTGCTGCATGACACCGCCGCCCAGGATAATTCGCTGCGGGGACAGAGTTAGCAGAAAATTGACCAGGGCGTACGAGAGGTAAGTGGCTTGCAGTTCCCAGGCCGGGTGCTCGGGGGGCAAGGTGTCCGCCGCCTGCTCCCATCGATCGCCGATCGCCGGGCCGGAGGCCATGCCTTCCAGGCAGTCCCCGTGATAAGGGCAATGCCCCGGATAGGGATCTTCATCCCAATCGTGCGGGATCAAAATGTGGCCCATCTCCGGGTGGAGGAGACCGTGCAACAGGTGACCGTTGACCATGCCCCCGCCGCCAATGCCCGTGCCCACCGTCAGGTAAATGAATGTGTCCAGCCCCTGTGCTGCGCCCCAGCGCCATTCGCCCAGCGCCGCGCCGTTCACGTCGGTGTCGAATCCCACCGGAATGTTCAGCGCCCGGCGCGCGACGCCCGCAAACTCTGTATTGCGCCACCTCTCCTTAGGCGTAGACGTAATATAGCCAAAAGTGGGTGAGCGCGGATCGGGATCAACCGGCCCGAATGCGGCGATGCCCAGCCCCTGCAAACGTCCATGCGCCTCCTGCTGTTGGCGGAAAAAGGCAATCGCCTCGCTGATTGTCTCCTCTGGATCCGTGGTTGCAAAGCGGGTTTCGGCCCGCACATCATCGGGACCGCTACCCACGGCACAAACAAATTTGGTTCCGCCGGCTTCAATGCCGCCGAAAAGCTCTGCCATTGCCGTCACTCCTCATAATTAATTAGGCCCATCGCGGGAACGAGTTGCGGGTCAATCGTAATAAGCGTGGCGACCGACAGCGGTACCCGGCGCCTGCTCCAGCCACAATACCTCATAAGGGTCGAGGTCAAAGTCTGAGTGGCCGCCGACACCCCTATCCTGCAAGCGATCCACAAGATCGCCGCTGAATCCTAACGCCTGCACGCGGCTGCGTGACACACGCTGCCGCTCGGCGCTGAAGTTGGCCAACGCCAGCAGACGCCCGCGGGCGCTCTCACGCAAGAGGCCAAAAACTTGATCATTGTGCGTCCACACCGGATAAGCGCCGGCCTGAGCATGCAGGGCCACACTCTCTTTGCGGACGGCGACCAGACGGCGAATAGCCTGGAATATACGCCCGGCTACCATCCCCTGGTCATCGCGACCGGCTGCTAACTCCCAATCCATGCGGGGGCGGTGCAACCAGCGGTTGTCGTCGGCCAGATCAGGATCGCTGAGATAACCGTAATCGTTGAGCATGCCCAACTCATCCCCCATGTAGATCAGCGGTATGCCGCCGAACACAAAGAGGATGTTATGTAGCAACACGATACGGCGCACTGCCAGCTCAATCTCAGCCTCATCCTCGTTCTCCAGCGCCATCTCTAACCCCGCCAGCGAGGCCAATGTGCCGCTGATGCGCCTGTCGCCTGTGCGCGCGTTATATTGGAACGTTGCGCCGCGCGCGAAACTATTCGGAAAGCGCCCGCTGTAGAAATCACTCAGAAAGGCGCGGTGCAACACACCGGAGAGGCCAACCCCGGCGGCGTCTTCATCTGTCACCGCCCATCCAATATCATCATGGCATCGTGCATAGGTAGCCCAGGCACAGGCTGATGGGATTTCCGGCATTTGCTGCAAGGCGTGCGTCAACAGCACAATCCGCTTTTCGGCCAGTCCACTCCATAGAAGCACCATCAACAGATTGTGGTAAGCGACTTCGCATTCCTTGTTCGCTGCGCGCCCGCGCCCCAGATAGTGAATGAGGTTGTCCGGCGGCACGATAGCCTCCGCTTTGAGCAGAAGGCCGGGCGCCGCCAACCGGCTGAGCGCCCGAAAGGCCTGCAGTAAGTAATGAGCTTCCGGTTGGTTCTGACTATCTGTGCCTAACCGCTTCCACATAAAGGCAACCGCATCCAGGCGCAGCACCTCCAGCCCCTGATTGGCCAGGAACAGGATGGTGTCTAACATTTCGGCAAAGACCGCCGGGTTGCGATAATTCAGATCCCACTGGTAATCGTTGAACGTCGTCCATACCCAGCGGTCGATTTCCTCGTAATAGGTGAAATTGCCAGGCTTAAACTCGGGAAATACTTCGGGGAGCGTTCGCTCGTAACGATCTGTCTCGGCGCGATCGGCAAACATCAGATAGTAATCCTGATAATGCTCCTCGCCGGTCAACGCTCTCTGCGCCCACCGGTGTTCCTTCGCCGTGTGATTGCAGACAAGATCGGTGCACAGGCTGATCCCGTTCTCGCGCAACTGGCGAGCAAGTCGCGCCAGATCCTCCATCGTACCCAACTCGGAGTTAACCTGACGATAATCCATCACCGCATAGCCGCCATCGCTGGGCCCAGGTCGCGGCTGCAACAGCGGCATCAGATGCAGGTAGGTAACGCCCAGCTCCTTCAAGTACGGGATTTTCTCCGCCACCCCATTCAGCGTGCCTGCAAAGCGGTCGGTGTAGCACACGTAGCCGATCATCTCTGATTGTTGGTACCAGTCAGGCTGCGCCTGGCGCTTCTGGTCAAGAAGGCGCAGATCGGGAGGACGTGTGGCGTAGCCCCGCGCAGCAATCGCCAGAAACTGATAGAGGCAGCTCTCAAAATCTGGGCGCTGGCCATACAGCTTGCGCAACGGTCGCAGGACGTCGGGGAGATACGTCTTGTACCGGGCGGCGAATATCTGCTGCTCAAGCAAGGACAGAGTGCGTAGCGGACCTTCCTGCAGCCTGTCCAGCATCTGCGAGACCAGCGCCTCGTCAGCCGGTGCGAGCGTATTTGCCATACCGTTACTCGATTTGGAGCCAGTGGCTGGCGTAGGGAGCAAGGTTGAATACGATGGGCCAGCTGCCAATGGAGCGTTCTTCCCCTTCCTGCAACAGATCAACCAGTCGCCGACCTTCATAATCGCTCAATTCCAGGCTGATAGAGGAAGGCTGATTGCCCAGATTGAAGAGACAGAAGGTGCGCTGGCGACCCAGCGTCCGCCAATAGGCAAGCACCGCTGAGCCTTCCGTCACGTGCCACGTAATCTGGCCCTGCTGCAGCTCCGGAACCTGCCTCCGCGCTTTCACGATGAATCGCGTGGCCCACAAGTAGGAATCGGGGTCCTTTTCCTGCGCCGCCACGTTGACCTTCTTGTACCCATACTCCTCATCGTCGATCACCGGCAGGTAAGTCTCTTCGGCATCCGAGAAACCGCCGTTCCGTTCCGCCGACCACTGCATCGGCGTGCGCACGCCGTGGCGGTCGGGCAGCCAGATGTTGTCGCCCATGCCGATTTCATCCCCGTAGTAGATGATCGGTGTGCCGGGCAGAGAGAGCAGCAACGCATGCAATAGCAACCACTTGCGCCTGTCATTGTCAACGAGGGGCGTCAGACGGCGGCGAATGCCCTGATTAAGCCGCATGCGCGGGTCCGGCGCGTACTGCTCCCACATCCACTCTCGTTCCTCCGGCGTCACCATTTCCAGGGTCAGCTCATCGTGGTTGCGCAAGAATGTGAGCCACTGCGCACCCTCAGGCAGATCCGGTGTGCGCTCCAGGATGTCGATAATGGGCGTCTTATCATGCTGCTTCAAGGCCATATACAGGCGCGGCATGATGGGGAAATGGAAGCACATGTGGAACTGATCGCCGTCGCCAAAGTAGCGAATGACGTCTTCAGGCCACTGGTTAGCCTCGGCGATGAACACCCGGTCTGGATACTCCTCGTCCATCATTTTGCGCACCTTTTTCAGAAAGGCGTGCGTCTCCGGCAAATTCTCACAGTTCGTGCCCTCGCGCTCATAGAGGTAGGGTACGGCGTCAGCGCGAAAACCGTCGACGCCCATATCTAGCCAGAAGCGAATGATACGGAACATCTCCTCGTGCACCGCCGGATTGTCATAGTTCAGATCGGGCTGGCTGCTGTAGAAACGGTGCCAGAAATATTTCCCCGCTACCTCATCATACGTCCAGTTTGACTCCTCATAGTCCAGAAAGATAATGCGTGCGTCCGCGTACTCTTCCCCGGTCTCGCTCCACACATAGTAATCGTGGTAGGGCGATTGCGGGTCACGGCGCGCTTCCTGAAACCAGGGGTGCTGATCGGAAGTGTGGTTCATCACCAGGTCGATGATGACGCGCAGCCCACGGGCGTGCGCCTCGTCCAGAAAGGCCCGGAAATCTTCAAGCGTGCCGTAATCAGGGTGAATGTCGTAATAGTCGGCCACGTCGTATCCATCATCCTTTAGCGGTGATGGATACATGGGCAGAATCCAGACGCAGTCTACGCCCAGAGACTTGACGTGATCAAGCCGCTGCATAGCGCCGCGAAGGTCGCCATGTCCATCACCGTCGCTGTCGCAAAAGGCCCGCAGATATAGCTCGTAGAACACGGCCTCCTGATACCAGTTGTCGCTCATAAGTATGGTTCCTCTTCCTCGATTTCAAGAGTTGCACATCACCCATCGGAGTCTCAGCATGGAACACAGGTCAGGCGCTGGCTTTCGTCCCACCACTGGTTCAGCTGTCCTCCTGGGGCCCGACGATGGGTACTTCAGGCCGGATCTTACTGGGCAGGATCAACCCGCGCAACAGAACAGGGCGCACAGTACCCCGCGATGCGCAGATCTCAGCGTAGGGCCGTAACGCGCGCCCGCGCTCTGTAACGCGATACCAATGGTTGTCTGTCAGACGATGCCGGCGACAGGGAGCCGCCGCTTCCTAACCCTTTACGGAACCGGCCATAAGGCCGCGCACGAAATACCGCTGCAGCGAGAAAAACACGATCAGCGGCACAACCATCGTAATGAACGCGCCGGCCGTGAGCAGATGCCAATCCTGGCCCCTGGAGCCAACCAGTGACGACAGGCGCTGTGTGAGCACAGCCGTGTCCTGGGAGATGCCCAGGAACACCAACGCTACCAACAGATCATTCCACACCCACAGGAACTGAAAGATGGCGAACGATGCCAGGGCAGGCACCGAAAGCGGCAACACCAGACGTGTAAACGTCGTGAAGTGAGACGCGCCGTCAATCGCCGCCGATTCCATGATCTCGCCGGGTAGCGAGGCAATGTACGTAAACAACAGGTAGACAGCCAGCGGCAGGCCAAACCCGGTATGCGCCAGCCACACAGCCAGGAACGTACCGTTCAGGTCGAGCCGGTTATAGTCGCGCAGAATCGGGATCAACGCGACTTGTAAGGGAACAACAAGCAACGCCACCACCAGCACAAAGAATATCCGTCTGCCGGGAAACTTCATCCAGGCAAAGGCATAGGCGGCGAAGGCGGCAAGGAGTAAGGGGATCACCGTTGAAGGGACGGCGACGGCGATGCTGTTCAGGAACGCCTCTGCCATATTACCACCGCTGACGGTGATCGTTTCACCGGTCGCCGTTGTAATCTCGGTATTCGAGCCGCCAAGTACCTGCCGGTAGTTGTTAAGTGTTACGTCCGTCTCTTCGGGATTGGTTAAAACCGTCCACCACCCCGTACGGGAGACATCCTCGCGAGGGCGGAAGGATGAGACGAGTAATCCAAACGTCGGCAGCGTCCACCCCAACACCAGAATTAGAAGTACGGCATTGACCAGGATACTGGACAACCGTTTTCGTGTTCTTTCGCCCATTTAGAACGTCTCCTCTTCTCTAAAACGCGACAGGTTGTACCACATCACCGGGATCACAGCGATGAGTAGAATGATGGCGATTGTCGAGCCACGCCCGAAATCTCGGAAGCGGAACATTTCCTTGTACATGCGACTGGCAATCACCTCTGTTCCAAAATTACCGTTGGTCATGACGAACACGATGTCGAAGATCTTCAGCGTAATGATTACGATCGTCGTCGTCACCGTAATAATTGTGCCCCGGATGTAGGGCACAATCACCCGAAGGAACACCTGGATTTCGTTGGCGCCGTCGATGCGCGCCGCCTCCAAAAGCTCCCGAGGAACGCCCTTAACCGCTGCCGACAGAAGAACCATGGCAAAACCGGTCTGCAGCCAGATCAGAATAGCAATTAGCGCCAGGTTGTTCCACGGTCTCAACGTCAGCCAGGCCAGCGGCTCACCGCCGAGCGTCGTCCAGATGGCATTGAGCAAACCGATCTGATCCTGACCGGCGGGCATAAAGGCGTACACGAAGCGCCAGATCACGCTGGCGCCAACGAAGGAGATGGCCATTGGCAGAAAGATCAGCGCCTTGTAGACCACTTCGAGCCGTGTACGGTCGGCCATCACGGCGATCACCAGGCCAAAGATGACGCAGAAGCCGGTACCCACTACCAGCCAGAGAAAGTTGTTCCGGAAACTGATCAACATCTCCGGATTGGTAAAGGCAAAGACATAGTTGTCCAGACCGATAAATTCAGTGCTGTTGGCGTTATAGAAACTCAGGTACAGGCTGCGCAGAGCGGGCAGCGCCAGGTACCAGGCCAGCACGGCGACCGCCGGACCTACAAACACATAAGGGCGCAATCGCGCCGTCCACGCCTGGGGCAATCGCTCAACCATCCAGTTGGTGAGCACAAACAACAGCGCGACGCCTCCCACGCCCCACACCACGGCGACGCCCACGATGAGCGCTTTTGGCGCCTGGCTATCACGAAGAAAGATGAAGCCGCGCCACATTACAAAAAAGGCTATGAGGGGAACAATCAGCGAAATGAGCAGGCGTCCAACGTTACTGACCAGCCAGTTTATAACGCCCGTTGACCCACCGTCGACAACCGTTCCCTCGGCAGTTACTTTATCCACAGGCACCCTCCTTGCACGTTAGCTTGTATAACCATAACCGGCGGGGTCGCCGCGCGGCGACCCCGCCGGTCTACCTCAACGGTTTACTCTTCGCCAGCGGGCCAACTGTCCTCAATATTCTGCAATACCGAGTCCAGGTCTGAGCCGCTTATATAGTCCACCATGCCGGTCCAGAAGGAACCGGCGCCCACGGCGCCGGGCATGTTATCTGAGCCGTCGAAGCGGAACACTTCAGCCTCTTGCAGCAATTCGGCGATCTGTCGCTCGATTTCGTTGCCGTAAGTGTCGAGTGATAGGTCCTGGTGCGGGAACACCGCGCCGCCGGCGCGCGCCCACGCTTCACCGGACTCACCGGTCGCCAGGAACTCCATGAACCGACGTACTTCGGGACGGTCCTCGAACATCACGAACTGATCACCGCCGCCCAGCATGGGGATGCCATACTCGGGGTTGATGGCCGGGAAGCCAAAGACGCCCACGTGTGACGCCAGATCGGCCTGTACCTCATCCGGGAAGAAACCGGTGATGAAGTTACCCTGGCGATGCAACCAGCAACCAGGCGGATCATCGAACATGGGGTTTGGCGAGTCGCCCATGGGTGTGGTGAGAATGTAGGATGTGCCGCCATAGGCCAGATCCGGATCGAGCCAGATTTCGCCCATGGTTTCCACCGCTTCACGTACCCGATCGTCGTTGAACGGAATTTCGTGATTCACCCACTGGTCGTATACATCGGGACCATGCAGGCGCAGCATCAGGTCCTCAACCCAGTCGGTCGCCACCCAGCCGGTGGCGCCGCCGCTCTCGATGCCGACGCACCACGGCGTTCCGCCATCGTCCACGATCTGCTGCTGCAGCGCTTCCAGTTCGTCCCAGGTCTCAGGGATCTCATACCCGGCTTCCTCAAACTCCGGAACCGGATACCAGACCAGGCTCTTCACGTTGACGCGATGGAAGACGCCGTAGGGCGTGCCGCCAGACGAACCCAGATCAAGCCATACAGGGGTGTAGTTGGCCTCAATCTGTTCCACGATTTCGCCTGGCAGGGCCACAAGGCTACCCTTTTCCGCAAAGTCGCGCATCAGACCAGGCTGCGGCAATGCTGCCACGTCTGGCGGATCGCCCGCTTCGTCACGCACCAGAATCAGGGTCTCGAATTCACTGGAACCCTCATACTGTACGTCAATGCCCGTCCGTTCTTCAAACACACGGATGGACTCTTCAAACAGGCGAGCCTCGTCGTCCACGAAGGCGCCAAAGACGGTCACAACACCGCCTTCGGCGGTTTCCTCTTCGACTTCGCCTTCGTCGGTCGTCGTCTCATCACCGGGAACTGCGCCCGGTTCCTCATCTGTGTCAGCGGCGCCGCCACATGCGACAAACAACATTGCCAGCACGAGCAGCAAGCCAAGCCAGACGAACTTACTGTGCTTTTTCATTATTCTCCTCCAATGTTAAGCATCCAATAAACCGGAATTCCAACGCCTATCAGTTAAGCCTGTTCACGTCCGAATAACATCACCCCCTTCGCGAATCAATTTTCAACATTCAGAAATCGTTGTTAGCTGCTGTTACGTCGCGGCGCCGTTGTATCACGCACAACCAGGGTGGTGGGTAAGACGACGCACGGTGGTTCTTCGGGTTTGGATTCAATGGCGTCCAGGAGCAGCTGTCCGCCACGCACTCCTGATTCAAACAGCGACTGCCGGATCGTTGTCAGACGCAGATACTCGGCGATCTCAATGTCATCGTAGCCGATGATAGAAAACTCCTCCGGTACTTTCCGCCCCATCTCCTGCGCAGCTTCGAGCGCGCCGATAGCCAGCGTGTCACTGGTGGCGAAAACGGCCGTCGGGGGATCCGGCAGACGCAGCAACTGGCAGGTCTTTTCATAGGCTGATTCTCGCCCGTGCTCGCCGGCAACGAAATACTCCTCTCGTTCCGCAATCCCGGCGCCTGCCAGAGCCTTCTGGTAACCTTCGTGCCGGTCGCGGTTAGCCGTAAAAAGGAAGGCGCTGTCGGCGTAGTCGCTAAGAAATCCTATCTTGCGATGGCCGAGAGCGAGCAAATGCTGCGTGGCCTGCCGTCCGCCCTGCACGTCATCGATGATCACCTTGCCAAAACGTGGGTGGGCAACGTCAATGAGTACCGTGGGAGTGCCAACGCGTAGCAGGCGCTGCGCGTCGCCACCATTCAGCTTGAGAGAAATTACCAGGAGACCGTCGATACGCTCGCGCCGCGCCACGTCTCGAAAAATCGCATCTCGCCGCGCGCCCGTCTCAATATTAAACACAATGAGATCGTACTCACTATCGGCCAAAACGTGCTCGATTCCGCGAAGGCGTTCAACCACAGATGGGCGAGTGAAGAATGGCGCAATCACGGCAATCGTCAATGTCTTGCCAAGCGAAAGCCGCCGGGCCATGGGGTTCGGTGAGTAGTCGAGGGCTTCGATTGCAGAGAGAACTTTTTCGCGTGTTTCCCGGCTGACAGCCGGACTGTCATTGATGACGCGTGAGACCGTACCTACGCCAACACCTGCATGCCTTGCGACATCACGGATAGTCGCAACTGACATTTGTGGCCCTCCTCAGAGCTTATTGGCAGTCTCGTCACGGATCGCAAGTTGTCATCAGAGCGAGCCATGGCCCCTACAGGATCCGCTAGAAATCGTCGGTCATGGAACCGGTTCCAACAACCCAGATTATATAACGGCGCTCCTACCCATGTCAAGCTTTGGCACAATGGGGGAGTGCGAAAATGTTGTGATCGGGCCGGTCTCCTGACCGCGCCCGCGAAGTGGCTCGGTGGGGACACCGGCCACAGCAATTCACAAATCTTTAGTGCTCCCACAATGGCCCCGCGACCGCACCTTCCTCTAATAACGGCACCCCGGTACGCGCGAAATCAAGTACCCTGGGGTCGTGTCCCGGACTGAATCTGCCTTAAGATTCGCAAATCCGCATATTTTGTGGCGAGAACGGCGGCAATACGCTCTCTTATTAAGCTACTCTTTTGTGTGAGAGGAGAGAGTGCTATCATGTTAGACGAATTTAGTCAGGTTGCTCGTGATCTCTGGGAGCAGAGCAAGCCGCCCCTGGAGGAAATGTACGACCGCTGGATGGGACAGGGAAACTGGGAACCAAAGCCCCCCAGGACGCGGTTCGCCGTTTACAGCCACAAAGACGTGGTCTGGTGTGGCAAGACGATTCTGGCCGGCCAGCCGTTCCCCTGTCACATCTGCGGCGAAACGAACCGCTGGTGCGTCGAGGGCGACGAGGTGAAACGGTGAATTGACGGTTGTGCCTGAGGCGCGCGAGATTCTACTGTCGGGGCGGCTCTGCCGAGAGGAGAGACTACTCGCCGACCTTTGCAACCGACTACAGAATTTTGGTCCGGTCCGCCGCATATCTGGATTCGCTGCCGTGGCAAAAGAGGCCGCGCAAGGCGCGGCGTTGATTGCTGACGGTATGGCTGGCGGGCAATACGCCGATC
>DATHSI010000087.1:0-2975 GCA_035464315.1 Candidatus Sulfomarinibacteraceae bacterium
AATGACGAAGCAAATTGCGAAGGTGACCGTAATTGATTAACGTTCGCTATGCTCGTGACGCAAGCCACCGCTGAAACGAGTCTTGGCTCTCCCCACTACTCCGCCCGGCAAGGATGCTTTCAACACTGAGATGCTCGTCTAAATCCGGCCAGCCAATCGCCGATCCGTGCCCTAGTAATTCGTAGTGATTTCTTTCCGCCAACGTTGCGTGCGCCAGGCGTGGATACCATTCCAGGGGTACCGTTATCATGCGACCGTCAGTCAGACGAACGGTCAACTGCTCGTCAGTCACCTCAACAGCAACGGCGATTGGTTCCCGTTCAAGCAGCAAAGTAGTCATTCCATGCCTCCAGAAGTTCTGCCTGGCGCGCTTCTACAATTCGACGAATATCGCGCAATTCGTGTGCAGGAAAACCCCAATTCCTGGCCAGTCGAACTGGATGGAGCCAGAATTTAGCGCTGTCTCTGTCGCGATGGACATGAATGTGTGGCGGTTCGACATGATCGGCGCTATAGAACCGAAAGGCATAAGGTCCATCCTGAAACACAGTCGGCATTGCGTGTCGGTTCCTTTGATCGGATTGGCGTTCTCCGGTCGCGAGGCCTGCCTCGTGGCTCATAATACCATGTCTCTCGACAAAAGTCAGTGCCGGGCAAGGCTATTTTCAGGACGTTTCCATCAATGTCCTGATCGTCCAGTTCTCCCCTGGGCCGGCACGACACGGTGAGCTTAAATCTTGTCGGGTGGATCAGGGAAGGCTCTGTAACGGAATCGTGGCCAGAATTTTGAATTGCTTGCCTTCCTGGATCTGGGAGAGGGTGACGCGGCGGGCGGTGTAGAGCTGTTGGCCCTGGTGTTGACCGTTAACGCTGTACCCGTTGGGGGAGGCGATGGCTTCGAGGGCGGTGACGTGGGGCCGCCAGCCGTCGTCGCAGGGGTAGTGCGGCGTCATGCCCGCCTGGAGGAGGGCGTAATGGACGGCGCGGGCGAAGTTCCACATGGTGGTTGTGCGTTGCAGATCCCAGCGTAGGACGCAAAACTCCCAGAAGGGATGTTCTACCAGCTCGAGGCAGCGGGCGCGGACGGGGAAAGAAGCAATGGCAGCCAGGTTCATTTTCAGGCTGTGGATAACGCGTAGTAGCTCGGTGGGATCAGGGAGGGCGAAGCGCTGGCTTGTGAAGTGGACACGCTGTTGGGCCGCGCCGCCGAAGGTGACCTGCAACTGGCGTTGCAGGCCGCGCAGGGCCAGCATCTCGTGGGTGTGGGGCTCTAGAAGTATGCAGACGTCGCCGGGACGGGCGACCGGTGGGGTTGGCAGCATCAGGATCCTCCTCTCAGGGAAAGCCGGAAGGCGTGGTTCAGGCTCGCCGCGACTCGCCGATGATCTGTCAATAGGCCGTCAAGCTACTTGGATTGCACTGGAACCTTCATCATCCGCGCGGGATCGTAGCAGGGTTGGCTACAGGATGCATGTGGGAATGAGTGGGGGATGAGTGGTCCACAACGAACAGCGCGGCGTCTACAAACGGCCCGCGCTGTTCGCTGTTCTGTGTCGAAGTCATGCATTGCTCGCAGCACGCTGCAAGGCCTGCCAAACGCGTTCGGGCGTGTAGGGGATCTGGCGGATCCAGACGCCGGTGGCGTCTTTGATCGCGCTGGCGAGGGCGGGGGCGACGCCGTCTTTGGGTATTTCGGCGACGGCCTTGGCGCCGAAGGGCCCGCTGGGTTCGACGGTCTGCACGAGGATGACGTCCATTTCGGGCATCTCGTCGGCGCGGTAGATCTTGTAGGGACCGAAGGCAGCGTTAACCATGCGCCCGTTTTCGTCGTAGGCCATCTCTTCGCAGTGGGCGTAGCCGAGGGCCTGGGTCATGCCGCCTTCGACCTGCCCGCTGGCGGTGATGGGGTTGATGGCGACGCCGCAGTCGACGGCCATGACCAGTTTCTTGACGGTGACCTGGCCCGTTTCGACGTCGACCTCGACTTCGGCGAATTGGCCGGCGAAGGGCGGCGGCGATTCGTGGCTGACGAAGCTGGCGGTGCCCATGATCTGGCGCTGGTCTTGCTGGTGCAGGGAGTGCAGGGCGATCTTCTGCAGGCTGACGGAGCGCCCGTCGGGGGCGATGGCTTTGCGATCGTGCAGTTCCACGGCGCTCCAATCCTCGAGATCGAGCATGAGACCGGCGCGCTCTTTGATTTGCTCGCGGACCATTTCGGCGGCCTTTTTGACGGCGGTGCCGGAGATGTAGGTGGTGCTGGAAGCGTAAGCGCCGGTGTCGAAGGGCGTCATGTCGGTGTCGCTGGAGTAGATGATGATGTCTTCAAGGGGCACACCGAGCACTTCGGCGGCGATCTGCGAGAGGACGGTGTCGGATCCGGTGCCCAGATCGGTGGCGCCGACGAGGACGTTGAAGCTGCCGTCGTCGTTGATCTTGATGCTGGCGCCGCCCATGTCCAGTCCGGGAATGGCGGTGCCGTGCATGCAGACGGCCATGCCCAGGCCACGGCGCAGGTGGGGCTTGCCGGGCACCTTGTGCCAGTCGGGGTCGTGCCGCCTGCGCCAGCCGATGGCCTGCATGCCCTGGGCGATGCACTCGTCAAGCCCGCTGCTGAGGATGACGGGGACTTCGGCGACGTTGTCCGCTTCGCCTTCGCCCAGGTGGGGGGCGATGTCCAGGGGATCGCCGACGTGTACCCAGTTTTTGGACTTAAACTCGATGACGTCCATGCCTAGCTGCTGGGCCAGCTCTTCCATGTGTACTTCCAGGGCGAAGAGGGCCTGCGGCGCGCCGTAGCCGCGGTAAGCGCCGGGCACGGGGATGTTGGTGTAGACGACCTTGCATTCGAACTGCTTGTTGGGACAGTTGTAGGTGCTGAGTCCGCGCAGACCACTGACGGTTTGCACCGTGAGGCCGTGGGTGGCGTAGGGGCCCGTGTTGCCAATGATGATCATCTTTTGCGCCACGAGCTTGCC
>DATHSI010000088.1:0-18421 GCA_035464315.1 Candidatus Sulfomarinibacteraceae bacterium
TCATAATCTTTCCCCCATGCCTGAATCGTTACCTTACCACTCATCCGCGCTCCATTATCGCGAATACCATGCCGCACCCGTCACCCCGCCAACGGGCGCCCCCATTATAAAACAGCCTCCTCGTCGGTGTAAACGCCTACCCACCCCCCAACCGCACCTCCCGCTCAAATCCGCGCCCCGCCGCCAGCGCCGGGCGGTGCGTCATCAAAATCACCGTGCGTCCCTCGCCCGCCGCCAGCACCGACCGCAACACGTTCGTCGCCGCCGCCGGGTCCAGGTTCGCCGTCACCTCATCCAGCAACCAGATCGGCGCGTCCTTCAGTAACATGCGCGCCAGGGCCACCCGCTGGCGCTCGCCGCCGCTCAGCAGCGCGCCGCCCTCCCCCACGTACGTCTCGTATCCGTCGGGCAGCGTCTGGATGAAGTCGTGGATCTGCGCCGCCCGCGCCGCCGCTGCCACCGCCTCGTCGCCGGCCTCCTTGCGGCCGATGCGCATGTTCTCGCGGATGGTGGTGTTGAACAGGTGCGTGCGCTGCGTCATCACCGCGAACAACTGCCGCGCGCTCTCCTGCTGCAGCATGCGCAGATCCACGCCGCCCACCGTGATGTTCCCCGCCTCATACTCCGCAAAACGCAACAACACATTAATCAACGACGATTTGCCCGCGCCGCTCTCACCCGTCACCAGCACGCGAGTACCGTAAGGGATTTCCAGACAAAATGCGTCCAGCACCGGCGGCTCGCCCGGCGCGTAGCGGAAGGTGACTCGGTCCAGCGCCAGCGCGGGGCGCGCAGGAACAACGCTGGCTTCCAGCTCCCCCTCGGGTACCGCCGGCGCGCGCTCCATGACCTCCAACACCCGTCGCGCAGCCGCCGTCTCCTGGCCCAGGTGCTGCCCCGCCAGCGCCAGCGGCGTGATCGCCTCAAAGGCCGCCACCGTTCCCAACGCCAGCGCCGCCAGCCACACGCCGTCCACGCGCCCCAACGCCGCCCACAGCACGCTCGCCGCCGCCAGGTGCACCACCAGCAACGACGCCCCGCTCTGCAGCCCGTCCAGCCAGCCCATGCGCTGCTCCCAGTGCGCCAGTTGCCCGCCGATTGTCCGTATCCGCCGGCGCACATTGTCCGCGTAGCCAAAAGCCACGCTGTCCGGCAGGCCCTGCACCGCGTCCACCAGGTGGCTGTTCAACTGCGCGCGACTCTGAACCAGCGGGCGGCCCGCGCGCGCTCCAATCCACCATGCCAGCAGCGGCAGCAAGAGGCCCGCGCCCAGCATAAAGGCCACCGCCGCCAACGCCGCCAGCGGGTCGATGGCCGCGAACACCAGTCCCGTGGCAGCCGTGACGACCAGAGCCACAGCCGGCGGGCCCGCCAGCCGCAGGTAGAAATTCTGCAACTCTTCCACGTCCGAAACGGCGCGGGAAATCAGGTCCCCGCTGCGGTACGATTGCAGTTGCACCAGCGACAGCGGCTCGATCCGCTCATAAAACCACACGCGCAGCCGCGCCAGCAGGCGAAACGTCACGTCGTGGCTCACCAACCGTTCCAGATAGCGAAACACGGCCCGCGACAGGCCAAAGAAGCGCACGGCGACCGGCGCCACGCCCAGCGAGGCCACGCCCTGCTGCAAGGCCGCCGTGCTGATCAGCCAGGCCGCGGTCATCATCAGCCCCACGCTGCTGGCAATCGTCAGGGCGCTCAGCGCCAGCGCCAGCAACACCCGCCGCCAGAAGGGCCGCATCAGGCGCAAGATCCGGTATAGCTCAGACATGGGCTGCCTCTCCCATCATCTGCAACAATTGGAAATACGCGCCGCGACGGGCGAGCAACGCCTCGTGGCTGCCGCTTTCCACCACGCGCCCCCCGTCCAGCACCACGATGCGGTCCGCCCGCTTCACGGTGTGCAGCCGGTGGGCGATGGTCACCACCGTGGCCCCCGCCGTGACTTCCTGCAGCGCCTGCTGGACCGCCGCCTCATTTTCCGCGTCCAGATTGGCCGTCGCTTCGTCAAAGATGAAAAGTTGCGCCCGGCGCACGAAGGCGCGGGCCAGTGCGATACGCTGCGCCTGCCCGCCGCTCAGGCGCGCCGCGTTTTCCCCCGGCACGGTGTCGTAGCCCTGCGGCAGCCGCCGGATGAAGCCGTCAGCCCGCGCCGCCCTTGCCGCCCCCTCGATCTCCGCCGCCGTCGCCCGGGGCCGGCCAATGCCGATATTGTGCGCCATGCTGGCGTTAAACAGGTAGCCCCGCTGCGGCACCCAGGCAATCTGCTCTCGCCAGGCGCGGGCATCGACGTCGCTCAGAGTTGTGCGCCGCGTCCCGTCGTCCAGGAAAATCTCTCCGCCGCCTGGCTGCACAAAACGCAGCAGCAAGTTGGCCACCGTGGACTTCCCGCTGCCCGAGGCCCCCACCAGCGCCACGTGCTCGCCCTGCTCAATCGTCAGCGAGAAGTCGTGCAGCGCCGGGCGCTGCCCATCGCTGTAACTGACCAAGACGTTCTCAAACTGGATGCGCCTGAACGCCGGAACCGGCGCGCTGTCACCGGCCTGCGGGAAGGGCTCGTTCAGAATGGCGTATAGGCGCTCCGCCGCCGCCGCCCCGTCGCGCCCCGCGTGGAACCTGGCGCCCAACTGCCGCAGGGGCATGTAGAATTCGGGAGCCACCACCAGCAAAAAGAGGGCCTGCTCAAAGGCCAACCCTCCATAAAGCAACCGCAATCCGACCTCCACTGCCACCACGGCCACGCTGATGGTAGCCACCAGTTCCAGGACGAAGGCCGACAAAAAAGCCACGCGCAACACCGCCAGCGTGCTGCGCCGGTAGCGGTCCGAGATGCGGCCGATGATCGTGACCTGCGCCCGGCTGCGATTGAACAACTTCAGCGTGGTCAGCCCCTGCATCACGTCCAGAAAGTGGGCGCTCATCTGCCCCAACTGTGCGTAGCGGCGGCGGGCCAGCGCCCCCGCAGCCTGGCCGATGAGGACCATGAAGATGGGGATCAGCGGCGCTGTCAGCAACAGCACCAGAAAGGTCAGCCAGTCGATGGGCAGAACCACGATCAGAATAGCCAGCGGCACCAGCACGGCGGTGAACAGGGCAGGCACGTACTCGCGAAAGAAGCTGTCCAGCGCCTCGATGCCCTCTGTCGCCGCCAGCGCCAGCTCGCCGCTGCGCTCGCCCTGCGTGTAAGCAGGCCCCAGCGCCAGCAGGTGGTCCACCACGCGGCGGCGCAAGTCGGCCTTGACGCGCACGGCGACCGCGTCGGCCGTTACCCGCACCCCGGCCTGGTTCAGCGCGCGCAGCCCAATGGCTGCCAGCAACAGCACAAACAGCCCGCCCAGCTCGCTGCGCCCCGCCCCCTCCAGAAAAGCGCGGCTGACGATGCGGCTGAGCAAGAGCGCCTGCCAGATGATCAACAGGCCGCCCACCAGGCTCAGCAGCACCGTGCCTATAAACGCAAAACGAGCGAGGCGCGCCTCGCCCAACAACCGCTTATCCATTACTGTCCCGTGTTAGACCTCCGGGCGGATGTGTGAAACTGAGTGACACAGAGAAGCACGGGGGAAACCAGGGAGAACCACAGAGAAAGTCCCCTCCGTGGCCCTCCGTTCCTCTCTCCCTGGCCCGTCCTCGGGCCGTCCTCCGTGTCACTTAGTTCTCAGTTCCATCCTAATATTCCAGATGACTATCCATCGTCACCCGCTTGCGGAACACCCAGTAGCTCCACCCCTGGTAAATCAACACGACGGGCACAAAAATCAGGGCCACAATGGACATCACCTGCAACGTATAAGGGCTGGAAGCCGCATTATAGATCGTCAGGTCAAACTCGCTGCCCAGCGACGAGGGCATCACGCGGGGAAACAGGCCGCCAAAGAGAAAGGCGGCGACGCCGATAATCGTGGCGCCCGAGTAGACAAAGGCCCGACCCAGCCGCCCTCGCCAGATCACCACCCCGGTCGCCAGCAGCCCGGCAACAGCCACCGCCAGCCCGGCGATGACTGCCGCGTTCATTTCCACGAAGAAATCGGTTTCCGGCACGCTGTAGCCCACAAAAGCCAGCGTCAGAAGCACAACCGGCACCCACAGTCGCATCAGGAACGACTGCACCCGCTCCAAAATGACGCCGTCCGTTTTCAGGCTCAGGAACAGCGCGCCGTGCAGCGTAAAGAGCGCCAGCGTCACCAGGCCACCCAGCAGGGCAAAGGGATTCAGCAGCGTGAACAAAGTGCCCGTATACGCCATAGAGCCGTCGATGGGCACGCCGCGCACGATGTTGGCAAAGGCCACACCCCACAGCACGGCGGGCAGCAGGCTGCCCACGAAGATCGCCGCGTCCCACCCCTTGCGCCAGGTGGGGTTATCGTCCTTGCTGCGAAACTCAAAGGCCACGCCGCGCAGAATGAGCGCCACCAAAATCAGGAACAGCGCCAGGTAGAAGCCGCTGAACAGCGTAGCGTACCAGTGGGGAAAAGCGGCGAAGATCGCGCCTCCCGCTGTGATCAACCACACTTCGTTGCCGTCCCAATGCGGGCCAATAGTGTTGATCACCACGCGCCGTTCCTTGTCATTCTTGGCCACAAAGGGCAGCAATATACCGACGCCGTAGTCAAACCCTTCCAGAAAGAAGAAGCCGGTAAACAATACGGCGATGAGCACAAACCATAGGGTATTTAGATCGAAGGACATCGTCGTCTCCTCGTATGGGTTACAGATTGGCAGGTTGGACAGCGCACAGGCATCCTCCGTCTAATACGCGCCTTCCAGGCCAGAGTCATCATCTTGCACCGCGTCCGGCAAGGGCAGCAGCTCGTCCGTGCCCTGTCCTCGCGTGCCGAACTTCCACAACAGGTAAAAGTCGGCCACAGCCAGCGCGCCATAAACGGCCGTGAACCCGATCAAAGATATCCACAGGTCGGTCGCCGCCAGGTTGGGCGACAGCCCTTCCTCCGTGCGCATCAGATCCTGCACAATCCACGGTTGTCGTCCCAGTTCGGTCAACATCCAGCCCGTGCCGTTGGCAATGTAGGGCAGCACAATGGCAAACGGCAGCACCGCCAGGAACAACCGCGATTGCGCCAGCCGCCCTCGCCACCAGAGGAAGATGCCCACAATGGCCAGGACGCTCATCAACGCCCCAAAACCGACCATGGCCCGGAAACTCCAGTAAGTCATCCAGATCATCGGCGGCACGTAGTCGGCGTCCGGCCCATACCTGTCCGCGTACTGCGCCTGGTAGAAGGCATTCAGGTCGTTGATGCCGGGCACCATGCCGTCAAATGTGTCATAAACCATGAAGCTGAGCAGCGAGGGAATGCGGATGTTGATCAGCGACGTGCGCGATGCCTCGTCCCCAATCTGGAAGAAGGACAGCGATGCCGGCGACTCCGATTCCCACAACCCCTCCGCCGCCGCCAGCTTCATCGGCTGCTTCTCCACCATAAACTGGCCCGAAAAGTGGCCCACGACCATCGTCACCATAACCGCGGAGAGGCCAAACACCAGGCCGATGCGCATCGAACGCTCGAACATGAACTGTTCGTCGCTCGTCCGCGCCCGCAGCAAGCGGTAAGCGCTGATGGCGATAATGAAAAAGCCGGCGGTGGTGAACGCGGCAAAGATCACGTGCGGGAATTGCAGGAAAACGTTGGGATTGGTGACCAGCGCCGCGAAATCGACCATCTGAGCGCGCCCGTCCACAATCTCGTACCCCACCGGGTTTTGCATCCAGCCGTTGGCGATCAGAATCCACAGGCTGGACAAGATCGCGCCCGCGGCAACCAGCCAGATCGTGGCCAGATGCACCTTCTTGGGCAGCCTGTCCCAACCGAAAATCCACAGCCCGATGAACGTGCTCTCAATGAAGAACGCCATCAGCGCTTCAATGGCCAGCGGCGCGCCGAAAATATCCCCCACAAAGCGCGAATACTCCGACCAGGCCATGCCAAACTGGAACTCCTGCACAATGCCCGTGACCACACCCATGGCGAAGTTGATCAGGAACAACTTGCCCCAAAACTTGGTCATCTGCTTGTATATCTCGTCGCCCGTGCGCACGTATACCGTCTGCATGACGGCCACCACCAGCGCCAGGCCGATGGTCAGCGGCACGAAAATGAAGTGGTATAATGTCGTGGTGGCAAACTGTAGGCGGGCGAGATCGACTAATTCCATGACCAGATCTCCTTAAGACAGTTTGATTAAGAGGAATAAGGCGCCTACGTGTGCAGGCCACCCTTTCAACCGCTAAAAGGAGAGCGGCAATTGCTCTCCATTAACACAAAGTATAGATTTTCCCCGTCGATCTATTAGTGACATTTGTCACTCTGACCGGCGATATGTTCCACATCTATAGCCCCTGCTACAATAGTTCGTGCTGCCGCCGCAACCAGGACATTGACCTGGATCAAAGTACGCAGGTCCGGGATCGTGCATAGTGCAGCAAAGCGCGACGCCGCAGTGCGTCCAAATTCAGCCTGATGAGGAGGGCCCACAATGAGCAGATACTACGATGTAATCATTATCGGCGGCGGTATTATGGGGTGTAGCGCCGCTTTCCAGTTGGCGCAGCGCGGCGTCAGGGTCGCTCTCCTGGAGAAAGGCGTCATTGGCGCCGGTTCCACCGGGGAATCGTCCGCCATCATCCGCCAGCACTACTCCAACGAACTGACGGCGCGCATGGCCCTCTACAGCCTGGGCGTCTTCCAGCACTTTGACGGAGTCGTGGGCGGTGAAAGCGGCTTCACACCCACCGGCTTTTTGGCCCTGACCAGCGCCGCGGATAAGCAAGGGCTGGAAGCGAATATTGCTTTGCAGCGCAGCGTGGGCATCCACACCGAGCTGCTGTCGGCCGAAGCCATACAGGAGCTGATGCCCGGCCTGGCGCTCGGCGACGTGGTTGCCGGCGCCTACGAGCCGGACGCCGGCTACGCCGACCCCAATCTCACGGTCAACAGCTACGCGCATGCTGCACGCCGTGAAGGCGCCGATATTTTCACAGACACGACTGTCACCGGGATTGTCCTCGACGGCGACCGCGTGCAGGGCGTGCGCAGTAGCAAGGGCATATTCAACGCGCCGCGCGTGCTGAACTGCGCCGGGCCCTGGAGCGCTCAGGTGGCGCGCATGATGGGCGTCGAGGCGCCCATCAACGCCTGCCGCGTGCAGGTTTCCTTCTTCCGCCGCCCGCCCGCTCAGAGCCGGGACCACCCGGTGGTCGCCGATTTCGTCAACGCCATCTATTTCCGCAGTGAAACGGGCAACCTGACCCTGGTGGGCCTGATCGACCCCGCCGAAGCGGACGCCGTCGTCGATCCCGATCACTACAAAACGGGAATGGACGATGAGTTCGTCCTCGATTCCGGCGAGCGCCTCGTCACCCGCTTCCCAGCCATGGAACAAAGCCAGGTCACCGGCGGCTACGCCAGCGTGTATGCCGTGACGCCCGACTGGCACCCCATCGTCGACGAGCTTGTCTCCGGCAGCGGCTTCTACATCTGCGCCGGTTTCAGCGGTCACGGCTTCAAGCTGGGCCCCGCCGTGGGCCTCATGGTAGCCGATATGCTCACCGGCGCGGGCGAGCCGGCTTTTGACCCGCATCTGTTCCGCCTGCGTCGCTACGAAGAAGGCGCGCCGGTGACCGGCGAGTACGAGTACAGCATCGTAGGCTAAGACAGAAAGGGAAAGAACTGTGACCGATCAGGAGACCGGCAAGGCGTGGTACGAAACACTATACGTCGATTTTGAAGATTACGACCAGGAGCTCTATACCCAACAGACCAGGGAGGAAGTCGACTTCATCGAAGTCATCATCGACCCCCGGCGCGCCCAGCGCATCCTGGACGTCGGCTGCGGCACCGGGCGGCACAGCCTGGAACTGGCGCAGCGCGGATACACGCACATCACGGCCGTCGACCTCTCCGCCTCCATGCTCGAGCAGGCGCGGGCCAAAGCAACCGCTGAAGGGCTGCAGATAACGTTTGTACAGAAGGACGCTCGCGACCTTGGCTATGAGGCGCAGTTCGACCTAGTCCTCATGTTGTGCGAGGGGGGCTTTTCGCTGATGGAGACGGACGAGATGGACCGCCCGCAACCGGGAGAAAAATTATGAGTGATCCAGCATGTGCGCCCCCCACCCTTGCCTCGGACCTGACCCGCGTCCACGAGATTTATTCCGATTACTTCTCAGCGCTCACGGACAGTGACTGGCGCTAGCCGACCAAAGACGATGACGACGAGTGGAATTTGCGGAAGGTGGTCGCCCATCTTGCTGCCCTTACCACATTTGGCCAGGATAGCATCGAGGCCGCCCTACGCGGGGAAGCGATCGCTTTCCCCGGCTTCGCAAACCGCTTCGAGTTTTCGCGCTTCAACCGCCGGCAGATAGACGAGCGCCTGCATCGCTCCCCAGACAAGCTCTCTGCCCCCTTCCTACGCTTCCGCTCCCTCTTCAGCGTGGACGCGCCGGCGTAGGCTGGCCAATTGAACGAAATCATCTAGCGACGTGTCGGTTCGCCCCTCGATCCACTGTGACTCAACCGGCTCTTGCAGACACGGTGTCTGCGAGGCCGTCGCCGGCTTCCATCAGTTCCTTCAGCCGCTGCGTGAAGCGCGCCGCCGGTGCGCCGTCCACCACGTCGTGATCGAAGCTGACGGTGACATTCAGTATCTCGCGCACCTCGATGCGGCCATCGACCACCCCGGGCTTCTCGGCAATACCGCCCAAGACAATGGCCAGGGAGTGGTTGGGTATCCCCAGTCCCCAGCCGCTACCGCTGCCAAACATGCCCACCGACGTCAGCCCCACGGTGCCGCTGTACTGCTTGCGCCAACGCGGATTCCGCTCCACCACGCGGTACACGAGGCGTCTGCCGAAAGTTGGCAGATAGTAGAACCAGCGCAGCACCGGCGAGTGAGCTCGCACACGTTGCTCTGGATCAGACTGCATGGCGCGGATCTCGGCAGTGATGTCATGCACGCTGCGCTTGTTCACGCGGCGGATGGGGTGCACCAGGGGGAACGTCCTCTCGCCGGCGGTCACTTCGATGGCTATGAGCACGTCGACCTCATCGAACACGACCAGCTGATTGCGCCAGTTCCGATACGCGTGCACCAATCTGTCATCATCCACCGCCCGGCCCACGCAGGCGACGGCGAAGGCGGTGAAAGATAACTTCTCGCCCGTTCGCACTTTATACTCGAGGAAAAGCCGGCGCGCCTCTGTGATATCCACCTCGATCAGGCCGTGGATCATGTGCCGTCGCTGCGCCATCCAGCCGGCATCCACGACCAACTGGCGCATGCGTGGGTAAGGAAAAACGCAATGGCCGAGCTCTTCCGTTGAATTGTTCCTATTCACCACGTCCTATCATCCCCTACGCCCGGCTGCCCAAACACAACGAGCCTCCCTTCCAGCTTATCCTCTTCACACGTAAGCGCGACCATGGGGATCGATATACCTTTCCGCTTGAAGCTGCCGGTGGACCTATCACTGTCCCCCTTGGCCGCGCTCACTTTCCCCAAAGCTCGTGTAGGTCGTTAACCCCGCAAGCCGGCTACGCTGATATGCTGGCCAAACACAAACCACAGCAAGGCAACGTCCACCAGCAATGGCAGCACGGCCCAGGGCGAGAACCAGATCACCTGCAGCGCGATTGACGTCACCACTCCGGCGACAATCAGTCCCGTGAACCATTGCGCCGGCACAATCCAGCGCATCAGCGCTGCCGCTGCCATGAGGAACGCGAGCGCCGCCGTAATGGCCAGCAGAGGCGTCAGCGCATTCAGCATGTCTCCTGCAGGAACAAGCGTGTTCGTGTCCACAGCGAATGGCCAGGCAAGCCTGCCGCCCACCCACCACGGCGGCGACGCATCCCCCACCTGCAACGGCACAAGCGCGGTGAGGTTGAGATGAGCCGCGAGAAGCAACAGAACCAACATTAAAATCCACATATCGAACCTCCTTCAGGACAACCTTGTCCCAGTGCCAATCCTGGGGCAGCGTACAAACTCCGGCCGTTGATTCCGGGCGCTGTGATTTCAACGACGGCAGAACCAGTTGCAGGGGAAGATGAAAGTTGCCGCTTTTTGCGAGCATTGTAGCCGCGCACTTTTTTCAATCACAAGTGACGAACGTCACGGATATGGCGTGACACGGCGCGGCTACGCGACCACTCCAAGCGGTGACTGGTTCTCAGTACCCGGCCCAATAGCGGGCAAAGTCCTGAACCCAATGAAAGCCCACCGCAGCTAATTATCCTCGCGGAACCGCCCCTCCCCCTCATTCACCCACACCGTCACCTCATCCAGCGCCCCGCTCACAATATCCGGCAGCCCGTCCCCGTTCACGTCGCCAACCGCCAGCGCCGCGTTGGGCCGGAAGCGAATGCCCTGATCCTCGCGAGTAAAGACGCCATTGCCGTCATTCCACCACAACAGCGCCTGCCGCCACCAGGCGAAGCCGATGCTGAGCTCGTGCCCCGTCAGCGCGTCCAGGTCCCCGTCGCCGTCCAGGTCCACCAGAAACACGAACAACGTGCGCCGCCTGCTCCACGCCTGCTCGCCCAGTGTGAACCGGCCCTGCCCGTCATTCAGCCACAACTCATCCGCGCCCTCATTGCCCACCAGCGCATCCAGATCCCCGTCTCCGTCCACGTCGCCCAGCGCCACGGCATAGGTCCGCTGTCCGCCCATCAACTGTCCGTTGTCGCCGAAATTGCCCTGCCCATCATTGAGCCACACTTCATTTGGCTCGTCGTTCACAAAAGACTCACCGCTGCTCTGGGTGTTACCGACAAACGCGTCCAGATCCCCATCGCCGTCCACGTCACCAAGCGCCACCGCCTGGCTGCCCCGCGTCCCCAGCGCCTGCCCGCTGTTCTGTAATGCCTGTCCATTGCTCAGCAACACGCGATTCGCGGGCGCGAAGGACACCATCTCGCCCGGCCCGCGGCTGGCGCCGGTGCCGCAACAACCAGCCATGAACAGATCGTCACGCCCATCGCCGTTCAGGTCACCCACCGCAAGGTACCATTGCGAAGCGCCGGATTCAGGCATGTGCGAAACCGTGATGGGCTGGGGGGTAAAATGACTACCGTCATTCAGGTACACGGTGCCGCCCATCATGCCCCCTATGACCACATCCAGCTTGCCATCGTCGTTTGCGTCCAGCAGCGCCACGCCGGTACCGCCCTGTCCGACCGGCAGACCACTGTCGCTAAAACGGCCGCTGCCGTCGTTGAGCAGAATCTTGTTATCCGCAGTCGGCAACAGCCGCATCGTGTTAGCCAGCACCGCGTCCAGGTCACCGTCCCCGTCCAGATCGCCCAGCGCCACCTGTTGCGTATACGGCTCCGCCTCCAGTTGCAGCGGCAGAAAAGCAGTGGTGAAAAACACCCCGCCGCCCACCAGCGCCACTGCCAGCGCCATCAGCGCCACTACCCTTCTGTTTAGTCGCCGCCCCTCTGCCGCCTGCTGCCGGCCTGCCGCAAGCCGTTCGCGACGGCGCGCCAGCCGCTCGCGCCACCAGGCCCGGATTCCGCTTTCCGCCGCCGGCGTGGGGAAGGCGTCCGTCGCCCGCCGCAGGTGACCAATCACCAGCGGCATCAATAACAACAGGCCGAAGCCGGCCACAGAAATCACACTATCTACCATCCGCAATGCGGGCAGTAGATCGCGAAGGTCTGACAGCGCGGGGCGTCCATACGTCAGCGAGCCAACAGTCCCCGAAAGGAAGGCCGACCGGCTTAATAGAGGTAGCAGCACCAACAACGTCATGGCCACAACCAACGCCCCACGGCCCCACCCGCTGAGGTGCGTGCGCAGCCGCCACTCCCCTGCCAGAACCAGCAGGACGCCCGCCAACCACGCGCCGGCCAAAACAGGCGCCAGGCGCAGCTGAAACGCTTCCAGGTCGCTGGGCCCGGCCAGGCGGCCCAGCGCCAGGAGCGCCACGTACGACAGCACAACCCCACCGCTCGCCAGCCGCGCAGACCAACGGGCCGCGTCTCCCTGTTCGCGAGCCCAGGCATTCAGCGCATACAGCAGCAGAATGGCCGCGGGAACAGCCAACGCCTCCAGTAAGTTAGACCCCAACCTGCGCCACGAATCCTCCATGCCCGGGCTGAAAAGCACCGCGCCCAACGTCTGCGTCAGGCCAAACAACAGCGCGCCGCCGTACAGCAGCCAAATATCGCCACTCGCGCTGCGCTGCGCACTGATGGCCACCGCCGTCAAAGCCAGAACAAGAAACCCAGCGTTGGCCACAAGAGCCGTCATCGCCTGCGAGGCAAACTCCATGTTGAAGGCCCAGGGCATCCACAGGAAGGGCAGAAACACCAGCGCCCCGTGACGAGGCCAGCGGCGCACCACCAGATACAGCACAACCAGCCAGCCGGCCTGTATGGCCACCTCCGACAGCATGTTCAGCAACCTTGGCACGCTGTTCCACGCCGGCTCCCCGCTCAAGAGACGGTAAGGCAACCAGTTCTGGCCAAAAAGAATCAGTAGACCCAGCCAGCTCACCACCCAACCGGGCCAGCCCCGCAACCAGGCCACCAGCACCCCGCCCCCCAGAAACAGGAACGGCACAGCCGGCGACAGCCCCATGCTAAAGCCCAAGAAGGTCAACAAGAAGAACAGATAGGGAACCCCCGCCGCTGCCACTCCCCAACCCGAGACCGCCGAGAATTGCGGCTCCCCGGGCGCGTGCCCGCGCCGCTCTCGCCAATGCTCCCGCAGGCAGTTCAGCGGCCAATCGCGCAGTTCGCGCGCCAGCACTGCCAGCACCCCGCGCCACTCGCCTCCCGCTTCCGCATCCTGCACCCGCTCCCGAAACACGCCCGCCATCTCCTTGGCGAACTGTTCCCGAAAGCGGCGCGGGTACAGCCGCAGCAACCGTGGATACAACCACAGCGCAAACCGCGTCAGAATCGTCATCTCATATTGCGTTCCCCTGCCGAACCGCCTGGAGCAGACTCTGCATGCGCGCCGCGTCCGCGTTCAGGATCTTGCGGCCCAGCTCCGTCAGCCGGTACGCCTTGCGCGCCCGCCCGTCCACCACCTTCGACTTCTCATCAAAGCGCTCAATCCAGCCCTGTTCCAACATGCGCCGCAACCCACCGTATAACGTCCCCGTGCTCATCTGCAGCCGCCCGTCGCTCAGCTCCGCCACGTCTTGCATGATGGCATAGCCGTGCCGCGGCGCGCGTGCCAGGCTCAACAAAATAAGAAACGTCGTTTCCGGAAGGGGCAAATGCTCTTTAACGTCCATCGCTCTCCTGATCCGCCGCCCATATGTCGCTCAACGACATATTAGCAGATATCGCTGCCCCCTGTCAACCTCGCGCCGCTCCCAGAGACGATTTCCAGATTTGTCCCGCTACCCCCTGCATACGAAGAATATAACCACACAATTAGTGTCATTCCTCACTGGCGGCGCAAGCTCCACACCCGTAATCTACAGTCGGAGGCAAATCGCCTCCTGGCGTTTCGGACCTTGGTCCTAGTTCATGCATGAGGCGATAGGGCGACTGTGGCAGAAACGGGCGAATCGGTCCACACGGCAGCGCCGGAGCTCCTGTTCCTGGAGACCAGGCTGCGCGTACCCCATCCCCGCCGGGACATCATCGAGCGCGGCGCGCTATCCTCGCGCCTGGACGAAGTGACCGCCTACCCCCTCACCCTCGTATCCGCGCCGGCGGGCAGCGGCAAAACCACGCTGGTCAGCAACTGGGTGCGCGACAGCGACCTGCCCGTCATCTGGTACTCTCTCGACGAAGACGATAATGAGCCCTTCCGTTTCCTGGGTCACCTCATCGGCGCGGTGCAACAGTTGCCCGTGGACGTCAGCCACTCCCTGGTGCGCGCGCTGTCCACGAACAACCGGGCGCCCCTGCGGCGCATGGTCGCGCGCCTCAACAACGACATTGCCGCCGCCAACAGAACGATCGTACTGGTTCTCGACGATTACCACCTCATCCACGAGCCAGACATCCACGACGGGTTGGTCTATATGCTACAACACCAACCTCCCAACCTGCACCTGATCCTGATCACGCGCGAAGATCCCCCCCTGCCCCTGGCGCGCCTGCGCGTTCGTGGCCAGATCCAGGAGTTTCGCGCCCGCGACCTGAAATTCGACCGCGCTGAAACGGCGGCATTTCTGGCCCAGGCCCTGGGCCAGGAGCCAGCTCCGCGGGAAGTAGACCTGCTCTACGAGCAAACGGAAGGCTGGATCGCCGGCCTGCAACTGGCAGCGCTGGCCCTGCGCTCGGTGGCCCACGATCCCGCCGCCCGCCGCGACTTCATCCGCAACTTTAGCGGCGACGACCGCCTCGTCGTCGATTTTCTGATGGAGGAAGTGCTCGCCCGGCAACCGGAGGACGTGCGCGACTTCCTGGTCAATACCTCCCTGCTCAACCGCTTCAATGCATCCCTGTGCGCCGCCGTCCTGGGCCGGCAGACCTCCGCCGCCGAATGCCAGGAAATGTTGGAACATCTGGAGAGCGCCAACCTGTTCCTGGTGGCCCTGGACAATCGCCGCCGCTGGTACCGCTACCACCACATGTTCGCCGATCTACTCCGCTACCAGCTCGCCCGGCACAGACGGGCGGAGCGCCCGGCGCTCCACCGGCGGGCAGCCAACTGGTGTGCCGAACATGGCTTCGTCGACCAAGCCGCACACCACTTTCTCGCCGCCGGTGAAACAGACATGGCGGCGGAACTCGTGGCCCGTCGTTGGACGGAACTCCTGGTGCAGGGTCGGGTTAAGCGCCTGGCGCGCTGGCTGGCGGCCCTGCCCGAAAGCGCCATCGTCTCCGAGCCCCATCTACTCATCGCCCGCGGCTGGGTGCAGGCCATCCTCCACGACGCGTTCCTCGCCGCCGAACAACAACTGCAACAGGCCCAGAAGCTGCTCAAAGGCGCCCCACAATCGCTGGCGGATGAGCTCACCGGCCACATCATGGCTCTGCGGGCGTTCATGGCGCGCCTGCAAGATGCGCCTGCCCGCCGCCTGATCGCGCTTTCAGAGGAGGCGCTGGCCCGCCTGCCGGCCGCCGACTTCGCCGACCTGCTCGTGGCCACCAATCTGCCCGTCGCTTATCTCGTCGAAGACGACGCCCACGCCGCCCTGGGCGTCATCCGGGACCTCGACCGGCGGCTGAGGCGGCGCCCGTCCCACGGATTCCACCACGACCCCGACCTCCTAGCCTCCCCGGAGAGTATGCGCACGGCGATCCTGGTGCGACAGGGTCGCCTGCACGAAGCCGAACGGCGCTGCCGCCGCCTGCTCGCGCGCTGGTCGCAAGCCGGAGGCGGTTCGCCACACGCCTTTGAAAGCGAATTGCTCGAAGTCAACCTGGCCACCGTGCTCTACGAATGGAACCGGCTGGAGGAAGCCGCGCCCCTCCTGCAGCGGGCGCTGGCCCACTTTGGCCCCGGCAACCAGATCGTGGAGATGAGCGCAGCCATGCTGCTGGCGCGCATAGAGCGCGTACAGCGCGCGGACAGGCCGGCTCCGGCGCTGGAAACCGTCGCCAGGCTGGCAGAGACAGGCGCGCAGTCACTGCAACTCGCCCGCTATCGCGCCGCCTTTGAGGCCTCTCTGGCGCTTCAGGCTGGCGCGCTGGACGACGTCGAAGCCTGGCGGTCCGCCTGGGGCGTGGACCTCACCGCCGGCGGCAAGCTACCCGCCGTCCTCCTGCGCGGCGAGCTACCCTATCTGGAGCAAACCACGCTCGTTCGCCTGCACATCGCCCGCCGTCTCCAGGATGGAAAGGACAGCCTGACCGATACTCATGACGATCTCGAGCGGCGGCTGCGCGAGGCGCACGCCGGCGGATGGACGAGCCGCGTTGTGGAGCTGCTCGCGCTCTCCGCGCTGGCCCACGAGGCCGGCGGCGACCGCTCCGCCGCGCTAACCGCGCTGCGACAGGCCCTGGCGCTGGCCGAGCCCCAGGGCTACGTGCGCCGCTTCGTGGACGAAGGGCCGGTCATGGCGCACCTGCTCTACGCCGCGCTCGAACAGGACCTGATGCCGGACTACACCGGGCGTCTGCTGGCTGCCTTCGAGCTGGAGCACGACGCGAGCCAACCACAACCGGCCGGGCGCGCCGCAGGCCTCGTAGAACCGCTCAGCGAGCGCGAGCACGAGGTGCTACAACTGATTGCCGCCGGCCTTTCCAACCAGGAGATCGCCTCCGAACTCGTCCTCTCCATCCACACCGTCAAGTCCCACGCCAGCAATCTCTACGGCAAACTGGGCGTCGGTAGCCGCACAGAAGCAATCGCCGCTGCGCACACGCTGGGCCTACTATCGTCTGCCGAGGTGCGAGAATGAACCAGACAGGCTCTCACAACACGCTGGCCCGCTGGCGCCAGGAATTGACCGGTCGCCAGTGGCTGGCTCTCGCCGTGCCGCCCCTGCTCACCGCAGCCATGTTCCTGACCTTCAGACAGAGTGTGGCCTGGTTCGGCCATCCCGCCGGCTACTTATTCGCCTTTCTGCTCTACTGGGTCGTCTGGTGCCTCCTGATCCCGGCGATTCTGCTCGGCGGCTGGCGCAACGTATTGGGCCTGTTCCGCCACGATCCCGTCCGCTCTCGCCCGGTAAGCCGGAAGACAACGCTCCTCCTGCTATGGCCGCTCCTCTTCCCCCTCTTCTTCCGCTTTCTGCCCCAACTCTCAGAAGTCAACGCTCCCGTTCTGGTCATCTCAATTCTCCTGGGACTGATCATCGGCGTCACCGAGGAGATCCTCTGGCGCGGCGTCTACATCCGCCTCTTCCCCGGCCGCGTAGGCCTGAACACCATCTACCCCAGCATCATGTTCGCCCTGTGGCATCTCGCGCCGCAGGCCGTGCACGCCAACCCCTCGCCGGGCGGCGTGGCCAGTTTCGTCCTCTACGCCCTGGTCCTCGGTCTCTCCTACGCCACTCACGCGCGCAAGAGCGGCTCGATCCGTGGCTGCACCGTTTCCCACTGCGTTCACGACATCCTGGGGCTGGGCGGTTTTGCCTACGCCGCGTGGCTGTTGTAACGAGACGGAACGGACCGCCTGGGCGCCTCTAGCGTCATGTCCGACGCTTTGAGCAGCAGCCGGGTGAAGCGCCCATCCGCCCGCACAAAATCGAGCCGGGTGCGCTCGAGCTTGAAACCCGCAAGCGCATCGGTCACCTTGTATAGGCTCATCTGCTCTGCCGGCTGGCCCGTTTGCGCCGCATAGAGTTTGCCTTCGTGGGCGCTCACCGTGACGGACAGTCCATCCATCGGTAAGTCGTACACGCCCACCAGCGCAGCAATAAGGTCCTCGGTCAGCTCAGGCGCTTTGCGCCTGAAGACCACGTCCTCCACCGCCGGTTCGATGGGAACCGATACGGCATCGACGTCGCCCGTATCGCCTACCCGGAAGCGCACTTTCCACCAGATATCGAAGTCGGCCAGATGCCACTCGAACACATTGTAATGATAGTGCCGCAGCGCGGACCAGTTCAGACTGCCCACAGTCCGCGCCTCCAGGCGCGCCTCCTGCTCGCCGTCGCCCGCCTCCCGCACGGCAAAGTCGGGATAGCCGTCGGCCTCATAGACCCCCGTGTAGGCCGCGAGGGGATGCGTGGGCGGCGCGTCGTCCACCCGTTCCGCCGCCGCGGTTTGCTTGGCCTTCGCCTGGCCTTCGATGAGCGGATCGTGCATCTCATGGAAACGGCGGTTCCAGTCCCGTTGCGGCAGCTCCAGGGCGCGATCCAGCCCTTCATAGAGCAACACATCGCGCAAGGGTAGCATGCCGATGTTGGTCAAGACCACCACACCAACGTGCTCCTGCGGCACAAAGCCCACCATCAGGCTATGCCCTTCCACGTTGCCTCCGTGCTGCACCAGGGTATAGCCGCGGTAAGGTTCGATGAACCAGCCCATCCCATAGGTGAAAATCGTATTATCGAGCAGCGCCTCGTTGAAGCCGCCGCCGGGCACTATCGTCTGTGGCAGGTGCATCTGTTTCAGCGTGTCCGGCGATACCAGCCGCACGTCTCCCGCGCGGCCCTCGTTCACCTGCACCTTGAGCCACTGCGTCAGGTCCGCCAGCGTGGAGAACAGGGCGCCGGCTGCCCCCGGCGAAAGCTCCGTGTGCTGGCCAATTGGCATGGTCACGAGCCCCTGCGCCGCCCCCGTTTCATCGCGATCCACGCGATAGCCCGTGGCGTTGAACTGGCCGGGCTGCAGCGGCTCCGGCTGGAAGTTGGAAGCATCCATGCCCAGCGGGCCGAAAATCCGTTCGGCGACGAACTCCTCCCACCGCTGCTCCGCGATCTTCTCCACCAGGTAGGCCGCCGCCACGTACATCAGGTTGTTGTACTGGAACTTCTCGCGGAAGCTGGCGTTGAACTTGAAATGCCTCATGCGGCGGATGAACTCTGCGCGCGGCACGT
>DATHSI010000089.1:0-69255 GCA_035464315.1 Candidatus Sulfomarinibacteraceae bacterium
GCGGGCCGGCAGATCCTCTGGTTGCTGCAACAATGGATGAACCTCCCCGTTGCCGACATCGCCGATGGTGAGGGCACGAGCCAGATATGAAAAAAAGCGAGCGGGCTCGTTGTCTCGCTCATCGAGAGACAACCAGTTGACAGGGAGAGGCGTTTGCGCCGTCCACTGGGCCAGGGCGGTGGTCTTACCGAAGCCGGCCGGGGCAGAAACAAGGGTCAGGGCCCGCTTCACGCCTTCATCAAGCTGCGCCGTCAACGAAGGTCGTTGAACCAACGATTCCCGCAACGGAGGAACCGTGAGTTTCGATTTGAGAAAGATATACTGTCTTGCTGCATTCATCAGACCCGCTACCTGACGCTGTTGGCCCTCTCTCCTTGAGATTACACCACCGGCTGGCCCTTAAGCAATGATCAAGCTCACGGTCCCGATATGAACAAACTCATCGACGCGTCGTTGCCGGCCGCTTTTAGGACATTGAGCAGCGCCACAGGTTGATCAATTCACCTGAAAGCCGTATCATCTCCACGATGGCCAGCTGCCCGCCGCAACCGGCAGCTGGCCCCTGACCGGAGCTACCTGCAAGCCTCGATACACCTGAAGGAGCACAGCAACCAATGAGTTTCAAGACGGCAGACCTTTGCGACGAATTCTGGGAAGAAGTGCAGGTGGCCGCTCCTTTACTACACGATTTCGGCGGGGTGACGACGTTCGCCGGACCTATGGCGACCGTCGACGCATTTGAGGACAACACGGTGGTGCGAGAGTATCTGGAGAGCGCAGGAGAAGGGCGCGTGCTCGTCGTAGACGGCGGCGGCTCCCTGCAGCGAGCGTTGCTGGGCGACAGCCTGGCGGCGCTGGCTACCGAAAACGGGTGGAGCGGCATCGTCATTCACGGTTGCGTGCGCGATGTCGCCGAACTGGCCAACGCGCGCATCGGCATCAGGGCCCTGGCAGCTGTGCCGCTGGCCAGTCACAAGCGAGGCCGCGGCAGCCGCGGCGGCCCGTTGCACTTTGCGGGTATTACTTTTCGCCCCAACCATTATCTGTACGCCGATGGCGACGGCATCATCACCGCGCCGCGCGATTTATTGGCTGACAACGACTGATTAACAAATGGCACTCAACATTGGCATTATCGGCCTGCCCAACGTGGGCAAAAGCACGACGTTCAACGCCCTGACCCGCGCGCAAAACGCGCAGGTAGCCAACTACCCCTTCTGCACCATCGAACCGAACAAGGCCGTCGTGCCCGTTCCCGACGAGCGCGTAGAGCGGCTGCAGGAGCTGGTGGGCGTGCCGGAGGCGATTCACGCTACCATCGAGTTCGTGGACATCGCCGGGCTGGTCAGCGGCGCCAGCCGCGGCGAAGGGCTGGGCAACCAGTTCCTGGCCAACATCCGCGACGCCGACGCTATCGTGCACGTCGTGCGTTGTTTCGAGGATCCCAACGTGGTACACGTCAGCGGCGAGCTGCAACCCCGGCGCGACGCGGAAATCGTCAACCTGGAGCTGATCCTGGCCGACCTGCAACAACTGGAGCGCAAAATAGAGCGGCTGGAGAGCCAGGTGCGCGGCGACCGGCGCACCTATCTGCCGCTGCTGGAAATGGCCCAGACGCTGCAGGAACACCTGGAGGCGGGCCGGCCCATCGCCACTTACGAGCACCAGGAACAGGACGTCTTCCAGACGCTGACAAAGGAGCTGCGCTTCTTGAGCGCCAAGCCGGTGATCTATGCCGCCAACGTGGACGAAGACTCCCTGACGGGCGAGAACGAGTGCGTGGCCGAGCTACGCGAGCTGGCCGCCGAACAGGACGCAGAAGTGATCCGGCTCAGCGCGCGGCTGGAAGAAGAACTGGCGGCGCTCGACGCCGATGAGCGCCAGGAATACCTGGAATTGGCGGGCGTGGAGGAGAGCGGGCTGGAACAGGTCATTCGCCGCAGCTACGAGATCCTGGGCCTGATCAGCTTCTTCTCCATGAACGAAAACGAGGTGCGCGCCTGGACCATCCGCCGGGGCTGGAAAGCGCCCCAGGCCGCAAGCGTGATCCACACAGACTTCGAACGCGGGTTCATTCGCGCCGAGGTGATCCCTTACGAGGTTTTCGTGGAATATGGTAGCAGCACGGCGGTGAAAGCGGCGGGCAAGGTGCGCGTGGAAGGGCGCGAGTACGTGGTGCAGGATGGGGACGTGATTTTCTTCCGTTTTAACGTGTAGGGATGCCTGCGCAGTGGAGCGAGGCTGTCAGGCAGAGTACCGGAGGAGCCATGAACCGTAAAACAGCAATGAACATCATAGGGCTGGGCATCGTTGCCGGCATGCGCACGATGTCTGCGCCGGCGTTTGTGGCGCGCGCCATCAGCAAGCAGGATCTGCAACCGCTGCAGGGCTCACCCCTGCGCTGGCTGGGCACTCCCACCGCCGCAGCACTGCTAAAACCGATGGCTGCCGGGGAATTGGTGGGAGACAAGTTACCCTTCGTGCCCAACCGCACTAACCCTGGGTCGCTGGCGGGGCGCATGGCCTCTGGCGCGCTGGTGGGCGCCACTATCGCCCGCCTGCGCAATGGCTCCGCGGGCGCCGGCGCGCTGTTGGGCGCGGCGTCTGCCGCCGCGGGGGCCATCGCCGCCTTCCACACGCGGCGCGCGCTGGGCGAGAAGACAGGCCTCCCCGACGCATTGCTGGCGCTGGGCGAGGACGCCCTTGTGCTAGCGCTGGGCAATTCGCTGACGGCGGAGCTTTGAGCTGGCGAAGGGCCAGGACGCTTGCAGATGGTCTCCTCCTTTTCACCCCGCAGCTCCCCGAGTTGCGAAAAAGACCGGGATTGTTTAAGGTGATTAGGTGACCATCAAAAAACCACACAGCAGAGGTGGCCTTATGTCCTTCCGCCACTCTACACCGGACATTCCTCCCCGGAAACATCCGCCCGGTCCCCGCGGTAACGCGCTATGGGGATCCGTATCTGATCTCCGTCGCGATATTTTGGGAACGCTGGGACGATGGGTGGACGATTACGGCGACGCTCTTCGCTTCCGCTTTTACCTGGATCACTACCGTTACCTCTTCTGCCACCCACAGCACAACAAGCATATTCTTCAGAACAATAACCGCAATTACACCAGGTTGCCCAACCCCACCAATGGGCTTCTGCTTCCCGTGGTTGGCAACGGCCTGCTCACGAGCGACGGTGATTTTTGGTTACGTCAGCGCCGCCTGGCGCAGCCCGTTTTTCACCGACGACGCATTGCTGGCTTTGCGCAGACGATGACTAGAGCTGCCGCACGGTTGCTGGAGCAGTGGCATGACCGCGCCAGGTGCAAGCAGCCGGTCGACGTCGTCCAGGAAATGATGCACCTGACGCTGGACATTGCGGGCAAGACGCTTTTCTCCGTAGACTTGACCCGGGACGCCGAGAAGGTCGGAAGCGCCTTTAGCGCCGTGAACCGCCAGCTCCGCGACTTCAGTGCGCATCCTTTTGGCATTTATCTCATCAAACAGCGCTGGTACCCGGCCACGCGCCGCCTTCTCGACAATGTCGCTCAATTGGACAAGGTGGTACACACCATTATTTCCCGGCGCCGCCGGCAGCGAGAACAGGGTCAGGGGCAGACGCAAGACGTGCTCGACATGCTCATGGATGCGCGCGATGAGGAAACGGGAGAGGGCATGAGCGACCGGCAACTGCGGGATGAGGTAATGACCATGATGGTCGCCGGTCACGAAACGTCGGCCATTGCCCTGGCCTGGACGTTCTACCTTCTGGCGAAACATCCGGCCGCTCAAGCTCGTTTGCAGGAAGAAGTGGATGAAGTTCTGGGCGGGCGGACGCCCACTGTCGAGGACATTCCCGACCTGACTTATACGACCATGGTCCTCGAAGAATCATTGCGCCTGTATCCGCCGCCCTATCTCTTGACCCGTACGGCACAGGAGGCGGATAAAATCGGCGGTTTTGACGTCGAGCCGGGCGGCATAATCGTGCTCAGCCCGTACTTTACGCACCGGCATCCGAACTTCTGGGAGGAGCCGCATCGCTTCGATCCGCAACGGTTTACGCCGGAGCGAAAAGCGCAACGACCTCGCTATGCCTACCTGCCCTTTGGCGGCGGTCCGCACCTGTGTATTGGTAAGAGTTTTGCCATGACTGAGAACACGCTTATTCTGGCTATGGTAGCCCAACGCTTCCAGCTTCAGTTAGCCTCGGACCGCCCTGTGCGGTTGGAACCGCTTATTACCCTGCGTCCCAAGGGAGGGTTATCTATGAGGCTTGAAGAGCGTCAGTCGTGAGTGGAGGCGCTGTCGCTCAGATGCAGTGGGCTGCGCATCCGGCCGTCTCGCGCTGACCGTCGTCGTCTCAGCGCGCCGACTGCGCGCAGCGGAAGCCGAGGTTGGCGCGGTGGTCGTTGGGCTGGTAGAAGGTGCGGCGCGTCACAGTGAGTTCATCGCGCTCGGAGAGCCAGGAACCGCCACGAACGGACTTAGAGAACCCATCCAGGGGGCCTAAGGGGTTGACCTCAGGCGCCGACGTGTAGTAGTTGCGCTCGTACCAGTCGTTGGTCCACTCCATCACGTTGCCCAGCATGTCGTAGACGCCCGTGGGCGAACGACCCTCGGGATAGCTGCCCACCGGGGCCGTGTCCCCGTAGCCGTCATCATAGCCCGAATCCTTTTCCTGCTTATAGCAGTTGGCGTCACAATAGTTGAGCAGCGCCCCGTCAAACTCGTCTCCCCAGGGATACGTGTACTTCACGCCCTGCTCCGGATTGAAGCCGGCGGCGCGTTCCCACTCCGCTTCGGAGGGCAACCGCGCCTCGCGCCACTCACAAAATTGCCTGGCCTTCTCCCAGTTAACGTAGATGACGGGGTAGTCGTCGTACTCCGGGTTGCCGTAATAGTCGGGATAGAAGGAGGCGCGAGTGTAAGCCGGCGACTCGCACTCGCCGGCGGCCACGCATTGCGCGTAAGCGCCGTTGGTCACCTCTGTCTCATCGATGTAATAGGGGTCCAGGCGCACCATGCGCGACGGCCCCTCATCTGACTCGCCCTCATCATTGCCCAGCCGGAACAGGCCGCCGGGCATGAAGATCATGCGCGAGCCGGTCTTGGTCGTGAACGGCTCCGGCGTCGCCGTGGGCATCGACGTGGGGTCCGGCGTCGGCGTCTGGGTGGGGGCCACCGCGGTCAGGGCCGCGATCACCTGCGATTCAGTCGTCGCCGTCGCCGCTTCTTCACTGCCACCCAGCAAGGGCGTGGCGCTGAACAGGCTGATGCCCACGCCGGCAGCCACGATCAGCACCAGCAACCCCACCAGGCCCCAAATGGTGCGCTGCTCGATCTGTTTGCGGCGTGTCTCAGGGACGTGGCGCGGCGGCGGGGTGGCGGGCACGGCGTCTGTGCGGCGCGCACCCTCTGGCTGCGCCACCGACCGGCCCGCGGGTCGCTCCAGAGCCCGGCCAAAATCGGCCACTGTCTCATAGCGCGCGTCGGGGCGCAGGGACATGGCGCGGCTGGCTACAATAGACAGGTAGGGCTCCACGTCGCCGTTCACTTCGCGGGCCGAAGGCATCACCTCCAGGCCGCTCTCCCGTTGCAACGCGCCCGGCGGTGTTTTTTCCGTGAGCAAGGTATAGAGCGTGGCGCCCAGGCTATAAATGTCGCTTACGGGCCCCACGTCGTCGCTCTGCTTCTGCTGTTCGGGAGAGGCGTAACCCCGCGTCCCCGGCGCAACGCCAAGCCCTTGCAGGCCGCTGTCGACCAGGAACACCTCGCCAGCCGGCGTGATGCGAATGTTGGCCGGCTTCACGTCCAGATGAGCGATGCCTTTGTTGTGCATATAGGCCAGCGGCTCACAGACGGCCTGCAGCCACTCGATGATCAGCGGGGAGGGCAATGGCCCGTACTGCTGCACCAGGGCGCGCAAATCAACGCCGTCGACGTAGTCGCTGACCAGATACTGCCCCACCCCTGAGACAGCGAAGTGATCGCGCACCGCGGGCAGCTGAGGATGGCGCAGATCGCTGAGCCGGCGCGCTTCTTCCCGAAAGCGTTTCTGTAATTCCACGCTGGCATCCAGGTACTCTTTGAGAGCCACGTGCACTTCGTCGCGCACGTCCCAGGCGCGATAGACGGCCCCATAGTGACCCTGGCCCAGCAGGCTCACGATTTGATACCGTTTATTCAGGCGTTCAGCAGGTAATAGCGGCATAATTCAGAGGGCGATTATATCAGGCATGGAGAGGAGGAACAGAGTTTCTAATTGTCCTGTGAGAGAAGGGATAGAATAGACACACGATGACAACAAAAGAAGAAGGACAACAAAGCAAGGACATGAACAATCCCCTGAACGAAGCACTCTGGCGCATTTATCACCGGCCCGATCGGCCACAACCGTGGCAAGATGGCGGCAACCTGCCCTGGGACGATCCTGCTTTCTCCGAACGGATGTTGCGCGAGCATCTGGACCAGAGCCACGGCGCGGCCTCCCGCATCGCGCGCGAGCGGGCGCTGCAATTGCAGTGGCTGGAGGAGAAACTGGGGCTGGAGAGCGCGCAGCAACTATTGGACGTCACCTGCGGACCGGGCCTTTACACCGTGCCGTTGGCGGAGCGCGGCCTGCGCGTCACCGGCGTCGACTTCGCTCCCGCGGCTATCAGCTACGCCCGCACGCTGGCCCGGGAGCACAGTGTAAGCGAGCGCTGTCGCTTCGTCGAGGCCGACGTGCGCCACTTCGACTTTGGCGCGGCGGCCTATGACGCAGCGCTCCTGCTCTACGGGCAGCTGGCGGTCTTTCCGCGCCGGGAGGCAGCGCGCCTCCTGCAACGCATCGCCGCCGCGCTGCGACCGGGCGGGCGGCTGTGTCTGGAACTCCTGGACCAGGAAAAAGTGGACAAAACGGAGAGCCGGTGGTGGTTCAGCGGCGATAGTGGCCTGTGGGGCGACGCGCCATTTCTCAGCCTGGGCGAGCGATTCTGGTATGAGGAGCAGAAACTGTCCTGTGAACGATACTACACCGTGCACCTGGCGACGGGACAGCTTGACGAAATTCTCCTCTGCGACCAGACGTACGGCAGCGAGGAGATGGCCGACCTGTTGCGCGAGGCCGGGTTCTCAGAAGTCATGGTCTATCCCGCCTGGGATGGCCTGGATCTGTACGACGCCGGGGAGTGGATCGTGTATGTGGCGCGGAAGTAAGCCATCCTCCCGGAGGTTGCGCAGACCCGTCTCGCCCCGAAATCAATCGCTGAACCTCCGGGAGGATTCCGTAACGTGGCGCGGACGTGAGCCATCCTCCGGAAGGTTGCGCAGACCCGTCTCGCCCCGAAATCTGCCACCGAACCTCCGGGGGAACTCCGTGTGGGACTGCGATCAGGCTCGCCGCAGCTCCCACACCCGCTGCCTGACCTGCGCCTGGCGCAACGCCTGAGCCAACTCGTCGTCATCGGCAAACGTCGCCTGTGTCAGGTAGTGGCAATCCACTGATACCCGAAACGAGTCCCGATCATAGGGCCACGGCTGCACCACGACGACGCCATCTGTGCGCTGGAAGACATCGTACCGCTGGCCGTCTGGCCCCCGTTCAATCTCGACCGCCCGCTCGTCAACGGGCAGCCGTTGCATGCACAGGATCAAAGAAAAGCTATCGCCCCAGCGCAGCAGGCTGTAAGCGCGGTCCACGTCCTCTCTGGACACGTCCAGCGCCGCCCGCCACTTCTCCCGCAGTTCGATCTGCTCGTCCAGCAGATCATCCAGCGACGCCAGCGCGCCGCGCCGGCGCTCGTGCAAGTGCGAAATATGGCGTGACACCAGCAGGCCGACCCACATACTCTGGTGCCAGGCGCGCGTCACGACGCGTTCGCCCTGGATGACGACCTCCGGCAGCGGCAATTGCATAAAATTGCGCGGCGCGCCGGCGTCCGTCAGCCGCTCGCCCGCCTCCCACTCCTGCCAGCCGTTGTCGTGTTGGGCGACCGCATTGAGCGTCTCCGTCCAGCGCAGAGGCCGGTCCTCGGGACGCCAGTAAGTGACCAGCTTTGCCGCTAGTAAAGCGTGGGCGCGCTGAAAGATAATTTCCCACTCGTCATCCGTCTGGTTGGTGATCAAGGCTCACCTGCTGCTTCGGTCGTCAAAGAGGGGCCGTCATATACAGGTCGTCCAGTTCGAAATTGTGGCGCGCATAATAGCCGCGCGTGCCGATGGCGCTGATCACGGCGATGCGCCCGTAGCCTGCCTCGCGGCTCATCGTTTTCGCCCTCTCGATTAACTGCTCGCCCAACCCGATATGTTGCGCCTCGCCCTGGCTGTCTTCGCCAATGGGCACGGCGGGCCCGTAGACGTGCACCTCGCGAATCATAGCCTGCCCCGCCAGTTGCGGGAAAGGATGGGGCCGGTCCGGGCGCGGGTGCGAGAGGCGCAAAAAGGCGGCGATGCGCCCATCGTCGCGCTCAAAACTGAGGAAGTGCTCGGACGTGGCGTCCGTCTCATACGTGTCCACGCGCAACTGCAGCTCCTCGGGTCGCAACGTCTCGCGCCGGATTTCACGGCAGCGGATGCACTGGCAGAAGAGCCCGCGCTCTTCCATGCGCTGCTGCGCGATCTGGCGCAAATTGGCTTTGCTGATGCCGGCAACTACGTTAGTCGTGGGAATGTCACGGATGATGCGATTGATGCGCACATAGCGCGGCACCTGCTGCTTGCAGGCCACCAGCACCTCCAGAATCTCCTCGTCGCTGTAAGGCCGGTACTTGCCTCGCTGCCAATACTCGTACAGTTCCGCGTTCTCCAACAACATGCAGGGGTAAATTTTCAGTTCGTCCGGTCTCAGCGCGGGGTCGGACCACAGCCGGCCGAAATCTTCGATGTCCGACTGCGGTGTGGCTCCCAGCAGGTTGGGCATCCAGTGCACGTGGATCTTGAAGCCCGCCAGCCGCAGCAGGCGCACGGCGTCGCGCACTTCGACCACCGTCTCGCCCCGCCTGTTCAGTTCCAGGATACGGTCATCCAGGCTCTGCACGCCGATCTGCACCTTGGTCACGCCCAGATGGCGGAACCAGCGCAGCTCGTCCTCGTCCACGTGGTCCGGCCGCGTCTCCACCACCAGGCCCACGTTGCGCCGCTCGCCGCGGGCGTTCAGCGCCTGCGCCTCAGCCAGCGAGCCGGCCTCCGCGCCGTTCATGGCGTCCAGACAGCGCTTGACGAACCACTCCTGGTAATCGCGCCGGTAGCTGGACCAGGTGCCGCCCAGGATCAGGAGTTCAATTTTGTCCGCTGGGTGGCCGATGTTCTCCAGCGCTTCGATGCGCGCCTGGGTCTGGGCGTAGGGGTCGAACGCGTGCCGCTCTGCGCGCATGGCCCCCGGCTCATCGTGCAGGTAGCTTTTGGGCATGCGCACGTCGGTGGGGCAGAAAATGCATTTGCCGGGACAGGGATAGGGCTTGGTGAGCACAGTGACCACCGTCACGCCGGCCTGGCTACGCGTGGGCTTCTTCTGTAGCGCAGTGACGACTTCCGGCCGGTACTCCATCAGATCCAGGTCGCACAGCTCTTCATAAGCCGTGATCACCTGGCTCTTGGACAGCCAGGGCAGGCCCTGCCGCACGTAGCGGCGCATGCTGCGCTGGTACTTGTCCCCCTTCAGGGGCGCATTTTCTACCAACTCTTCGATTAGTTGTATGAACAGATCTTCGCGCCCGTTGAAGGACACGCGGCGGCGCTTTTCGTGCCACGCCTGTTCGTCGACCTGGTCTATGGGTACGATACTCATGGTCCCATTGTAGCCAAGGGCGCGGCGACCTTCAACGCCGTGGGCGCTAACATTGTATTAGAATCGAACAAATGCCCACCTTCGTAAGCTGTCTAGTCCGCCGCATTGAGGCTGCGCACCAGGGCGCGGTGTTCTCGGGAGCCGGCGGGCGGCCCGGCCACCACTGCGCGCACGAACACGTCCGGCGGCTGATAGTCGTGCGCCGTGACGTAGTGGTGAATGAGCGTGGGCGCGGCGAAAATATCATCGTCGCCCAGCACGCGGATCTCGGCCACGCCGAAGTGCGCCGTGTCGTCGTCTATGGTGATCGGTTCCACGCGCTGCATGCAGAGCGGGCAGGGCAGCGTGTTGGGCCGCGCGCAGACGGTGTGGCGGTCCAGACAGAAGGCGAGCAGCGCCCCGGTGAAACCGTCGGGCACGGGGCCGGTGGGAAAATTCTGGCCCCGCTGTAGCCAGCCTACCGCGAGCGGGTCCAGCCCTAGGCTGGCGTCCGCCTGGCAGCCGTAATAGGGATCAAGATCTTGCAGAACGTCGCGCTTATCGCGGCGATTGCGTCTTTTTCGAGCCATCATCGATTCCTCATTTTCTGGCAGGAGCACTTGTGCTCGTAGTAGTCGCTATAGCGGCTGGACGGCTGAAGCCGTTACTTCAAGCGTGCGTCACTAAACAGTACAACACATCACAGCGCCTTTCCTGCCAGCTCGACAACCGCGCGCAACGTCTCTATGTCCGAGATCATCAGGTTCAGCGTGGTGATGGGGCTGTCGCGCCATACCACAAGGCGTTCCCGCACGCGCTCTCGGGGGCCAACAAGGGCCACGTCGTCGATCAGTTCGGCCGGCACGCGGGCCATGGCCTCCCCCTTGCGCCCCGACAGGTACAGCTCCTGAATATCACGCGCAGCTTCTTCGTAACCGTAACGCGCGGCAAGATCATTATAGAAGTTTTTGTCACGCGAACCCATGCCACCCACGTAAAGGGCCAGCATCGGTCGCAGGGCGTTATAACAGGCGTCGAGGCTGTCGTCAATGGCCACGGGCGTCATGGGCGCGATGTCAAACGCGTCCAGACCCTTGCCTGCTCGCTGCAGGCCGCGCTCTACGTGCGGGCGGAAAACCTGATCGTACCGTTGGGGCGCGAAGAAGATGGGCAACCACCCGTCAGCGATCTCCGCCGCCAGAGCCACGTTCTGTGGCCCGATCGCCGCCAGATAGATCGGAATGTCCGGCTGCGCCGCCAGCGTGCTTTTCAATGGCTGAGCCAGCCGCTTGCCCAGGCCCGTGGCGTCGGGACCAGTGTAGGGAATCTGGTAAATCTCCCCCTGATAGGTCACGCGCTCGCGCCGCAGAATGGCGCGTACAATCTCCACATACTCCCGCGTGCGACGCAGGGGCCGCGCGTAACTTACACCGTGCCAGCCCTCCACCACCTGCGGCCCGGAGAGGCCCAGGCCCAGAAGAAAGCGCCCGCCGGAAAGCTGATTGAGGGTCATCGCCGTCATCGCCGTATTGGCCGGCGTGCGACCCGGCATCTGCATGATGGCCGTGCCCAGCCTGATGCGCTCCGTCAGCGCGCCCAGCCAGGCCAGGGGCGTGACGGCGTCCGACCCATACGCTTCCGCAGCCCACACGGCGTACACGCCGAGCCGGTCCGCTTCCAGAACCATCTCCACCGGTAACTCAACTTTTCCCCTGGAGTAGCCTAGCATCAATCCTAAGCGCATACTATCCCTCGAAGCTGGCTGCCATCTGCGATAATCGCAGCCGTTTTTAGTATATTTGTATGAGATGATACAGTACTTCTAACCCAGGCGTAAACGACCCTGCTCCCTTAATATTGTATCTACCATAACCTCTTCCCGAGAGTTAGGGGAGCCAGGCGAAACAGCACGTTCGCGACTATCCCGCAAGGAGCAATTTCTTGCGGGATTTTCTTTTGTCAGGTAACCATTGCACGGAGCGGGCAGCACCGTATAATCACCGCGGCTCAGCGTCTTTTCAACCCTCGCAACAACAGGATAATTTGATGATACAGGTCCTAATTGCAGACGACTTTCCAACCATGATCGAGGCGATACGCAAGCTGATTGCCACGTACGACGACGTGCAGATTTCAGATGAAGTAACGCGATTCGAGGATGTCGTGGCGACCATAGACGGTCTGGAACACGACGTGATCCTGATGAATGATTATTTGCCGCCGCTAGACAGTCCGCGTGCCACAAAGCAGTTGCGCGAAATGGGCATCGAGACGCCGATTCTGGTGATGTCCATGCACGAAGACGCGCGCCTGATCCGGCGGGCGTTTGACTCCGGAGCCAATGGCTTCATTCTGAAAACGGAGTTCCTGGAGCAGCTTCTACCGGCGATCAAGGCCGTGTATGCCGGGGAACGGTACCTGTCGCCAACAGCGGTGACGGCCCTGGCGGATGAAGAGGAATGAGACGCGCTCTTCCCCACCCCTTCCATAAAAAAGTCCCAACCATCCGGTTGGGACTTCTGTTTACACAGCCTGTCCAACAATTGATGTGCCCCATAGGGGAATCGAACCCCTGTTTTGGGCTTGAAAGGCCCACGTCCTAGTCCACTAGACGAATGGGGCGTCTTGTCCCTCTGTCGCTGCTGACCGGACTCAGCCCGGACCTCTTGACGATGAGGGCAAAACAGCAGGGAGAATTCTACCATCACGCTCACATATGATCAAGTGCTGTAAACGATGAGCGTGCCGATCTAACAAGATATAGATCTACGCGTTGAGAGGCTCCTCCTCCGCCTGCGTCCCGTCGACCGGCGTTTCGTCGTGCGCCTGGACGCGCTGCCATATAGCGGACGCCATCTGGCGCACCGTGGACGGTAGCGGGGAGCGAGCCTTTGTCAGGGTCAGCGGCACACCCTGAGCGAGCGCGCGCAACTGGTTCTCATCGTATCCGACGTTGAAAGCGAGCCGCGAGCGCAGCCCCTTTTCGACGGCCTCCGTGGACAGCTGCGCAGTGGGCGTCACCTGGTTCAGAAGATATGCCTTATGACCGGAGAGTTCCATGCGCTCCAGGGACCGTGCGGTATGACGCGCCATCTGAACGGAGACGATGTCACCCGTCACCACCTGGAAGACCATATCCGACCGTTCTAGCACCGCCTGCACGGCAGGGTTAAGCACCGGCGGCAAATCAACGATCACAAAGCGCCCGCGCCAGCGCAGGAGAGACAGCACAGCGGCTGCCAGCTCGCCGGAGGGGGCGATGGCCAGTTGCGGTTGCGCCGGCGCAGCCAGCACGCGCATTCCGCAGCGGTGCAGCAACAGGGTTTGCTTCAACGCGGGCCAATCCAGCTCTTTTATAGTGGGCAGATCGTTCCACGTGGCTCCTGTCGCCAGCCGCAGATGGGCCGTCAACTGGCCGCCCGACGGCGACAGATCGATGACGCACACTTCCTGGCTGCTGGCCATACGCAAGGCGGTCCCCAGATTGGCCGCCAGCGTCGTGCGTCCTACCCCGCCGCGCATGCCGAAGAAACTGACGACATAGCTTCCCGGACGCTCGTCGTCGGGTGCAGCCGTTGCCGGGTGCAGCAAGGCGTCAATGTGCGACATCAACGTCTCTGGCTTGACCGGCTTGCTTAGATAATCATCCGCGCCGCTGGCCAGCGCTGCCTCGCGATCCACGGCCTGGGCCCGTGCAGTAAGCATCAAAATCGGTACATGGGCCGTCTCCTCATCATTGCGGATTATTTCGCACAGCTCGTGCCCGCTTATGTCGGGCATCATCACGTCCAGAATTAGCAGGTCAGGCTCTTCCTCTTTGACGCGGTCCAGCCCCTTGCGCGGGTCTTCTTCGATGGCCGGGTCGTGCCCGCCCCGCTCCAGCATCATGCTCACCATGCGCAACAGTTGCACGTCGTCGTCAATTACCAGAACCTTGGCCACGATGTGTCTCCTTTCACCACGCGGTCTGCGAACTCAATCCTTATGGCGCGAGAGGCAGAAAACGCCCACGCGCTCTTTTCGTACGAGTATCAAGTCGCCGCTATAGGTGACATCCGGATACAGGGCCGCACAGGCCTGGGCCTCGAATATAGGCTGGAAATGGCCCAGCGTGTGCACCAGTATCGCGCCCGGGGTCATCTGCCCGTCGTGCATCACGGTGCCGTGGAGCTCGAAGGAAGGCACGGTCAAGAACACCTGAACGGGGCGTCCGCGTGCAAAAATCGAACGCCCCTGCGCCGACCCCATAATCGTCCCTTCGCGGCGGTCTTGCAGAACCACAAAGTTGATATTTTCCTTGCGGAAAGATGCTGCCGAGTAACTACCTATGATTTTTGCCGGGTCGTGCATGCGGGAGACATAAGCGTCTTCCAGATTCAGAAAGTCGGTATTGGGGTTGTTCAACTCCGATAAGAGACCGCTGGTGCCTACCTGTGTACGCCCCGAGACCCGATACGCATCTGTAAAAAGGTCAATGTTAATGATGTGGCGTCCAAGCGCGCTCATCCTCTCTTCCCTTTTCCCAAATACGTCGCCGCTAATTCAGTATCTAGTGTCCAGGGCAATATCTGGCACGCAAGACGACCACAACAATCTTACTGATAAGGCGACGACGCTCCCCGGACGTCGTTTCTGCTGCTGAATGCTACTGTTGAACCGGCACGATATTAGCTGTGAAGTGTCAAACCGTGCTGCCATTTTCTCCGCCCACACGGTTTGCGCCATAGGGTAATATGGCTACGCGCCAGGACCTACGGCGTGCGCGTGGTGGGGCACCAGACCCCAATTCTCAATACCCCAGTATATCACCCACGCTTTTCCTACTATATCTTCGCGCGGTAAGAAAGACCAGTTGCGGGAGTCGCTGGAGTTGTTGCGGTTATCTCCCATCACGAAATATTGTCCGTCCGGCACCCGCCAACTGCCCGTCTGGTAATTGGGCGCGCCATTGATGTAGGGTTCCTCCAAAGCCACGCCGTTGACGCTCACCTGACCGTCAGATAGCTCTACCAGATCGCCGGGCAGGCCAATAATACGTTTGATGTACTCTTTACTGTGGTCGCGAGGAAAGTGCAGGACGATGATGTCACCCCGGTGTGGCTCTTCCAGATAGTAACTGAGTTTATTGATGATCAGATACTCCCCCTCTTCCAGCGTGGGCATCATGCTGTGCCCCTGCACTCGATAGCGTCCCGTGGCCGTATTCACCAACCAGAAGATAAACAGGGTAAGGAGTAACGTCTCGACGATTTCGCGCGCGACGATCCTGAAGGGCTGCTGAACTCGCTGCTCGACCGCGCCCTCGTTGGAAACCGCCGGATAGGGGGATTCGTATTGTGACTCCTCAATCGTGGCCATTTTTACACCTTCGGGCATTATATGTGAGCGGTTGAGCGGTTGCAACTGGCGGTGAAACACGTTAACTATTTTCCAACGAGGGCCGCTCTTCCCGCGCCGGCATTTCTATCACATAGGCTTATACTACAAGCGAGGCTGCGCAACACAATGAGACTTACAACATCCACCCTCAAGGAGTTAGACCACCAACAATGATTCTACTGACCGGCGCTACCGGCTTCCTGGGCCGCCACATCGTCTCACAACTACAACAGCACCTACATGCCAGGGGCAGTGACATGCGTTGCGTGCGCGCTGTGGTGCGCCCGGACAGCGACACGGGGCTGCTTGAGGCAGCCGGCGCGAAACTGGTCACAGTAAGCGATATTAACCGGCGGCGGGAGCTCGAAGAAGCGTGTCGCGGCTGTCGCCGCGTCATTCACGCCGCGGCCCTGTTCCGTATGTGGGGCCGCCTGCCCAACTTCTGGCGCACCAACGTGGGCGGAACCGCCGCCGTGCTGGAAGCAGCGCGGCGAGCGGGCGTGGAGCGCTTCGTGCACGTCTCAACCGCCGTCGTCGTGGGCCGTCCCCGGCCTGGCGCGATCGTTGACGAGACGCACCCTTGCGAGCCACAGGATTTTTACCAGCGCACCAAGCTAGAAGCGGAACAGCTGGCCCTGGCCTACCATCGCAATTGCGGGCTGCCGGTTACTGTCGTGCGGCCCGGCGCGCTCTATGGCCCGTGGGGTCGCTATGCCTTCAACCGCCTATTTTTCGAAGATCCCTTGCGCGGCTGGCGCATCAAGGTGCGCGGCGGCCATCACCTGACGTTCCCCGCCTATGCGCCCGACGTTGCCCGCGGCATCCTCAGCGCGCTGGAGCGAGGCCGAGCGGGCCGCATCTATAACCTCAGCGGGCAATCGTTGACGCACAACGCGATTAACGACACCATCAGCGATCTGGCGGGCATCAGCCGCCGGCGGCTGAACGTGCCTACACCGGCCGTGCTGCTGCTTGCCCGGGCCTGGACGGCGCTGTCGCGCTTCACCGGACGGGAGCCGTTTTATCCTACCAACCTGGTCCACTACGTCTTTCAGGATTGGCCCCTGTCCTCAGAGCGGGCGCGCCGCGAGCTGAGCTTTCAGACGACTCCTTTTCGCAATGGCGCGCGAGAGACAATAAAATGGTATTGGGAGCAGGGATTATTATAAGGGTTCAGAAATTCTGAGAAATCCGATGTCTTGAAGACATCGGATTTCTTGAGTGTCCACACAAACAAGCGGAGGAACCATGACAATCAAGGTCTTTACCGTTGCGGAAATGGTAGCGGCAGAAAAGGCCGCGGATGCGTCCGGCGTCAGTTATGCCCAGATGATGGAGAAAGCAGGCCACGCCGTGGCCCTGGCCCTGGCCGAGCGCTACCCTGTGCAGGGCAAGCAGGTACTGGTGCTGGTGGGGCCGGGCAACAACGGCGGCGACGGCCTGGTCGCCGGGCGCTATCTGGCGCAGATGGGCGCGGAGGTTTCGTTCTACCTCTATCGCGAGCGCGACCCGCAGGCGGATGAAAACTTCGCCCGCATTCTGGAGATGACCCTGTTCCAGGCCCACGCCGGGGGCGACCAGCGCTACCGGGTTTTGCGCCAGCGCCTGCGCAACGCCGACGTGGTCATCGACGCCCTGCTGGGCACCGGCGTCGACCGGCCCATTGGCGGCGAGCTGGCCACAATGATGCGCCAGGTGCAGGCCGGGCTGCAGGAGCGGGAGCTGGCAACGTCACCGGATGAGCTGCCTGCTCTGACCAGCACGACGGCGGTCGAGGCCGGCGCGCGCGGCGGCGAGCGCCCCTACGTCGTCGCCGTGGACTGCCCCAGCGGGCTGAACACGGACACGGGCGAGCTGGACCCTCTGGCTATTCCCGCGGACCTGACCGTGACCTTCGCCGGACCCAAGCGCGGCCATTTTATTTTTCCCGGCGCGGCGGCCCTGGGCGAGCTGGTGGTCGCCGACATCGACATCAGCGAGGAGCTGCCCGAGGTACAGGCTGTGCCCGTGGCGTTGGTCACAGCGGACGCCGCTCGCGCCCTGTTGCCGCAACGGCCACGCAGCGGTCATAAAGGCACCTTTGGCAAGGTGCTCATCGCCGCCGGTTCCGAGCATTATTGGGGCGCGCCCCTGCTTTGCGGGCGCGGCGCTTATCGCGCCGGCGCGGGCTTGGTAGCACTGGCGGTGCCGGGCGTCGTGCGCCCCGTGGTTTCCGGCCAATTGCCGGAAGCCACGTACCCGCCCGTACCCGACGAGGACAATTTCACAGCGGAAGGGGCCCGTTTCCTGCTGGAACAGATAGCGGGGCATGATGCCCTGCTCTTGGGGCCAGGCCTGGGCCCAGCGAAGGCCTTTGTGCAGGCGCTGCTGGAGAAATCTCAATCGCTGCCGCCGCTGGTGGTGGACGCCGACGGACTGAACGTGTTGGCCGAGATGGACGGTTGGTGGCAGCAGCTGCCGGCGAACAGCGTGCTGACGCCGCACCCGGGCGAGATGGCGCGGCTGGCGGGCATGGGGCTGGGCGATATCAAGGAGCAGGATCGCGTGGCGCTGGCCCGCGAGAAAGCCGCCGCCTGGAACCAGGTTGTGCTGCTGAAGGGGGCCTTCACAGTGGTGGCTGCGCCCGACGGTCGCTGCCGCCTCCTGCCCTTCGCCAACCCCCTGTTGAGCGCGGCGGGCAGCGGCGACGTGCTCTCCGGGGTCATCGTAGCCCTGTCGGGCCAGGGACTGGACCCCTTCGACGCCGCCGTGCTGGGGGCCTACCTGCACGCCGCGGCCGGGGAGCTGGCCAGAGCCGAGTGGGGCGACGCGGGGTTACTCAGCGGGGAAATTGCCGACTGGGTGCCGGAAGTGCGGATGCGACTAGCTTAAGGAAAAGAAAAACGGCCTGGCGGAAATTGCCAGGCCGTTTTCACCTCTTCCTCAAATATATCGAATGCTCAGGCTGCAGCGCGCTCCTGCACAGTCACAGCGGGGCGGAACTTATAGCCGTAGACAATCATGCCCTCTTCACCCTCGCTGCGCAGTTTGCGCGTGACCATTTCCACGGGCAAGCCGATCTGAACCTCTTCCTCATCCATATCGGTCAGTTGCGCCGTGACCAGCGGCCCTTCATCCAGCTTGATGAGCGCCACGGTGTAGGGAGCATTAGTCTCGAAGCCGGACGGCGGATCGTAAATGGTGGTGTACGAGTAGACCTCGCCGAAGCCGGTGAAGGTATACAGTTCCTTGGCCGGCGCCTCACACGCCAGACAGACGTCGCGTGGCGGGAATAGCTTTACCCCGCACGTGTCACACGTTTCACCGACCAGTTTGTACCGTTCTGATTTTAAACGCCAATGACGTGATACCTGCATTATCGTGTAACCTCTCTTTTTCTGCCTTTCCCGCTATTACCGCTAACTATGAATACAACCCAATGGTGGGCGCCAAACCGGGACACAGCCCGCGCGACCCAGTGACTACTATAGGGTGAAAACTCTTTCAGAAGCTGCCAGAGAACCCCTGAAAGCTCTCAAAAGCTATCAAAGCGGCGAAAAAGGGCTATATAGAAGCGACTTGTAGCTTACCTATTCTTCGTTATGTTAAAATCGCCCGTCTGGACATCAAATCCGGCAAGCGATGTCCCCGGGCTTCACTCAGTCGACCCGCAGCACATGCGTGGCTGCTGTGGCGCCCGTCATGCCCAAATTCTGGGCCATGCCCACCCGCGCACCGGGTACCTGGCAGTCGCCCGCCTCGCCGCGCAGCTGTTGTACCACCTCCAACACCTGGTAGACGCCCGTGGCGCCCACCGGATTGCCACGCGCCTTCAGGCCGCCAAAGGTGCTGATGGGAATGGCGCCGTCGCGGCCGATGGCGCCGTCGCGCGCCAGTTGCCAGCCCTGCCCTTGCGGGGCAAAGCCACACGCTTCCAGCGACAGCGCAGCCATGATGGTATAAGAATCATGCAGCTCGAAAAGGTCTATGTCTTGCAGCGCGACGCCCGCGGCGCTCAGAGCGCGCTCCGCGCTGTCCGCGGCGGCCGCCAGCCACAACGGATCGTGCCGGTCGTGTATGGCAATGGTGTCCGTAGCCAGCGCCGAGCCGGCGATGCGCACCGGTTTGGGCACCATGTCTTTGGCCCGCTCGCTGCCGGTGATGATCAGCGCCGCGGACCCGTCGGCCAGGGGCGCCATGTCGAAGAGCGATACCGGGTCGGCCACCACCGGCGCGCGCGCAAAGCGCTCCGGCGGCAACTGGTTGCGGAACATGGCGTCCGGATTATCCGCGCCGTTGCGATGGGCGTTGCTGCTGAAGTTGGCAAAGTCAGACAGCTCCAGGCCATACTCGTGCATGTAGCGGCGCATCATCAAGGCTGCGGCTCCCGCCGCCGTGAGACCGTGAATCGCCTCGTAGTCGGCGTCAAGGCCGGAGGCCATTTCGGCGGTTACCGCGCTGCCCGTCTCATCCGTCACTTTTTCCACGCCAACGACCAGCGCTGTGCGCACCAGACCGCTCTTCACCGCCAGCACCGCCTGGCGCACCGCGGCCCCGCCGGAAGCGTCCGCAGCCTCCACGGTCACCGCCTCCACGCCGCGTAAGCCGGCAAAGTCAGCCACCAGCGCGCCCAGATGATCCTGCTGGCTGAGCCGCCCGGCGAGCATATTGCCCACATAGAGGGCGTCGATGTCGGTGGTGGCGGCGTCGTCCAGCGCCTCCTCGATGGCATACCACGCCAGGTGGCGGATGGACGTCGTCCAGTGCTCGCCTACGTCCGTCTTGCCAATGCCGATGATTGAAACGTCGTTCTTGGTCATACAGTGCTAGTTCCTTCGTAGTAAGAACCCCCCGTCCAGATGTGATCCTCCCGGAGGTTCGCAGCGTCAAGCCAACTCCGGGAGGATGGACCGTTGGGTAAGTGGTGTGCTCTAACTCAGCTTCAGCTTGTCGCGGTAGCGGGTATACGTGGCGTAGTCGATCTCTTTGCGGCGGGCGATGTAATCCTCGGTGGACGGCGCCCGCCTGCGCGCTTCGTCAATGCGCTCGGTGACGCGCAAGTCGAAGGCGTCGGAGCCCGCGCCGGAGCCGTAGCTGACCATCAGGATGCGGTCGCCGGGTCTGGCCACGTCCAGGATGCCGGTCAGCCCGATGATGGCCGAGCCGGCATAGGTGTTGCCGATGCGACCGCTGAGCAAGCCGGGCGCGATCTGCTCCGGCGTGAACCCCAGCATCTTTGCCGCGCGGCTGGGGAACTTGACGTTCGGTTGGTGGAACACGGCCCAGTCATAATCGGCCGCCGTGCGCCCCATCTCCTCCATCAGCGCTTCCGCGGCGGAGATAACGTGCTTGAAGTAGGCCGGTTCACCCGTGAAGCGGTCGCCGTGGGACGGATACTGGGCGTGAGCCCGCCGCCAGAAGTCCGGCGTATCCGTGACGAAAGAAAGCGAGCCTTCGATCACCGCCAGCGCTTCTTCGCTGCGCCCGATGAGGATCGCCGCGCCGCCGGCTGCCGCCGTGTACTCCAGAGCGTCGCCGGGGCGGCCCTGCGCCGTGTCCATGCCGATGCTCAGCGCGTAGCGCGCCATGCCCGAGCCCACAAAGCCGATGGCCGCCTGCATGGCCTCGGTGCCCGCCTTACAGGCGAACTCCCAGTCGGCGGCCTGCGTGCGGGGCACGGCGCCAATCGCTTCGGCCACGATGGTGCTGGTGGGCTTCACGGCGTAGGGGTGGCTTTCGCTACCCACCCACACGGCGCGAATCTGCTGCGGGTCGATTTTGGCGCGGGCCATGGCGTTGCGCGCCGCTTCCACGGACATGGTGACTACGTCTTCGTCCAGACCGGGCACCGATTTCTCCTTGACAGGCGTGCCCCCTTTGCCCCCCTTCCACATGCGGTTGATTTCGCTGGCAGGCAGCCGGAAACGGGGCACGTAGGCGCCATAACCTACAATACCTACCTCGTGATGCGGCTTCATTCTGCCTTCGTGTTCTTGCTCTTCGCTCATACCCTTTCCTTCATAGCTCCATTGATAATTCCATTAACAATTCTTTGGCGCGGGCCACGCGAATGTTGCGGTCCGCGATCAGTTGCGCGCTGATTGTTTCCACCGCGTCGCCGCTGGCCCCGGCAGCCAGGGCAACTTGCCGGGCGTGCATGCGCATGTGCCCCTGCTGGATACCCGTCGTGGCCAGAGCCTTGATGGCTGCGAGATTCTGCGCCAGGCCCACGGCGGCCATAACCTGGCCCAATTCGGACGCAGAGGCCACGTTCAATATTTTCATGGCCACCTGCGCCGTGGGATGCACGCGCGTGGCGCCGCCAACCGTCCCCACGGCCATGGGCAGCGTCATTTCGCCGTACAGGTCGCCGTTGTCGTCTACACGCCACTCGGTCAGCGCGCGGTATTGGCCGTCGCGCGCTGCGTAGGCGTGGGCGCCGGCCTCGATGGCCCGCCAGTCATTACCCGTGGCGATGCACACGGCGTCGATGCCGTTCATGATGCCTTTATTGTGAGTGGCGGCGCGATAAGGATCGACCACGGCGAAGGCATTGGCTTCCTCGATGCGCCGGGCCACTATCTCACCGTCCATGTCGTCCCGCGCCAGCGCCGCGGCGGGCGCCGTGCAGCGAGCGGTCACCATTCGCCGGTCGGTCAGGTTTGACAGGATGCGCAGGTTGACGCGGCCGCCGGTCAAATCTTCAATCACCGGCGCCATCGTCTCCACTGCCGTATTCACGGCGTTTGCGCCCATGGCATCGCGCGTATCGTAGAGCAGATGCACGACGAGCATGGATCCCACAGGCGTGTCTGCGAACGGGCGCACCTCGATATCCTGGGCCCCGCCGCCGCGCCGCACGATGCTCTGGCTGCACTCGTTGGCCACAGCCATAAGCATCTCGCGGTTATCCAGCACGGCCATCGCCGCCTGCTCCAGATCGGGCACGTCCAGCACCTGGATCTGGCCGATCATCACCGGCGGCGTCGCTTCCGTGTGGAAGCCACCGCCGGCGCGTACCAGCTTCGCCGCGTGGCTCACGGCTGCCAGCACGCTGGGCTCCTCCACGGCCATGGGAATGAGATAGTCGCGATCGTTGACGAGGAAATTAACCGCAATGCCCAGGGGCAAGGCGTGGGTGCCGATACCATTCTCGATCATCTGCGCCGCCTGCTCGGCGCGCAGCCCCTGGCCCAGAAGGACCTGACACTCTTCCCGGCCCAGGCCCGCCCACTGACCCACCGCCGCCACCCGCTGTTCCAGGCTCAGTTTATAGAAGCCGGGAAAACGGGAGGAGTTTTTCTTCGTCATTTCGTCTGCCATAAATTCGCCACTCTCCACAGTTGTTACTCTTGTTTCCGTATGCTACGTCATCTCTCATCCTGAGCGGTCATATGTCACTCTGAGCGGGCCACGTTAACGTTAGCGGAGCGAAGAATCGCGCGCAGAACCGTTGTCACAAAAGCGCCGCGCTGCTTGCCGAGACAACGACTAGATACTTCGTTGCACTCAGCTTGACACTCCATGGAGAGATTGCATAGTAGCGGGCCGTTTATACCGCGAAAACTCTCTCAAAAGCTATCAGAAGCGCCTTTTACGACAATTTGATAGGGTTTTGAACCGCATTTTGGCCGGAGTAGTACTTTTTTCACCACCCGTTTTGCCCGTTTCAGGACCTCATTCTTATCGTGCAACGACGCCCTAAACGGTACGCTGGAACTGTCACTTTTCTTAACCATTTCGCACGATTAACGTGATAGGAACAGCAAACAAATGCAGCAGAGACGAAACTTTTTATTATTCCTGGCCCTGTGTCTGGCCGTCGCCGCACTGGTCCTGGCCGCGCCTATACTGGCCGCCAGCGGCGCAGAAGACAACGAAACATCCCCTATTTACTTGAAATCACGCACCCTGCAGCCGGCGTCTGATGGCGGCGAGGGGCAGGCGCAGTCGCCCACCTCCGGTGAGGCCCTTGAGTACGGGCTGATTCAGCTGGAGGCGGTGCCCGACGCAGCGCAGCGCGCTCAGTTGGAGACCGCCGGCGTCGACCTCCTGGGCTACATCCCCCATAATAGCTGGCTGGCCCGCTTCCCCGCGGACACGGGGCGCGTGCGGGCGCTGACCTTTGTACGCTGGATAGGGCCGCTACTCCCCCGGGACAAAGTGGATCCGGCGATCTACGGGGGCAACTTCGGCAGCTGGGCCGTGAACCCGGATGAGACCGTCAACCTGTGGCTGACGCCCTTTGCCGACGTCTCCTTGGAGGCCGCCGCGCGGATCGTCGCCGCCCATGACGGAACGGTCGCACGGGAGGAGACGGAGTACCATCGCCTGCACATCACCCTGCCCCCCGAGCGGCTCTCCTCCCTGGCACGCGAGGACAGAATCCAATGGATCACCCAGGCGCCGCCGCCCCAACAATCATTGAATGACGGCTCGCGAGAGACGATCGCCGCCAACACCGTGCAGGACAGCCCCTACCATCTGAGCGGCGCCGGCGTGCAGGCCGGCATGTGGGATGCAGCCGTAGCCGATAACTCACATGGCGACTTCGGGGGCCGGCTGATCGCAGGCGAGGAATATTCTTCCAGCACCAGTAACATCAATCACGCCACACACGTAGCGGGCATTCTTGGCGGCGACGGCAGCCTCAGCGAAGCAAACGGGGGCCACCCCGGACAGTGGCGTGGCATTGCCCCCGGCCTGCAGATCTATTCTTTCCATTGGGGCCTTGGCACAACGGAGCACGACAAAGCTATTAACAGCTATAATATCGACCTTTCCCAGAACTCTTGGGCCATCGGCGGTTGCAACGACGCCGGCAATTACGATAGCTGGTCTCGCGACTATGACGCCATCATCACGGGCATTTACGGCCGGCGCATCCCGGTCATTTTCGCCGCGGGCAATCAGCGCCAGCGCTGTGACGATCCGTTCGGCACCATCCACCGCGGCCCGCAGTCGGCCAAGAACGTGATCACTGTGGGCGGCATTTACTCCGCCGGCAGCGCCATGATGGACACCAGCTCCTGGGGTCCTGCGGCCGATGGGCGCCTCAAACCAGAAGTCGTGGCCGCGGGACAGTCGGAGCCGACCCGCGGCATCTACTCCACCATCAGCGACGACCGCTACGGTTCCTACAGCGGCACGTCGATGGCCGCGCCCGCCGTCTCCGGCAGTATGGCCCTGGTGCTGGAACAGTACCACAACGTGTGTACAGCCAGCGGCGACAGCGCGGGCAACCCCCTGCCCTCCACAACCAAAGCCCTCATCCTGCACGGCGCGGACGACCTGGACGATCCCTCCCTCTCCTATATGAATGCGGGACCCGATTTCAGCTCCGGCTATGGCCGCGTTAACAGCCAGCGCTCGGTGAGCCTGGTACCGTACCACGTGGAAGGCGCGGTGGCGCAGGGCGAGTCAAACAGTTACGCCCTGGTCGTCGGCGAGGGCGAGGAGATCCTGAAGGTCACGCTGGTGTGGGACGACGTTCCCGCGGAGAGCAACGCGGCCCGCGCTCTGGTGAACGACCTGGACCTGGAGGTCATCGCGCCCGACGGCGAGACCGTCTACGGCCCCTGGCTTCTAGACCCCGCGAACCCCACGCAGCCGGCGCAGCGCCACACCTGGACGGCGGGCGATGAGGGCGCGCGCGACAACCTGAACGTGGTGGAACAGGTTGTGGTCGACGCCCCGGCGGCGGGCGCGTGGACGGTGCGCGTACGCGGCGCGACGGTGCCCGAGGGCCCGCAATCCTATTCCCTGGTCGGTGAACAGTTGGCGGACAGTAGCTGTGAAGCGGAGCCCATTCCCACGGCCATTACCCTGGACAAAGCCGAAGCCAACCGCGCCACGCGGGACGCTCTGCGCAACAGTGTACTGCTGACCCTGTTCGGCCTTCTGGCCCTGGGCACGGGCGGCATGGCCATCTATCGTCTGGCGCCGGCCCGCGCCTGAGATATCCTGCACAGAAAAAAGCCCCGGCGATACAAATATCGCCGGGGCTTTTTCGCTTCTACTGTTTGCGCCTTACTTAGCCGTTAGCAACCTGTCTGCGCCATACGATGATGGACACAGTAGCCAGACCCAGGCCCATTAGCAGGACGAAGGGTAGCAGAGCGCTGGCGGATTGACTGCTGACGTTGCTGGAGGAGAAGGTGACGGCGGTCGGGCCGGGGCAAACCGGGCCGGTAATCGTTTCGTCACCGCCTGTATCCGTGGACCCATACTTGGTTAACGCGCCAACCGGCCCATCACCCAGAAAGCCTTTCACCGTGATCTGGAAGATGTGTGTCGTTCCATTCGTAAGCTCATAATCGTCGTCCTCGATATTAAACTTCAGGCCCGTCATCCCTGTCGAGCCATCCAATCCTGTCTCCACTTCGTAGGGGGCAGCAACACAATCGTAGATGCCGTCGTCCGGATCGCACACGTCAAGATTTGTAGGCGTCAAATAACTGCTCCCTGAGGGACTGACAAGAAAATCTTCTGTATAGCAGGTTTCGATGCCAAATACAAAGTGGCTTACACCATTCTGGACGTTGTTCAGGTCCGTGAGGGCGTATGTATAGGTGCGGTGCGTGACGCCATCTACTTCGGAATCTTCTTTACTCACCAGATCAAGCTGGTGGGCTTCCTGAGTACCGTCTTTCAGTATGACCGATTCCAGGACGGCGTAAACAGCAGTGACGGGGATAACCAGCGCGAGTACGAGAACAATGAGATAAAGCTTTTTGCGAAGCATCATGAACCTCTCCTTCTATGTTGAGCGCGTTGAGCATGACTTTAGTACTATGATGCTTCCATTGTAGGATCGCCCACTTACGATCGCGCTTACAGGATGGTTATGATTTCTTAACCTTTGGGGGAGAGCCCTTGGTAGGTCGCCGACAACCTCCGGGAGGCGCTGACCTCCCGGAGGTTTACAAACGCGCCCCCGCCCCCAGCCCTATTGCCGCTCGTCCAGGTACTGCAGCGCACGCTGCAGCCGCTCGTCCACGCTCTGCACCTCACGCGGCACCTGTTGCAGGGCGGCCTGGGCTTCCACGATGCTGAAACCCAGGTTGGTCAGCAGCTCGATCACGTCGGCGTCCACATCGCTGACGTAGGGCGACGCGCCGCCGGCAGCCACCGCATCCACCTTGTCGCGCAACTGGAACAGAATGCGCTCCGACGTTTTTTTGCCGATACCCGGCACGCGCTGCAACACAGCCGCTTCTTCGCGGGCCACGGCGCTCTTGAACAGCTCCGGGCTCAGCGTGGAGAGGATGGCCAGGGCCACTTTGGGCCCCACGCCGCTGATGCCCAGCAACAGCTCGAACAGAGCCAGGTCCTCCTGTGTCTCAAACCCGTACAGCGTGAGCTCCGTTTCGCGCACGATGAGGTGCGTGTGCAGGTTGATGGTGCGGCCCACCCCGCCCACGTCTTCCAGCACGGTGCGCGGCACGTGCACGCGCACGCCGACGCCCCCCACCCCGATGATCAGATGATCTTCGCCTATGTGGTTTACTACGCCGCGGATGGTGGCAATCATAACTCTTTCTCAGGTGTGACACACCGCGTCTGGCGCGCCACCCGCTTCAGTCAGCGGCGGCGCGCAGACGGGTCATGCAATGTTCCATTGTGATAACTTCAGGCCACGATTAACGAGCCCCGGGCACCCACACATCGACCCACACCAGCCGGTGGTCCGAGCTGGGGAAGGGGAAGGTGCCTACCAGGGAGAAGAGCGGATCGTCAGTCGTGGGCCAGAAGACGCCGCTATCGACGATGCGCAAATTCTTGCGCGGCAGCACATAATCGACGCGCAGGTTGCCAGGCGGCTCGGCAAAGTCTGCCGTATCATAAGCCGGATTGCCCTGATGATCCAGGTTTATCCCACCCTGCAAGAATGTCTGCTCCACCGCGCCTTCGCTGTCTGGCGTCATATGCGTGTTGACCAGCGGGTGCTCCAGCAACAACTGCGCCGCACCGGGAATGCTGTCGCCGTCGAAGGGATCGGCGTTCTGGTCGCCGGCGATGACGAAGAGCGCGCCTGGCTGCAGACCACCGGCGTTGCCCTCGTCGTCATAGATGTAATCGTCGCGCGAGGGCAGCACGTAATCGGCCCAGAAGCGGATCTCATCATAGTTGCGACGACCATTGCGATCTTCGGGCCCATCAAAGACCGGGGGCGTGGGGTGGCTGACCAGGAAGTGCACACGCTTGCCGCCAATCTCAATGGGCACGTCCCAGTGGCTCTTAGAGGAGAGGCGGAATACCTCCAGTTCCTCCTCAGAGTACCAGTCGGCGGGCTGCGGCGTGTTGGGGTCGTCGGGCAACAGAGCGCCGGGCATGTCCTTCCACAGGAACATCTGGAAGGTGCGCACGCCGTCGTAGTCGATGGGATAGCGTGAGAAAACGGCCATGCCGAACTGTCCGGGGAAGAAGCCGAACCCGAAAGCGTCGTCCGGTCCGCCCACCACGCCGTCGTTGTTCAGGTCGAAGCCTGAGGGAATGCCCGTGTTAGACGGCGCTACATAATAATAGGGATAAACGATCGGCTCCGCGCCGTTCTGGGAGACGCCGAGATAGTTCTGCTGGAACAGCTCCGCGGCCACGCCGTCGGGCACGAAGTCGAACTCGTTGACCAGTAGCACGTCCGGCCGCGTGCGCTGGATGATCTCGGCCACGGCCTGCGCCTGGGCATTGTGTGGTGCGGAGAGGTCTTCGACGAGCTGACCTTCGAAACTGCGGTTGAGCGAGGCGTTGAACGTGGCGAAGCGCACCGGCTGCGGGCCGGCGGACGTGGACCCAGCCTGGACACTGCGCGCTGCGCCCATGGCCAGCGCCAGGAAGAGAAGAACACACAACGAAAATACAAACGGACCAACCCTTCGACGATTCATGAGCTTTACCCTCCGTCCTGCAAATGGTGATTAGAAGTTTCCGCTATAGCGCACATTATACACTACCGACGGCCTGCTGAAGCGAAGCGTACAAAACTGCGCGTTCCACCCGCGGCCCACTGCCTCCGTCTGGAGAGTGTGCCGTACGCCTGCCCAAAAAGTCCCCCTTCTGTTGAGCTTCCCGCCCACTTATGCTAATATCCCCCTGACCATTCATACACTCTTGTGCCGCCGACACACCTGTGCCGACGCACGCACAGTCCGGGAAAAAGCTTATGGATGAACAGAAGGCAACACGCGCTAAGATCCTGGGAGTTCTGATTCGCGACGCTCGCCTGCACGCCGGTCGTTCTGTCGAAGCGTGCGCCCGCGTCCTGAAGATGTCACCGGCGGCCTTTGAACGCGCGGAAGCGGGACAGGAGGTGATCTCGCTGCCCGAGCTGGAAGTGCTGGCCATTTACCTCGGCGTGCCCATGGCCCATTTCTGGGGCAGCCACACGTTGGGCGAGGGCGACGAGCCCGACTACCAGGGCATCCTGGCCCTGCGCCGCAAGATGATCGGCGGCCTGCTGCGCCAGGCGCGGCTGGAGGCCGGGCTTTCGGTGGAGGAGCTGGCGCAACGGAGCGGCGTGCAGCCAGACACGCTGGAAGCGTACGAATTGGGCCAACGGGCAATTCCCTTCCTGGAACTTGAGGAGCTGGCGCGTACCCTGGACCTGTCTATCGACTACTTCCTGGAAGACCGGCACGGCCCCTTGGCGCGCCACGAAACGCAGCAAAAAATGCAGCGCCACCTGGACGAGTTGCCGGCGGATGTCAAAGAGTTTGTGGCCAAGCCGGCCAACGTCCGCTACCTGCAAACGGCCATGCGCCTGAGCAAACTGGACGCCGACGAGCTGCGCGGCATTGCCGCCGGCATACTGGAAATCACATACTAAACTATGACTGACGAACTGAAAGAAGAAGGCCTGGCGTTATTCCGCCGGGGCATGCACGACGAAGCACTGGCCAAATTCGAAGCCGCCGCCAGCTCCTACGCCGAGAGCGGAGATGACGCCGCCCACGGCGAAATGCTGAACAACATCGGCGTGGTGCAGCGGGTGCGCCAGAATTGGGAGGCGGCTGAAAAAGCGTTCAGCGACGCCATCGACTTGTTCGAGAAGAGCGGCGACGACCACCGGCGCGCGCAAAGCCTGGGCAACCTGGGCGACCTTTACGCCTTCCAGGGCCAGCCGGAAACGGCGGCCCATTATTACAGCGAAGGCGTGGAATTGATGGCCGCAACCGGGGACCGCGAGAAACAGGCGCAATTGTTGCGCGCCCTGAGCCTGCTGCGCCTGCGCCAGCGCCGCTTTGTGGAGGCGATGGGCCTCATGCAGCAAAGCCTGCAGACCCGGCCCCGGCTCAATATCTTTCAGCGCTTTTTCTTACTTCTCATTGGGGTGGTGCACCGGCTGTTGGGCGGCCCATAAAGAATGGGGCGTCTCAGCCGCTATTTACTGCCAGCTCTGCTATTGGCCGCCGGCGTGGGAGCGCTCCTGATTTACGCCATTCAAATGAGTGGAGGGGGAGCGCCGGAGACGGCGCCCATTCCTCCCTCGCCAACCCCACCGGGCGCCGGGACTACTGCGAGTGCCTCGGCAACGGCCTCAGCCACCCTTGCCGCCCCGACGGCGGCTGCGACCGCGACAATTGCGCCGGCAACGGTCTCAGACACGCCCGCGGCGCAGGAGACGGTGGTTTCCGGCGACGAGCCCCTCCCGCTGCCGCTTGACGATGCACGGCGCTTTGGCGTGACGGCAACTATGGACGACGTGGGCCCGGCGCTGGCTGCGGGATTGCCCTTCGGCAGTTACGCCACGTGGTGGGTCAGCGCCGAGCCGGAGCGACCGCACGGCGTGCATTTCTGGCAGATGATCCGGCTGCAGGAGGACCGCGTGCGCACCCCCTGGCACGAAATCGACGCCGCGCTGGCTGCCAATCGCGGCGCCATCTGGCTCATCGGCAACGAGCCGGACGTCGTCTCGCAGGACAACGTGCCGCCGCAGACATATGCCCGGCTCTATCACCAGTTGTACACTCATATTAAGGAACGCGATCCCTCGGCCCTCGTGGCTATCGGGGGCGTCTCGCAGCCCACACCGTTGCGGCGCGCCTATCTGGACGTCGTTCTTGACAGTTACGAGGAGTACTACGGGCAGCCTATGCCCGTGGATGTCTGGAACGTACACGCTTTCATTCTGCGCGAGGAGCGCGACAGTTGGGGCATCGGCATTCCACCGGGTATGAGCGACGAACTGGCCATTGAGTACGAAATCGAGGATCATCTGGACATGGATATCTTCCGCCAGAATCTCATCGACTTCCGCCGCTGGATGGCCCGGCGCGGCTACGGGGACCGGCCTCTGGTCGTTTCCGAATACGGCTTCCTGATGCCCAACGACTACGGTTTTCCCCCGGACGACGTGGCCGACTTCCTGACCGCCACGTTCGACTTCTTCCTCACCGCGCGCGACGAAAGCGGCTACCCGGACGACGACGACCGTCTGGTGCAATGGTGGTTCTGGTTCATGCTGGCGGGCGCGGCAGATGACCAGTACGCGCCCAGCTTCCTCTACGACCGGGACAGCGGCGACCTCACCCTGCTGGGCCGCGCCTACGCCGGCTACGTGCGCGAGCACCTACCCTGACCGGCCGGCATCCTGATATGGCCACTGCTCCCACATCCACGCCCCTTCCCGGGTACGTCAAGTTCGTTTACGGCCTGGGGGATTGGGGCACCGCTGCATCAACCACGGCGCGTAATGCCTTCTGGTTCTTCTTCCTGACCAGCGTTGTGGGCCTGGACGCCGCCTTAGCCGGCACCATCTTTCTTGTGGGTCGCCTATGGGACGGTATCAACGATCCCATTGTGGGCATGCTCAGTGACCGCCTGGATACACGGTGGGGGCGGCGGCGCCCCCTGTTGGTGATCGCAGCCGTTCCATTTGGCCTAACCTTCACCCTCATGTTCCTGGTCCCGCCCTTTGAGAGCACTATGGGTCAGGCATTGTACTACATCCTCGTCTTCCTGGTATTCGACACCATGTACACGCTGATCAACGTGCCCTACTCGGCGCTGACGCCGGAGCTAACCGAAGATTACGATGAGCGCAGCAACCTGGCCGGCTGGCGCATTGGCGTCTCCATCATCGCCTCTCTGATCACCGGCGGCCTGTTCAAATTGCTGGCCGAACAGGTGTTTGCGCCGTGGTTTGGCGGCGGGGTCGTGGGCCTGCGCAGTGGCTACGCGCTTTCCGCGGGGGTGTGGGGGCTGACCATGATCATCCCCTACTTTATTCTGTTCAAGGTGATCCGCGAGCCTGCGCACGAACCGATTACGTACCCGTTTCAGCCCGTCAAGACTTTCAAAGAAGTATTCGCCAACCGCCCTTTTCGCCTGGCATCCATTATCTATCTTCTGACCTTTGCCACGGTGGACGTCGTACTGCTGATCTTTGTGCGCTTTCTGATCGATTACGTGCGCGTCACGCCAGGCTTCGATAACCTGTTGCTGGCTGTCGTGCTGGGGCTGGCCTTCGTCACCATGCCCATCACCGTGCGACTCATGCATCGCTATGGCAAACGGCGCACCTACATCGGCAGCATGACCTTTCTGGGTATCATGTTGCTGTTCATCAGCCAGACGCCGCCGGGAGGCCAGAATCTGGTCCTTGTGGCGGCCGTATTCGCCGGCCTGGGCTATGGTGCAGCCAACGCTGTACCCTGGGCCATCGTGGCCGACGTCATCGAAGTAGATGAATTGAAGACGGGGGTGCGTCGGGAAGGGGTCTATTACGGCTATCTCGTCTTTTTTCGTAAACTTGCGTCGGCGCTGGCTACCTTTGTCGTGGGCCAGGTGCTGTCTGCCACAGGCTATATCAGCAGCCAGCAGGGCAGCGTCTTCATCGAACAACCGGAAGCAGCCCTACGCGCCATGCGCTTTTTCGTAGGCGTCGCGCCGGCCATCATGCTCTCCCTGGCCATTCTCGCCGCCTGGCGCTATCCATTGGACCGCGAGTCGTTTAACGAGATCCGCCGCCAGCTCGCCGCGCGTAAAGCGGCACAAGCAGATACCAGTGAAAGCCGTAGCTAAACCGATTATGACAGACGTTCAACTTTTCGCCGTCACGCCCGATGGGCCGCAGCGCGTCCAGTTGCCGCAGCCGCCGTCGTCTATCCACGATCTGCCGCCGGATTTGCCCTACGGCGTCTATACCGTGTTCCGCACCTTTGAGCACAATAAATTCCTGGGCCTCGCCGACCACCTGGCGCGCGTCGAGCAGTCGGCAGACATCATAGGCTGGGATTACCGCCTGGACAAGGAGCGCGTGCGGCTGGCCCTGCACCGCGTGTGCAGCGCCTACGAGCGACCGGAAGCCCGCGTGCGCATCGACGTGCTGGCAGCCGCCGCGCCGCAGCTGGGCATCGAAAGTCGCGTGCTGATCACGCTGGCCCCCTTCACACCGGTGCCCGCCGCCTGCTACGAACAGGGCGTGCGCCTGGGCCTCGCGCCGCGCCTGCGCCGCAGCGAGCCGCGGGCCAAGAAGGCCGACTTCGTGCTGGCGCGCCGCGACTACCCGCGCCAGCAGCCGGACGCTTTCGACTACCTGTTGCTGGACGAGGACGGCAACATCCTAGAGGCCAGCTCCAGCAATTTCTACGTCGTGCGCCAGGGAGCGGTGTGGACGGCGGACGACGGCGTGCTGGAGGGCATCACGCGCAAGATCGTGCTGCAGCTGATCGACGACCTGGACATTCCGCTGCGCCTTCAGGCCATCCCCTTGCAAGAGCTCGCGGATTACGACGAAGCGTTCCTCAGCAGCTCCTCCCGCGGGCTGGTGCCCGTGGTTGCCGTCGCCGGGCAGGCCCTGGGCGCGGGCCGCCCGGGCCCTCTGACGCGGCGTCTGATGCGGGCCTATGAGCGCTATGTGGCGCGGGAGATTCGGCCGGCGGTGGGTGGGGGATGACTGGAGATTGGTTGATTGGAGATTGGGATCGAACGCCGTCATTCGCCGCCGGCTCCCATCAAAGCTATGATTGGCAACGTCGAATACCAATCATCTCTGCGCATAAAGGAGTTTCTATGCCGAAATTAAACGTTGGCGATGCCGCCCCTGGCTTTACTCTGACTTCATCCGACGGAGAGCGCGTGAGCCTCTCTGATTACAGCGGTCAGCGCGTCATCCTCTTTTTCTATCCGCGCGCGGCGACGCCCGGGTGCACGCGCCAGGCGTGTGGTTTCCGCGACAACCTGCCCACCATCGAAGAGGCGGGCGCGGCGGTCATCGGCGTCAGCCCTGACTCGCCGGCAGACCTGGCCAAGTGGAAGGAGGAGGAAAACTTCGCCTACCCGCTGCTGTCGGACGAGGACCACGAGGTGGCAGAAGCGTACGGTGTGTGGGGTGAAAAAACCAGTTTCGGGCGCACATACATGGGCATCATCCGCAGCCACTTCGTCATTGACGAGGAAGGTAAGCTGCAGGACGTGCAGTACAACGTGAGCCCCGAAAAGAGCGTGGAACGCGCGCTGGAAGCGCTCTGAAAAGCGTGGCATGGATACCCACTGAGAAGGAGGGGAGAAGTACGGAGAGAAAGCTCTTATCATAAACGCTCCGTGGTCCTCCCCTGGCTGCCTGTGGCAGCCCTTCTCCGTGTAACTCCGTGTCACGTTCCTTCCCTACGGCTCTACCGTCTCTGGCAGCAACAAGCGCCCGTCAGGCTGCAGCCGGCCCTGTTCGTCCAGAATGGGCAGCCGCGCCTGGGGATCGCGCGGCGGGTAGAAACCCACCGCCAGGCGATAGGAGCCGGCCCGCACATCGCTGAGATCCAGCGTCACACTATCGGCGACGATTTCGCCGCCGGTCCATTGCGAGGTGGGATAGCTGTTATTGACCGGCATGCCGTCCACCTGGGCCAGCGGCTGCGGCGCGCCGGCGTCAATCAGATGCACGAAGCGCATGTAATCACCCGCCGCCGGCTCCAGCGCCTCCCAATATAGAGTCAGCACCAGGCTATCACCCGTTTGTTCTTGCTCAACGCCGCGCAGCCGCGCCACATCGCCAAAAGTCGCCGACACGGGCGGCACGCCCGGCGGCAGCTCGTAAACCACTGCCGTGTGGCGGAAAACCAGCGCCTGGCCCTCCTGCTCCCAGACGACTTCCCCCAACCGGCGTGTCAGGACCGGCCGGCCCGGGCGTTCGTACAGGGTCACCAGGAGCACGTAGGCGTCCTGGGGCGGCAGTTGCGGCGGCAAGGGTAGCGCCAGGCGATCATAGACCCACTCGCCGGGCGTCCAGCCGCTGCTGGGCCGCAAGCCATACCCCGGCTGCACGTCACACTGCGCCAGGGAGCGGCCCGCGCCGTCCAGCAGGCGCATTGAGACGGTGTAATTGTCGGCCAGGGGGCGGCCGGTGCGCCAGGCCAGATGCAGTTCCAGGCGCGCGGCTGAGGTCTGGCCCGCGGCAGCTGCGCAATCGAAAATACCCGCAGCCTGCTCGCTGACGGCGGGCGTCGCGCCCACCATCGTCACTCTTTCGGCGCGCACCTGCAGCTGCGCTTCCCTTTCGGCCGCCACTGCCGCGGGCGCGACCCGCAACGGCCTGAGGAACAGCGGCCCCCTGGCCTGGCCCGCCGGCGTCAGCGCCTGCGCCCCCCGCCGCTCCAGGCGCGGCGCGTACAAACCGGCTGGCGCGTCCTCGGGAATGGGTAGCTCGAAGATCACCACGCCCGGCGATAGCAGCTGCCTGGCCTCCTGCAGCGCGGGGGCCTGCGCCACACGGTGCACCGCGGGCGTGTGCAGGGCCACAATCGCTTCGGCAGCGCCGCTGTCGCCGGCCCACTCCGTCACCACGCGCACCGTCTGGCCCGGCTGCACGCTGTCCGGGTCGTACTCATAGCCGACGAGAACAGCCCCATCGTCGAACCGCACCCCCTGCGGCGCATGGCTCAGGTAGCCCATCTGGGAGAAATCCCAGGTCAGCGCGTTTTGCGCCGGGTCCGGCGGCGGTTCGAAACGCCACCACAGGACGACGGCCAGCAGCGCCACGCCGAGGAGACCGGGCAGCAGCAGCGCGTCCCCGTCCAGGGCCGGCGCGCGCCCGCTCAGCGCGTGCAGCACCGGGGGCGCTGCCAGGGCCAGCGTCACGAAAATGGCCAGCACCGAGAGCAACTCCGTCAGCAGGCGCACGGGCGTGTGCCCCAGCCGCAAAATCACGGTGTGCGCGCCGGCGGGGACCTCCAGGGCTATCAGACCGGAATTACCCGCGGTGTCCAGCGAGGCCGGCTCGCCGTCAATCAGCGCCTGCCAGCCGGGCCAGTAGAAAGTGGGAAAGGAAAGCGTGGCCTCGTCGCTGTGCACCGTTACCTGCCACGTCTGTCGCGTGGCGCGCCGGTCAGAGAGCTGCATTTGCGCCTCCCCTTCCAGCGCCTGCCCCTGGTCACGCCGGCCCTCGTTCAGCCAGGGACTGGTATAGGGGCGCGGCTGCACCGTCGCCGGCAGATATTCGGCGCGCACGGTGCTACCCACGTTGCCCGTAAACCACTCGTACTGCGCCAGCCGCTCGGAGGTCACATCGGCGTCCTGCAGCACCAGGTAGTCGGCGGGCAGCCCGGGCGTCGCCGTCAGCAGCATGAGCCCCACACCGCCAAGCGCCAGCCAGGGCGCGTGCGCAGCGCGACGCGGCAGCAGGGCCAACGCGCCCGCGACCAGCGCGCCCGCCAGCGCCTGCACGGAGAGAAAGCGCCAGGGAAATTGCACGTAGGGCAACAACGGCAGGCGCTCCCACAAAAAGCCGGAAAAGGGCGTGATCATAAATGTAGCCAGGGCCAGCGCGAACAGGACAAACGCCGCTCGCAACCGGAACAGGCCGTCGTCCTCCTCTCGCGCCAGCCGCCACAGCAGCGCGGCAATTCCGGCTACGGCCAACAACGCCTGCACCAACCCCATGCGGAAGGCGCGGCCGCCGGACACGTTGTAGTCGAAGAACAGCGAGGGTTGCACCAGATCCGCACCGCGGAAATGATTGCTATAGTGGAAATAGCCCTGCGTAACCGGCCCCGTCTGCACCAGACCGGTCTCGGCCAGCGCCGGCAGCCAGAACCAGGCGGAAAGCGCCAGCCCCAGCGCCAGCCCTACGGCAGCGAGGGCCAGGCCGGTGAAGTCCGCGGCGCGGTCGCGCTCCTCTTCGCGCCAGCCGAGCAGCAGGACGTAGAGCAATACGAAAGGGGAAAAGATGAGGGCCGAGATGTTATGGGACAGCACCAACGCCGCGTAGCTCAGCGCCAGCGCGCCGACCAATGGTCCGCGCCGGCGGTCGCCGCGCGCCTGCCGGAAGATACCATCGGCTGCCACCAGCACCAGCGGGTAGAGGGCCATGGCCCAGAATTCGGCCAGCGAGTCGCCGCGCACGTACACATTGACCAGGTGGAAAGGAGCCAGCGTGTAAGCGGCGGCAGCCAGCAGCGCGGCCCATTCGTTCTTGAACCAGTGCAGCGCCAGCCGGAAACAGGCCCAGGCCGCGACGGCGAAGCCCAGCAGTTGCGCCAGCTGGATGGCGCGCACGTAGGTAGTTCCCAGGAAGCGGAAGCCGGCGGCGATGTAAATAGAAAGGGGCGCGTAGTAGTTGAAGAAGGGATAGCCGTAGCCGTAGGCCGCGTCGGGCATCCAGCGGGCGGGGAAGTGGCCGTCCTGTAAGGCCAGCGCCAACTGTTGCACGCGCTGCAAGAGGAACGGGCTGTCACCGCCGCCGCGAGTGTTTAAGAGGCCATCGGCGCTCAGCAGGGGCCAGGCGGCGACGAGGACCACGGCCACAAGGGCCGCCGGGGCCAGGATATCCCTGGTGCGGCGCTGCAAAATGGTAGAAACGCGTCGCACCATGAGCACTCTCACATCACCAGCCCGAAGAGTCGATCCCCGGGAAAAATCAGGCTCGTTGCCGTAAAAGCATGAAGATGAGCACACCCAGCAACACGACGGCAATCAGCAGCACGGCGAGGCCGCTCATGGCCAGCAGCGAGGAGCGCGGGGCCGCCGGTTCCGCGTCGTCGACCGTCACCACTTCCTCAGCGTCGCTATCTACGGTGTCAGATGAAGCGACCTCATCGGCGTCGTCTTCCACGGCCTGCCGCTGGCGGCTGCCAAATTTGACTTCCAGCGTCTGCCCCTCGCTCACTGTAACCTCGGCGCTGGCCCCGGTGGTCATCTCCAGCGTGGCGGGCACGCTTTGCGCCACCTGATAGACGCCGGGCTCCAGATCGTCGAAGCAAATGGGCGACGGTCCGGTGGACACGCCCGTGGCTACTACCTGCTCGTCCTGTGCCAGGGTGAAGGACACGCCCGCCATCGCACCCTCGCCTTCATCATGCTGGCCATTGGCGTTTTCGTCGGCAAAGGCATTGACGCAGATCACGCCGCGCGGTTCGGGCGTATCGGTAGCTGTGGCCGTGGGCTCCGGCGTCTCCGTCGGCGGCGCCTCAGACGTGGCGGTGGGCGTGGGCGGCGGCGGCGTGTTGGTCACCGGCGGCAGCGTGGGTTGCGGCGGCTGTGTGGGCTGCGGCGGCGGCGTGTCCGTCGGCGGCGGACCCACTTCCACCAGCTGCGCGCCGTCAAACCACACATCCAGGTGGGCGCGGCACTGGTTTGCGCCGCGCAAATCGGCGGACACGAAGACGGTCACCTGGTCACTCTGCGCCGTAGCCTCTACAGCAAACTGCTGCCAGTTGGCCTGGTTGCCCAAATCGTGCGGGGAGCCCGCGCCGCCCCACACGACGTCGCTGTCGCTCCACAGGCCGCTGCCGTTGGGGTCGATGCCCGCGCGCACGCCCAGATTGACGTCAGCATCAGACGGCGCGGGGTATTGCTCGTTTGAGGCGCGCCCGATGGACCAGAAAGAGAAGCGGTACGTCGAGCCAGGCGTCACATTCACCGTCTGCCACACGCCCCCGGCCCAGGTATCGAACTGGTTGCCGATGTGCTGCGAGACGAAGCCATCCTGCACCAGGCTGCCATTTGTCTCCCGCGACCACATCGGCCGGAAGGCGTAGGGGCCGGAGCAGGCGCCGGGATCTTCCGACTCGCGGTGCCAGGCGACCCACCCCTCTGCCACCCCATCGCCCTGGTAGGGATCTTCAAAGCTGGGATTTTGCAGCAGGTTGGTCTGCTGCTGCTCGCGCGCCGTGGCGGTCTGCGAAGCGGCCAACGACAGCAGAAATATGATTGCAGCCAAAATTGTGAAGCGGGTTTTCAACATACGATTAACTCTGCGATGAAACTGGAGCGCAGCCGGTATTGACCAGAGGCGTGGCGCGAGGCCAGCCGCCGTCCTTACACCGTGGAACGCCGCGCACTAAGAATGATTATCAGAACGCCAACCAACAGAAGCACGGCCACAACGACAGCGGCAATGACGATCAGTCGCGTAACGCCGCCGCTTTCCTGAGCCTGATCCTCGGCATTGGCCGCCGCCAGCGCCTCCTCGGAGTTGTTCTCGCCAGCGTTCTCTGAATCAGACTCGCCGGCATCGGCCACGGCGTCGGCCATGTAGCCGCCGAATTCGAAGCTCTGCGACGAGCCGCCGGAGATGGAGATGGCCCACTCGCCGTCGGTCGTCAGTTCCTCATTGGCCGCCTTGGACCGCGTGATGCGATAATTACCTGGTTCCAGGGCCATGCAGTAAGGCTCGCTGGCGCCGTCCGTAATGTAGTTGGCCAGGACCTGTTCGCCGTCATACACGGTGAAAGCGACTGAGGATTGCAGCGGCTCGCCGGCGTCCCGTTGCGCGTTGCGGTTTTCGTCGACGAAGGCCGTGAGGCAAACCTCGCCCATGCGCGGCGCTTCGGTGGCTGTGGGAGCCGCTGTGGGCTGTGCGGTGGGTTCTGCTTCAGCTTCTTCGTCCGCGGCCTCTGCGTCCTCCGCGGCGTCGCCTTCCTCCTCGCTCGCTTCAGGCGCCGATGGTTCGGCGTGCCCCACGACAAGCCGCTGGCCCGGTTGCACGAAGTCGCCCTCGCCAGCGTTGTTCAGCTCGTAAATTTCGTCAATGGTCAGCCCGTGGCGCGCGGCGATACTCCAGTAAGAATCCCCTTCCTGCACCTCGACGTAGATCACGCCCTCGGCGTCAGGGGTGGCTGTGGGACCCACACCGGGCTGCGCGGCAACCTGCGCCGCGCTGCCGTCGTTTCCGCTGCCGGCATCGCTGTTGTCGCCCGTCTGCCCGCCGCTGTCGTCGCCCGTCTGTTCCCCGCTGGGAGCAGTCGTGGCTGTGGGCGGGGGCGGCGGCGCGGCCTCGCCGATCACTTCCAGCACGGCGTCATCCCAGTAAATATCGTTATGCTTGCGCGCCTCGTCCGGCGAGGAGATGGTGAACACGGTGACCCGACTGCCCTGCGCCTGCGCCTCTACGACAAACTGCTGGTAGGCGTCATACGGTTGCTGGTAATCGGACCACACGATAGCCGGGTTATAGGGGTTGGTGCTGCCCGTGGGATCGATGCCAATGCGCATGTTCACCGTCGTGGGGAAATCGGAGTAGGAAGCGTCGCTGGCGCTGGACCACGCCTGGCCCCAGATGGAGAAGCGAACCTGCGCGTTCTCCGGCACGTCTACCACCTGCAGCAGGCCGGCCGTATGCGTGCTGTGGAAGGTGAAGTATTGGGCGGCGCGGTTGCCGGAGTGAATGCGGTCCATGAAGGGCGGCTCGGCCGGTTTGTATTCCGGCATGCGGTTCTTCCAGTCGGGATCCTCGTCCGTCTGGCTGATCCACCACGGGATCCACCCCAGCGGCGTCTGCGCTGTGTTACAGGGCAGATAAGTCCCGTTATCCATCTTGCAATCTTCTCGTTGTGAAGGGTACAGGGCTACCCAATTATAGTCGTCAGGGTCAAAGGTATAGAACCCTTCCTCGAAGCTGGGGTTTCTCAGCAAATTTGCCCCCTGCGCCTGGGCCTGCTGCCCGGCCGGCAGGGACAAAGCCAGCCCGAAAACGGCCAGCATCACAACAAAAAGGATGATAGTGCGAATAGTACGCATATCCTCAGTTCTCCTCGTGGGCGTTTGGCTCCGTCGTCAGGAGCCAGGTATCACCGGCAGGAGCTCCCGCCGGCGTCTGCACCGGCAATCGCTCCTGCGTCAAAGCATTATAAAGGCCCACTACAATCTCCTGGTGCGTCGAATCGTATTTGTCGTCCAGTTCAATCACGCGCCGGTCGCGCACGATCTGTTGCGGGCGCCAGCCGTCTGTTGGCCAATAACCACTCGCGAGTGGGCCGTCATCCTGACCCAGCAGCCCGCCGTCGCCCGAAACGTGCACGAAAGACACCAGTGGACCGTCCACATCTGCCAGAGATGACCAGTAAAGATCGACCTGCAGACGAGTGGGCGAGAGCAGCGTGGCTTCAGCGCCGTACAGCGCCACCTGCTGGCCAAAGTGCGCCAGGGGCGGCGCCGGCGCGGCGGCTGAGGCCTGATAGCGGACGTACAAGGGGTACGCCTCAGCTTCCAGATCGCCGCGGGCAAGCGCGCCCTCGTCTACAGTGACGACCACCGGTGGCGTCAAGGCCGCCGGCACAGTGTCCAGCCTCTCGTAGGGCCAGGCATAGATAGCCACAGGCAACGGCAGCGGCGATGGCGGGCCCTCGTCTGGCCGAAACAGCTCGACCTGCTGGGCAGGCTGCACCAGAAAGGGGATCGATGGCCACCCTTCCCAGAAACGCCGGTCCGCAAGAACCGCAACGTCTTCCGCTTCGCTGTTAATCTGCTGCGCCAGCTCTCGCGCGGCGGTCTCAAAAAGGAGCGCCGTCTCCGGCTCGCCAGCGTATTGCACGTAGTCGGCTACCGTATTTATTAAGGCGCCTGACGCCAGTATGAGCACGAAGCCCCGGCGCAAAGCACCCGGTAGTTTAGGCCATTCCCATAATTTGGACAAGCCAACGGCGGGCAGAATGACCGCTGCCGGGAGCACGCCGGCGGCGCGCAAAAAGTGGGGAGGATCCTCGGCCAGGATGGTGGGGCCCAGCATCACCGCGGGCCATAAGAGCAGGGCCGCAGCCGGCGCGTGACGCCAGCGCCGCAGGCACCAGACCAGGCCCAGCAAAAAGGGCAGGGCCATGTACAGATCGAAGAGGGGACGGCCGGGCACATTGTGGCGCACAATGGTGTCGCCTTGCCAGAGAAAAAGGCCGGCGCTGCGGCCGATGTGGCGCAGCAGCGTGCCCCACAGATCGCCGTGGTTAACCTGAGGGCTGAGAATCGATACCTGCTGCGCCCGGCCCAGCACCAACTCGGGCGCCTGAGCCACGTAGAAGAGCAGCGGCAACAGCGTCGCCAGAACCGCCGCCGCGAACAACCCCAGGCCTGGCCACAGCCGCCTGGCGCTCTGGGGGTCGGTTAGAAGTAGATAAGAAAGGAAAATGAGGAGGAGCAGCGGGGTGAAACGCACCGCCAGATAGGTATAAAAGGCGGCGCCATAGAAAACGCCGGCAAGAACCCATAACCAGGCGCGCTGTTTGCGGTAGGCCAGCGTGCCCACCCAGAACGTGAGCGCCAGAAACAGTGGCAACAAAATGGGGCGCAGGCCGACGCGGCTCAGATGTACGGGCCATAGTGTGACGGCCCACAGCCACGCCGCGAACAACCCTGTGCGGCGCCTGGCCCAGACGCCCGCCAGGCGATAGACGGCATAGGTAGTAACGACGCCGGCGACGGCTGCCGCCAGACGCAGCGCCAGAACCGTACGGCCAAACAGCGCCACGGCAAGCGCCGTGAGATAAATATAGGCCGGCTCGCGACCATTGTTCGCTTCGAAGAAAACAGCGTGCTCGCCGTTCAGGACGCGCAGGGCGTCCAGGCCATTATATGCCTCGTCGCGATACAGACCCGGCGGCGCGCTGTCCAGCGCCCAGAAGCGAAGCGCGGCAGCCACGACCAGAGCCAAAAGCAACAAAGCCCATCCGTGTCGGGATGGGCCGGAGGAGCGCTTAGGCAACTGGCGACGTGCTTTTTGCAGAGTTGTCAAAACAGGGCAAGTATAGCAAAATAGGACCTCACGTCAACTTTCACAGGTATCTATGGCATGGGGCAGATGGTATGGTGTTTGCCGTCTGCCCCATGTTGTTCGCTGTTTTTTCATGCGTATTTTAATGGTCTCGAAAGCGTGTCTGGTGGGCGCTTACCAGACGAAGCTGGAGGAAATCGCCAGGTTTGACGGCGTTGAACTGGCCGTCGTGGTGCCCCCTGTCTGGCAGGATCCGGCGGGTCCTATTCCTCTGGAGCGGAGCCACACCAGCGGGTACCAGCTATACGTTGATCCTATCCGCTTCAACGGCCAGTTTCACCTGCACTACTATCCACATCTGAAAAAGAGACTCCGCCAGTTCCGCCCGCATATTCTGCACATGGACGAGGAACCGTACAATCTGGCTACCTGGTTGGGCGTGCGCCAGGCCCAGCGCGTGGGGGCGCACACCCTGTTCTTTTCCTGGCAAAACATCGAACGCCGCTACCCATTCCCTTTCAGCGCCATCGAGCGCGCAGTGCTGAAGAACGTTGACTATGCCATCATGGGCAACGAAGCGGCGGCGGAGGTATGGCGGGCCAAAGGATACGAGGGTCCGCTGCAAGTAATCCCACAGTTTGGCGTCAACCCTGAGATATATGCGCCGCCAAACCGACGCGATCACGGGCGCACGTTTACCATCGGCTCCGCCGGTCGCCGCCTGGTGCCCGAAAAGGGAAACGACGTTCTGCTGCGGGCCGTGGCCCAGCTGCCCGGCCTGTGGCGCGTGGTGATCGCGGGCGACGGGCCAGAACGAGACGCACTGGAGAAGCTGGCGCGCGAGCTGAACATCGCCAAGCGCGTGCACTTCGATGGCGTGATTCCTTCCGATCAGATGCCGGCCTACATGCGGCAACTGGACGTGCTGGTCGTCCCATCGCGCACTCTGCCCAACTGGAAAGAACAGTTTGGCCGCGTGCTGGTGGAAGCGATGGCCTGCGAGGTCGCCGTCATCGGCTCCGATAGCGGCGAAATCCCCAACGTGGTGGGCGACGCGGGCCTCATCTTTCCCGAAGGGGATGCCCGGGCGCTGGCAGCCCAGCTATGCAGGTTGATGCAAACGGAAGACCTCCGCGACAAACTGGGGCGAGCCGGACGAGAACGTGTCCTCCAACATTACACGCAGGCGCAGGTGGCAGCGAAAACCGTGGAGGTTTACCACCAAATCACTGCCCTATAAAATGTAGAGGACCGGAGTCCAAGACTACCCGACGTTATGAGTTCCAGGCCTCGAAAATTACGATTATTGGGAATTGTGCTGATTGCCGTCGCCGTGGTGCTTGGCGTGTATACGTTGGTCGCCTACCTTGGTTGGCAGAGCGGCCAATCCCTACGCTCGGAGCAAATAGAGGAAAGACGGGCAGAGGAGCTTGCCACCCAGATTACGCGCGCCGAGGAAGACATGGCTGCAGACAATCACCGGCTGGCCATTCGCCGCCTGGAGTGGGTTCTGGAACAAGAGCCCGGGCACAGCCAGGCAGCGGCGCTCCTGACCGAGGCGCGGGCGACCATAGCCCAGACGCGCGCGCCATCGGCAAACAACGGCAGCGCGGAGGCGACGGTCACGCCGGCGAGCACCGGCGCCACGGCCGGCGATGGGGATGACGCCGCCGCAGAGCGGCTGCGCTCCATAGAGAAACTGGTGGACAATGAAGAGTGGCGCACGGCCCTCCCGGCCCTTATCACCTTCCAGAACGACCACCCCGATCACGAGCGCGAGCGCACCGATCGCCTGCTGTATGAGGCGTACATCGGACAGGGCATTGAATTGGCATACAGCGACCAGATTGAGGTGGGTCTGTACTATCTGGAGCAAGCGGAGAAGCTGGGCACCCTGACGGAAGACGCGCGGAATCATCGCGAGTGGGCCGAGCTTTATCTGGACGGGGTGGGCTACTACGGCGTCAACTGGGAGGTAACGCTTTTCTACTTCCGCGACCTGTGCCTGGCAGCGCCCTTTTTCCACGATTCCTGCGACAAGCTGTTCGAGGCGCTGGTGGCGTACGGCGACCAGTACGCGGTCCAGCAGGAGTGGTGCCCCGCCGAACAACTATACGCCGAGGCCGCCAACATCAACAGCACCAGCACTCTTAGTGACAAGTTGAGCGATGCGCGCACGCGGTGCGCCGAGGCCACGCCGACGCCCACGGCAACGGTCACCGGAACGATCACGGACACTGTGCCGGCGACGCCGGGGCCAGAAGATGAACCATGAGCGAGAAGGGGGCCGTAGAATTGCGCACACTGTGCCTGCACCGCTATAATCGCCGCGATGCCTGAACTTGGTGACCCCATCAGCGAGCGAGAGCTCGACGTTCTAAATTGTCTGGCAGAGGGCGACTCCAATCGGGAGATAGCAAAAAAGCTCTCCATCAGCCACAACACCGTCAAAGTCCACGTGCGCAATATATTTGCCAAACTGGGCGTATCGTCACGGACGGAAGCAACCACAGTGGCTCTACAAAAGGGCGTCCTCTCCATTCCCGGCGTGGAAGTTGAAACGGACGAAGCAGAGATTGGGGAACAGGGCGTCGAGGAGAGCGAGGAAGGCGGCGACATAAGCGACGCCTCCCCCTCCGCACCGGACGCCGGCGCCCAGACACAAAGCGCCCCCATCGAGGCCATCGCGAATCCCAACCGCCGCCTGGCGCTGATCGCCGGCCTGGTCATCGTCGCCGCGCTCGTCGTGGGCCTCTTTGCAATCGGCGACTTTCCCGGCGCGGTCTCGGCGCCGGAGGAGCCAACGGCGACTACGGCGGAGCTGTTCGAGGAAACGGAGGTGGACGACAACTGGTTGTTAAGCCGTCCCCTGCCCCAGCCGCGCGCGCACATGGCCGTGGTCACCATCGGTCTCAACCTCTACGCCATCGGCGGCGAAACGGCGGAAGGCGTGGATAACAGCCTCTTCATCTATGACACACAACAGCGCGAGTGGACCGAGGGGGCGCCCAAGTTGACCGCAGTGGCCGACGCCGCTGCCGAAGTGTTGGCGGGCGAAATATACGTCATGGGCGGGCGCACGGAGAACGGTAACGCGACGACCGTGGTTGAAGCGTATAGCCCGCTGAATGATGGCTGGCGCCCGGCGACCGCGTTGCCGCGCCCGGTGGCCGGCGCCCTGGCTCTGAGCGACGGCAGCAGCCTGTTCCTGATCGGCGGGCGGCATGGCAGTGAAACGTTAGCGGATGTCCTGGTCTACGATCCGGCCACGCAACAGTGGCAGAGTCTGCCGCCGCTGAAACAGGCGCGCGCCCACGCTGCGGGCGGCGTGGTGGGCGGGCAGCTCTACGTCGCCGGCGGCAGCGACGGTCAGGAGGCGCTCTCATCTTGCGAGTCGTTTGACCCTGTTGCTCAGGCGTGGATCAGTTGTCCCGAGCTGTTACAGGCGCGCGCCGGGGCCGGCTCGGCCGTCTTCCTCAACAAATTGTATGTATTGGGGGGCGAGTCTGGCGACGGCGTGACCGCCAACGAAGCGTATGACGTCGCCATCGAACAATGGAGCGAGTTTTCTGCTCCGGCCCTCGAGGGGGCGGCAGAGTGGGCCTATCTGGGAGTGGCCAACGTGGAGACCCGCATCTATACCCTGGGCGGCAGCCACGACGGTGAATTCAGCGACGAGACCTACGTCTATCGCCCGTTCGTTTACCAGTTCTTCATTCCCGCCGCGTCGGCCGGCGACGAGTAGACCGCGCGCCGGGAGCGGGCTGTCTGCTTACTCTTCTTCGTCCTGGCCCTCACCCTGGGCCACCGCGCCGGGCTCCGCGCGCAGACCGGTTTCTTCTTCGAAACTCTCGGCGTAAAACCAATCGATGATTTTGCCCTGCCACCAGGGCGTCAGGGCCTGGATGAGAGAGAGGCCGGTTTGGGAGATCATAGCCTGCTCGTATGAGTCGCGGGAGGCGAAATAGAGTTCGTACATCAGGTGAAATCGGGATTCGCCGCCCGGCTTGCCCGTCACCCGGCTGACTTCGCTCTTGACGAGGCCCGGCAACTGCTCGGCCAGGGGCAGATGCGTTTCCGAAAAGAATTTCTCCAGGGCCGCCTCGTCGTCCACGCGGCGATAGATGGTCACCAATTTAAACAAACTACTGTTCCTCCCAGATCTCCAGCAATTCCTCTTTCAGCGCCTGTCGCTGTTCCTCGTAAGCAGCATCGTCGATCTCGCCGGCCTCGTGCGCGTCGTCCAGCGCGGCGATAGCCTGCAGCAGCTCGTCGCGGCGACCGGCGACCGGCGCGCTCCCCGGGGCCGGCGCAACGGCGACATCCCCGGCCGGCGCGGCCTGGTTGTTGCGCCACAGGTGCAGCGCGTAGCCGCCAAGGACCACTGCCAGCAACAATACACCGCCGCCGACGAGCAACTCCGTGTTCTCGTCACGCAAGGGTACATTGCCCGCGGACGTTGCTATCTGGCGTGGACGGCCCTCCAGGCCAAAGCGCACGCTGTCGCCGGCAGGCAGCCCCTGGCGCGCGTAGTTCAGAAAAACGCCGGCCTCGCCCATCGTCTGCGGTCCCTGAGTCTGCCACTGCTCCACCTGCGTGAGCTCCACGCCGGCGTCGGGCAGCACCAGATTAACGCTGTCCACAGTGTAATGGACATCGTGGGCGAACGTCAGGCCCCGATCATAAGGCATTGTGTAACGCACGAGCAGGCTCAGGGTGCCCTGCCCAGGGCGCAGCGGGACGGTATCGGCCCAGCCGTTTTCTGTCCGGATCACGTTCTCCGCGGGGAAGAAGGACTCCATGCCGCCGAAGGAGCGGTTAAAGCTGGGGTTGCTGGCCTCGTTTGGCAGAGAGATATGTACCGTGCCCTCTTCTGCCTGCCCCGTTTCGCCGACAAAGACGACCGGCGCTTCCTGGCTGAACTGGTACAGTTCGCTGACCTGCACCTGCCCTTCAACAAACTCCAGGATAATGTGTAACTGGCTCACGTATACGGACGATGGGTCGGTGCTGTGCTCGTAGACCGGAACCGACAGCGCCAGCGCGCCCTCCCCACGGTCTATGCGGCCAAAATCGCTGCCGTAGTTAATGCCATCGTACTCAATGGTGGCCACGTAAACCAGGTCGGGCGGCACCATGGTCAGGTCGAAAGCAAACCGCCCTTCCTCGTCGAGCGTGGTGGTCATGGTCAGCGACGGCTCAAACTCAGGGGTGAAGGCGCTCAACTCCACCGGCGTGCCTTCGGGCAGCGAGTCGCCCGTTGTCTGGTTGGTTACCGTGCCGGTAATCACCGCGGCCTCAATAGGCGCGAATGCGGCCATGGGATCGGCGTACTCGTAACTGAGCGTCCGCGCATAGGTTACCACCGCCGCCAGCTCCTCCTGGGCCACATCGAGCGTGTCGTGTTCGGGGATGTCGCCCGCGGTCAGCGCGCCCAGCACGCCTTCGTGGCTGCGCTCCAGCCAGTAGGCCGCATCGCCGAGGTCAGACGCCGTCTGGTCGCCCTCTGCGCCGTGGCACTCCTGGCAGCTCGCTTCGTAGATCGCCTGCCCCATTTCCACGTCGGAGCGGCTGGCGCCTAGGCTATAAATGGCTGCCACCACGTCCCAGCGCTCGCTTTCAGAGAGCGGATTGCTGCTCTGGGGGCCGAAGGGCGGCATGCCGGCGGGCAGAATGCCGTCGGTAATCGTCTGGAACATGTGCGCGGGAACCGCCTGTTGCACAAACGCCTCTCTTCCCAGCGCAGCCGGCGGCTGTGGCAACTGCGGCGCCATTTCCCCGTCGCCGAGGCCCAGCGGCCCGTGGCAGCTGGCGCAGCGCTCGGCATATATCAGCAGGCCTCTCTCCGCATCAGGCGTGGCCTGCGGCGGTTGCACGGGACCCTGGGCTGATGTGGCCGATGGCTGCAACAGCAAAAAGAGAAGAAGGGTGAAAGAGGCGAGTAGCAAGACGCCGGCAGCAGCCAGCGGGCGCGGCTCGCGCCGGGGAGTATCAAAGTTCATGTCGTTATCTTAGGAAAAATGGTGCCCACAGTAGGCACAGAATTTGTCGCCTGCATCTCGGGGCTGCCCACATTGGGGACAATAGCGAGCGCCTTTGCCGGCGGCCGGACGTTCCTCTTCGCTGGCAGCGCCGTTGCCGTCCGCCGGCTTTCCGCGCAGCCGGGCCACGGCCGTCTCAATCTCATCCTGTCCACCGTCGCCCACCGGCGCGGCGCGCACGCGGCGCAGACGGGCCACGGCTGCTTCGATCTCCTCTCCGGTCTCGGTCGGGAGTTTGCCGTCATCCGGCTCTGCGGTGGGTTTCAGGTGGTCAAGTTGCTGCAGGACGGCAGCGGCCTCGGCGACCAGTTCCGCCCGCCGCTGTTTGTGCACTTCGTCGGGCAGCTTCCCGGTTTCATGATCGAAATCCAGCTCGCGAATCTGGGCCAGCAAGGCGTCTTTTTGTGCCTCCAGCGCCTCGCGCTCCGACAGCGCCCCCTGGCGGCGGTAGTGAGCCACGAAGAAGGGGCGGGCGAGAACAAGGGCGACCACCAGAAAAAGGGCCACGCCAAGGAAAATGGAGCCGGTATTAATCACTGTTCCTTATGTCCTGGGGCCTCACGCCGCCAACCTGGCGTGCGGCGTATGCGATGAAGCCATGAAACACTGCCCCAACCTACTGCGCCAGTAGCTGCGCAATCTCGCCGTGCAGCGTCGTAGAGTTTACAGGCCCAATGACGACGCGCGACACTGTGCCGTTGCGATCAATGAAAAAGGTTTCGGGTACGCCGGTGATTTCGTATCGTTTGGAAATTGCCGAGCCAAGATCGGGCGCGTTGGGATAGGTGATATCGAATTCGTCCAGGTAGGCCAGCGATTTGGCTTCGCTGTCTACGTAGGCCACGCCGAGAAAAATAACACCCTGATCGCCGTACTGGCGCCAGGCATTCTCCAGCAGATCGGCCTCCAAGCGGCACTCCACGCACCAGGAAGCCCAGAAGTTGAGCACTACCACGTTACCCTTCATATCGTCGAGGCTGGCAGCGGGCATATCCCGCCACTCATATCCCTGGAAGTATTGCATTTCGAAATCCGGCGCGCCGGCGCCCGCTTCGGGACGCGTGGCGTTGGCCTGCAGCAACCCCCAGCCCAGGAGCGCCAGCAGCGCCACAATGCCTACCCAAATCAGAATGCGACCCCAGCGGATGGAGGGCCGCGCCGCGTCCACGTCGGTAGACGCCGCAGGAACCTGAGATGTTGGTGCAATTTCGCTCATTCTTCGCGCACTTCCTTCTCTACTCGCGAGATATAATCATCTTCGGCGGGCGCCGGCGGCGGCTTCTGCGCGCCTCCCTGCGCCACGTCGAATGTATCATCAGGAGAATCGCCGGAAGAAGGGCTTGTGCGGATGCTGCGCAGATAGAGTCCGAAAACCAGCGCGCCGCCGGCCACAGCCACAACGGGCAGTATCCATATCAGCCAGTTAAACCCTTCTCGCGGCGGCGCAGACAGAACCTGCGCGCCGTAACGATCGACAAAGTATTGTTGAATCTCCGCCTCGCTGCGCCCCTGACGCAACTGCGTGCGAATTTCGTCGCGCCAATCCTGGCAGGCCTGTGTAGGGCACGCATCCAGGGGCGTGTTCTCGCACACCGGGCAATACAGGTCGCGGGCGATGGCGTTCACTTCGTCGTCCGTGACCTCGCCGTCCTGCGCCGCCACCGGCAGCGCCGCCAACGCCAGCAGAAGCGGGAGGAGGAGCAACAACCAGATGCGGCGCATTCTTAAGACGCCGGCGATATCAGATCCACTCATGAGCATCCTCTACGCCGGCTGCCCGGCCAAACGGCGGCGCTTGCGAGCGGCGGCGGCGACTTTTTCATCGGTCGCATCGGGCCAGGCGGCGATCATGGTACCGATGATGAAGATAAAACCGCCGGCCCACACCCAGTTAATCAGCGGGTTGAGGTAAAGGCGGAAGGTGGCCGCGTCGGCGGTGACGTTTTCCCAGTTGACCATAAGTACGTAGAAATCTTCGGCAACGGTCGAGCGGGCGCTGGGGATGGTCATGGGCTGGCCCGTGCGCGTGTACAGCTCGGTGCGCGGCGTGAGGTGCGCTACCGGCCGGCCGTTCTTGGTCACGTCCAATGACGCTTCCTTTATCAGCAGATCGTCGGGCCCCGGAAACTGACGCACGCCGTTAAAGGTCGCCTCATAAGCGCCCAGCGCCACCGATTGGCCGCTCTGCAGGCGAATCTGCGTTTCCTGCTGGTAGAAATAGCTGCCGATGATGCCAAAGGCCATAATCAAGACGCCGATATGGATCCAGTAACCCCCGTAGCGGCGACGATTGCGGCCCATGAGGTTGAAAAAGGCGGCCCACGGCGCTTCGCCGCGCTTCATGCGCGCCCGCACCCCTTTGGCAAACTCCAGCAGGGTCAGAATCAGGGAGAAGGTGGTGATCCACACCCCTAACAGCACGGCCCAACTGTCAACGCCCAGGAAGTAGAGGGCGCCGACGATCACGGTGGTGGCCAGCGCCGGCCAACGCACGGCCATACCGATGCGGCGCGCGCTGCTGCGATACCACATCGTCAGGGGCGCCACGCCCATTAGCAGTAACAGGGCGGCAAACAGGGGGCCGTTGACCCGATTATAGAAGGGCGGCCCCACCGTCACACGCTCGCCCGTGAATAGCTCGGAGATGATAGGGTAGTTGGTGCCCCAGAACGTGGCGAACATGATGCCCAGAAAGATAAAGTTGTTGAGCAAAAAGGCCGATTCCCGCGACAGCAGCGAGTCGAGCTCGTTGGGAGAAGAGAGATCGTCATGACGCCGCAGCAACCAGTAGACGGAAAAGACGAGCATGATGCCCAGGAAACCGAAGAACAGCGGTCCCACGGCCGATTGGGCAAAGGAGTGCACGGAGGAAATGACGCCGCTGCGCACGATAAAGGTGCCATAGATGACGAGCAGGTAGGTCAGGACCACGAGCACCATGTTCCACATCTTGAACATGTGGCGCTTTTCCTGGATCATGACCGAGTGTAGGAAGGCGGTCCCCGTTAGCCAGGGGATGAGGGAGGCATTCTCCACCGGGTCCCAGGCCCAGTACCCGCCCCAGCCCAGCACGTCGTAGGCCCAGCGACCGCCGAGGATCAGGCCCAGGCTGAGGAAAAGCCAGGCCACGAGCGTCCAGCGGCGCGTGGTGCGGATCCAGCCGTCGTCCAGCTTACCCTTAATCAGCGCCGCCATGGCGAAGGTGTAAGGAATGGTAAACCCGGTAAAGCCCAGGTAAAGCATGGGGGGATGGATGATCATCCCTGGGTGGCGCAGAAGCGGGTTCAGCCCCTGTCCTTCGGCGGGCGCAACCGCCAGCTGCGTAAAGGGATTTTCCACAAAGGCCGTCAGTCCCAGGAAAAAGATCTGGGTGATGCTGGCCACAACGATGGCGTAGGGCATCAGCGGGCGCTGGTCGTCCCACTTGCGCAACATGGCCGCCGCTGTGAAACCGGCGAGGAGCACGTTCCAGAAGAGCAGAGAACCCGCCTGTCCGCCCCACAGCGCCGTCACCTTCAGGTAGGTGGGCATCTCCGTGCTGGTCACGCGCCACACGTACTCCACGGAGAAATCGTTGCGCAAGAGGAGAATGATAAGCAGGCCGCTGGCCAGCAACAACAGAGGAAAGGTGGACGCCGTCGCGTTGCGCGCTGATTCAACCCAGCGCGCGTCTTCCTTACGCGCGCCATAGGTTGCTGCCAGCGCCGCGTAAACGGCTACAGCAAACGTGATTAATACGGCAGCGTATCCAAAGTCAGCAATCATATGATTTTTGGGGTCGTCCGCGGGTTATCTATGCGCCTGATTCCGGTGGGCCCGCTTCTTCATAACGCGTGGGGCACTTGAGCATGAGGCCGCCGGGGTTGGCCATAAAGACGCCATCTTCTCCCGCCGTCCCTTCTACCAAGGCCTGGGCCTCGTGCTGCAACAGATCGGGCATGGGCTCGTTCATGGCCACGATGCGCAGCCGCTGGCCCGGGTTGTACAGATCGTCCACGATGTCGAATTCCAGCCGCGACGTCGTGGCGTCTATCTGCGTGAACTTGATCGAATCGCCAATGACCATGCCGGAGACGCGCAGATCGCGGCCCACCAGAGCGCTCTGATCGGCGTAGAATTCATCGACCGTCTTATAGAGCTGCGTACTCCCGCTCATGGCATTGGTTATGAGGAAGATCAGCGCAGCAACAATCAGAAGTCCGCCGATGACAAACTTCATGCGATTGCTGCGCGGCTTTAACAGGTCACCCTTGTCAGTGGTCCAAGTGGTTTCCGCCATACCTTTACTCCTATTCAGATAGATAGAATCCGGCGCCTAAATGTAACCCTGGTCCGATTGTCCCTTAAACACACATTGTCACGCAACGAAGTAAGACCCTGAATTTTGGTGACAAATGTCACAATAGTTTAGCAGAAACTCGTCACTAAAGCATAAGTGTTAAGATGGAGATAATATGTCTATGAAAAGCGATCATCGTCCCTGCTTGCCGCTGCATCATCCTGGTCGTCCAGGATTCTACGGGCCTGCTCCGCAAACTCCTCTGGCACAAAGACATAACCGGTGCCCAGAGGGCCGACGAACATACCGTAGGCTTGCCCGACGCTTTCCTGCCAGGCGCGCGCGGGAATTCCTTCCGTTTGCAGGCGACTGGCGATGATTCGCGCCGGGAGAAGCCCACGCGCCTCGGCCACGACGGCCCAGCGCACGGGTTCATCACGCTGTGGCGTGGCGTCGTTGTCATCGGCATCGTGCAGCGGTAGGGCAGCAGATGCGGCATCGCTCATAGCACACCTCAATCGCATTTGTTTTCATGCCGGCCAATCGTCTGTAGCGAATCGCTCGCATTGCGAGAATGAGCAAAGTGGCCGGCGCCTGCCTCCATTATACTGGAGTGTGGGACGCGGCGAAAGGCGTCGCTTATCCTTTTTAGTAATTGTATGGAGGCATGCTTAACGTGGCTGCCTTTTTTGAGCAGAACATCGTTATCGTCTACTTCCTCTACGGGCTGGCCTTCTTCAGCATGGGGCTGGCTGTGTGGTTGGAATCCGGGCGCACGTCCGAACTGCGGCTGGCGCGGGCCATGGGGCCCCTGGCGGCCTTCGGCCTGTTGCATGGGCTGCACGAATGGGCCGAGATGTTCCAGCTCCTGGCATACTCGGTAGATAACGCGCCGGCCATTGGCCAGTCGGCTGCGTTCAATATTCTGCGCGCGGGCTTGCTGGCGTCCTCCTTCCTGATGTTGATCATTTTCGGCGTCAGGCTTATCCACGTCAGCGGCAGAGGCCGCGGCAACGAGCGCAACTTCATTTTCCTGGTCGCCGGGGCGCTGATTTCGCTGTGGCTGGTGAGCGTGGTGGCCACGCAGAGCGTCTACCAGTTCTGTTTCGCCGAGTGCCTGTCGGCCATCGACGTGTTGACGCGCTACATTCTGGCCATCCCAGGCGCTCTGCTGGCAGCCTGGGCCATGATCCTGGAGCAGCGCGCCTTTCGCGAGCGGGGGATGGCCCCGTTCGGCAAAGATCTGCGGTGGGCTGCGGCGGCCCTCATCCTCTACGGCGTTGTGGGCCAGATATTCCCCGCGCCCAGCGTGCTTTTTCCCGCCAACATTATCAACAGCGAGTTGTTCCTGTCGCTGTTTGGCTTCCCGGTGCAGTTCTTCCGGGCGCTGATGGCGGCTGTGATGGCCGTAGCCACCATCCGCGCGCTGCGCGCGTTCGAACTGGAGCACCAGCAACATCTGAGCGCAGCGCGCAGCGCGAGGCTCACCGCGCAACGGCAGGCGCTGGAAACGCAGCGGCGGGCGCGAGAAGAGACGGAACAGCTCAATCGCCAGTTACAGCTGGCGCTACAAGATTTGACGCTGCTGTACGATCTGTCGCGTGGGCTGGCTGCCTCGCTGGAATCCGACACGCTGTTGAGTAACGCGCTGCAGACCATCCTCTCCGGCATCCCTCGCCTGCAGGCGGGCATGATCCTGATGCGCGAAAGCAGTGGCGAGCAGCCGCGCGTGGTGGCCCGCGCCGGTTGCGACAATGAGTGCGGTCCCGACTGCGGCCTGGTGTGCGACACTCTGCGCGAGATGGGCGCCCAGGTCGTCAACCGCGGCTCGGCCACCGTACAAAAAGTTGGGTCGCAGAAAAGCGTGAGGCCGATCACGAGTTTTGAACCGCCCGCGGACGAGGTGCTGGAGCGCCAGGGCCGGATCGTGGCCATTCCCCTGCTGGTCCAAAACGAGGTGCGCGGCAGCCTGGTGCTTGGGGTGCGGGAGGACACTGCGCCACTCAGCGCGCGCGACCTGTCGCTGCTGGGCACCATCGCCGGCCAGTTGAGCATGGCCGTGGAAAATGCCATGCTCTACCAACAGGTACAGGCGCGAGAGGCCCTGCGCGGCGAGCTTTACCGCCGCATTGTCGCCGCCCAGGAACGGGAGCGGCAGCGGATCGCGCGAGAACTACACGACGGCGCGGGCCAGATGCTGACAGGATTGGGGCTGGGCCTGAAGGCCGCGGCCGACGCCGTGCAGCGAGAACCCTCCCTGGCCTCGCGTCAGCTTATGGAGCTAAAGGATTTGAACGCCCAGGCGTTGCAGGAGTTGCGCGACCTGATCAGCGACCTGCGCCCCTCGGTGCTCGACGATCTGGGCCTGGTGCCCGCCCTGCAGGGACACATACAGAACTTCAGCGAGCGTTGCGGGGTGGAGACGGATCTGCTGGTGGATGGGCGACGTCGGCGCCTGCAGCCGGAGATTGAAACGGTCCTTTTTCGCATTACGCAGGAGGCGCTGAACAACGTAGCCAAGCATGCCAGCGCCAGCCAGGCCATGGTGCGGCTCTTCTTTACAAATAACGCCGTGCAATTGATCGTCACCGATGATGGTTGCGGCTTCGATCCCGACAGGGCGCTGGGCGCTACGAACGACGGGCAGCGGCGCGCCTGGGGCTTGCTGGGCATGCAGGAAAGGGTGACGCTGGTAGGCGGCGAGTGTGAGATTGCGTCGCGCATTGGGCAGGGTAGCACGGTGCGCGTCCTGATTCCCTTAACCAACGAGGATACGACTGATGGCAGAGAAGAAGATCCGGATAATATTAGCTGACGACCACGTTGTCGTACGCTCTGGCCTGCGCATGTTACTGGCCGCCCACGCCGACATAGAGATCGTGGGCGAAGCGGAATCAGGCGTGGAAGCGGTGGAAAAGGTACGCATCAGTAAGCCCGACGTGATTCTGATGGACATTCAGATGCCAGATATGAACGGCATCGACGCCACAAAGCGCATTAAAGAGGTGGCGCCGGAGACGGCGGTGCTGGCCCTGACCATGCACGAAGATGACCACTACTTCTTCGAGATGTTGCACGCCGGCGCCTCGGGCTACGTGCCCAAGCGGGCCGCTCCCGATGAGCTGCTAAACGCCATTCGCACAGTCAACCAGGGAGACGTCTTCCTTTACCCTTCGCTGGCGGCGCGCCTGGTAAAGAATTATCTGCATCGCGCGGACGCAGGGGACCACCTGATGGTGCAGGATGACCTCACGCCGCGCGAACTGGAGGTGCTCACGCTCATTGCGCAGGGACTGACCAACGCGGAGATCGCGGAGAAGCTAGTGATCAGCGTCAAGACGGTGGACCGCCACCGCGAAAACATCATGCGCAAGCTGAATATGCACAGCCGCATCGATCTGGTCAAGTACGCGTTGAAAATGGGGCTGATCGAATTGGAAGAGTGAGGTGGGGCGGCTGCCTGCCGTGATGGGGAAAAAAGAGAGGATTAGGAGACCTGGCGCGCCGGTGACAACGGCAATCGCCAGGTCTCTGCGTGTCAGGTTGCTGACACAAAGTCGGTGAAGCGGTTATGCCCGCTCAGGCAACCGCATGCGCCGCAATATAACGCGGGCAGTCGGGACAGGTCTCAGGCAATCTGCCTTCGGCCATCAGCCTCGCCTGCCAGCAAGGAATACCTTTCTCGTTGCAACCAGGACAGCTTGCGCGCCTGGTCTCTTCGCAGTTGTTAAACACCCAGCAAGGAATGGAAAGAATTGAGGGCCTGGGCTCTGCAGCCGGCGTCCGCTCCGCGCCAAAGGCAGGAACAGCGCCCCCAGGTACGGGTTCGCGCACCTGGGCATCCTCGGCTGCCCAACGATCCAGAAGCCGGTTCATCAGGTAGCCAACGCCCAGTGTAATCAGTAACGGTGCAACACAACGCAGCGCAAATAGCGTTATCATAAAGACGGTTGCTCCGAACTCGTTCATCATACCTCCAGTACAGTTTCTCAGTCAGCGGCGCTGGTCACCAACGACGGCGCGTGGTCCTCTTGCTCGCTCGCGCGCGTGTGGTCCACGATGCGCAGATAGCGTGCGCCCAGCGTAAACACGAGCAACCCGTAGGCCACGACCCCGGCGCCTGCCAGGAATTCGACCAGGGATGGGACATAGGCCGTGTACCGCGGTACGATCTCCTGGGGCAGGTAGTTGAAAACAACCATCTGGCTGACGATGTTGGTATCCCAGCGATAGGCCACGAGGCCTCCCACAACAAACAGGAGCGCCAGCCATTGCAAAGCCGTGTGGCGGCGCAGCCGGTCGCTGAGCAAAATAATCATTGGAATCAGTGCTCCCAGCAGAATCTCGCCCACCCAGAAATTGAAGGCCAGCGAGCCGCTGGTCAGGATGCGTAGCCCTTCGCTGCGGCCCGGCTCGTACGTATAGTTCATGGACAGCATATCCCAGAATCGCAGGTAGAGATAGGCCACGAGGGCCCACCCTACAAACTTAGTGATCTGGTTCAGCAGCCGGTCGTCGACCCGCGCGCGAGGGCTGAGCGCAGCCGCCGTGCGCGAAGCCAGCACCGTCAGCGCCGGGCCGGCGGCCATGGCCGACGCGATGAACAGGATGGCCATGCCGGGGCGATAGACAATGGGGCGCGCCTTCAGCACGCCGTAAGTAGCGCCCAGGGACGATTGGTGCAGCAGGGAAAGGCCCAGGCCCACAACGGCCAGCACCGGCGCAAAGCGGTGGATACCGGCCAGCCGCTGCGCCAGTAGCGGAAAGCGCTGGCGCAGCCAGTCGTGGCGCGCCAACAGGGGCAGGACCTCCAGGCTCAGGACCATCAGATAGAAGGTAATACACATGGTCACTTCCCACAGCGGGGAGTGAATGTTCCAGAAGACGACTGCGTGCCAGAAGCGATCGGGGCGCCCGATGTCCAACAGCAGGGTCATGCAGGCCATGGTGTAGGCGATGAAGCCGATGAAAACGGCCGTCCGCGCGACCGGTTCCAGGTGCTTCAGACCCAGCAGGTAAACGGCAGCGGAGAGCATGAAGGCGCCGGCGCCCAGGGCCACCGCAGACAGGTCGATGGTGATCCACAAGCCCCAGGGCACCAGATCGCTGAGGTTGGTGACGATCAGGCCGCGGGTGAAGACGACGACTGCCGCCCCCAGGCCGCTCAGGATGAACACGACCAGCAAAATAAGCCAGGTCGGAAATAAATACTCTCGCAGGCGCTTCATGTGCACACCTCCTGTAATTCAGGCTGCTCTTCTTTGTCTCGCGGCGGCAGGTAGTAGACGCGAGGGCCGGTGCCCAGGTTCTCGCGGAGGCGGAAAGAGGAATAGCGGGCCAGCGCCTTGCTCACCGGCGACTCCGGGTCGTTGAGGTCGCCAAAGAGGCGCGCGCCGGTGGGGCAGGCCACGACACAGGCCGGCGTCGCCGCCTTGTCTACGCCGGGCGTGAGGCCGTTTTCCAGGCCGCGGTCGATACGCTCCACACAGAACGTGCATTTTTCGACGACGCCGCGCGGGCGGCGCGGCACGTCCGGCTGGCCCCAGCTGGGTACGGCGGGGTTGTCGCCGCTGAACTCGGTCCAGTTGAAAACGCGCGAGGCGTAGGGGCAGGCCATCTCACAATAGCGGCAGCCGATGCAGCGGTCGTAGTCCATCATCACAATGCCATCGGCCCGCTGATACGTGGCGTTGACGGGGCAAACGTGGACGCAGGGCGCATCTTCGCAGTGCATGCAGGGGATGGAGAGAAAAGTTTCTTTCTGCTCATCCTCGACGATGCGGTTCCAGGACATCGTGGGCGGCACGTCGTTGCGCGCGCGGCAGGCGAGGGTGCAATGACCACAGCCCACACACTTTTGCTGGTCGATGACCATGGCCCAGCTGTGTTTGCTGTCGCCGCGCGGCGCTGCGCTGGGCCGTACCGATCTCCAGGCCACGGCAGGTCCGGCGGTGACCGCCAGCCCGGCCAGGCTCAGCTTTAGAAACTCCCGGCGTCTCAGCGTCCGTTTCTCCTGTACGTCCGAACTGTTCGACTGCGTGTTATTCATTTCTCGTTCGTCCATCTTTAACCTCACTGGTCGTCGCGCGCGGCTCATTATTACTGTTCGCCGCGCGAACGACGGTACAGATGCTCGATACCTGGCGCCACGACGAGGCCCAATCCCAGACCCACGATGGCGGCGATGACGTAGCCCGCAGGATGCGTTTGTTGCGGCGCGGCGTCGGCCAGTGGTACTGCGGTGGGCGTGATTTCATCCGCTTCGGGGGAAGTAGTGGGCTCGGTCTCCGCTTCGGAGCTTTCAGCCGCGCCCATTGCATTCTGCACCGGGTAGTGCATTTCCGCACCGTGGCACTGCGTACAACTCTTCAGATCGACGGTGAAGGTGTGTCGCCGCGGGCTATGTCCGCCGTCAACCGGCTTGTCGGAAACGCGCAGATGGCAGTCGGTGCACAACAGCCCTTTGTCGGCGTGCGCCGTAAAGTTGTAAAAGTGACTCTCTTCGTTATGGCACGTCTGGCACAACTCCTGCGACCCGCTCGTTTTCAGATCGGTGTTGTGCGGGTTGTGGCAGTTGACACAGGCCAGCGACTGCGCGCCGTGCTCGCTGACTTCCCACTCGTCATGGGTTTCCACGTGGCAAGAACCGCAATCATCGGGCCCACCCTTAGTGGGCATGATCTCGCGAGGATGGTCCACACCGTCTGGCTCGTGACAACTCTCGCAGGCGATGCCGTCTGTCTCCCAGGTGCCCGACGCCAGATCGTAGTCGGTGGTATGGCAGACCAGACATTCAGGCGAGCTGCCTTCCTTTTTCCACGCCTGTATGAAGGCGCGGCTGGTGGACTGCCCGTGCAGACTGGCCGCCCACTCCTCATGCTGGTCACTGTGGCAACTCTGGCACTCGCTCTCCGCCGGCCCTGTTGGCTCCTGGGCCTGTCCCTCCCCGACGACGCCAAACAGCAGCGCCAGGACGAGAAAGAGCCCGATGAAAATTCCGTAATGAGTACGTTGGCCCATCGCTGACCTCCTTGCTGCGGTGAAAGATAATTCCGCAGTTCAATTTTCAGTCTAACAATGGGCCTTAGAGACGTAAATTGGGAAAAGGGCCAATCTCCCTATGGGGGAAATTACCCATATGAAGTTGGTTAGCTCCCCTGATAGACGGCGCGTGGCGTGAATGTTACGCTCACAGTAAGAGCAGGACTTATCATTTACTGGTAGGAGGTTACCATGAGCGGATTAGAAGCAGCAGCCGTTATTCTTGGATTAGTCGGCCTGCGACTCGCATTACCGGTATTGATCACGATAGCCGTAGGTTTCATTACGAACACGATCTTACGCCGTTGGCAAGTGACAGCATGACTGGTGTGCCTGACAATAAAAAAGGCCGGATGTGCAACAGATGCACATCCGGCCTTTTCTTTTTCCGAATAGACCCGGCGCTTATCAGCCGCCCGGCGTCTCCGGCCTGACCAGTCCTGATACGTCGGCCCCCAGATGATTCAGGGAGTCGTACAGGATCTGGATGATGTACTCGCTGTTGTGCGCGAAGGCGCCCGGATCTTTGGCCACGTACTGGTAGTTGTAAGCCGCGCGCAGCAGGCGAGGCGTCCAACTATTGTATGCGTTACCAAAGTTAATTTCGTCCGGGTCTGCTTCACGGTTGTCGTTGCTGTCGACGAAGAAGTAGGGGTAGCTGTGGGAATCGTAGACGATACCCGTGCCCACGACCTCGGCGGCGTGCGTCTGCAGCGCGTCGTACAGCATCTCGTGCAACGTTTCGATTTCGCCGGCGATGCCTTCTTCCACATCGCCGTCACCGTCGTAGTCGACCGGTTGCGCTTCATCGCGTGGGAAACGGATGGACCGCAGGTCTTCCTGGGTCTCTACGCCCTCATGACAGTTGCTACAGGCCTGGACCTCTACTTCCAGCGCGTGCGTGTTGTGACACTCGATGCAGTTGTCAAAAGCAGGTACATGCTCGAAGCGGCCCGCATACTCCTGGCCCTCGAACTGGTACGCGCCCTGAGCCTGCCCGCCGAAGAGGGTAGCTCCAGCCGCAAAGTAGTGCACGTTGAGGAAGCGCAGGTTCTCCCCGGTTTCGTCGTCGGGCGTGTCGCCGATGGTGCGGTTCACGCTCACCGTCGACTCCCGGCCCTGGTGACAGTTCAGACAGAGATTGCTGTCGGAGTCACCGGTGGACAGCACCGCGCCGCTGGGGAACGCGACTTGCTCGACCTCGAAACGCTCAAACGTTTCCACGCTGGTGTGACACGTTGAACACTCCAGACCGTTCGACGGCTCCTGCGAGATGGCCACGCCCTCGGTCAACATCAGGGGCAAGCCATCGGCCGAGTGGCACTTGCTGCAAGAGGCGGGCACAAAGCCGTCCTCATCCCAGTGGCGGAACGCCTCTTCCGACCCGGCGAAGTGGCCGTGGTCGATGCGGCGCAGCGCCGCCATATCCACCGGCGTGTCCACTGCCTGATTCAGATCCTCGATGGAATCGTAGAGCAGTTGGATGATGTACTTGCCGCCATGCGCATACTGCCCGGGATCCTTCAGCGAGACCTGGTAATTGTAAGCTGCTCTGAGCAGGCGCGGCGTCCAGTTTGCGAACTGGTTGGGGAAGGCAATCTCACCCTCATCGGCTTCACCGTTACCATTGGTATCGATGAAGAAGTAGGGATAGGTTGCTGAGTCATAGAGAATGGGCATCTCGGCAACTTCGGCGGAATAGGTTTGCATGGCCTGGTACAACATGGCCTGCAAGGTCTCGATTTCGCCCAGAATGCCTTCATTCATGTCGCCGTCGCCATCGTAGTCCACCAGAGACCCTTCGGTGCGAATCCGGGGCAGGTCTTCGGCAGTGTTAACGTTGGCGTGGCACTCGCTACAACTGTCAACCTGCACTTCCAGCGTGTGCGGGTCGTGGCAATCGATGCAGGTGGAGAACGGCTCGACGTGGTCGAAGAGGGCGTCGTACGACTTACCCTCGTACTCGTAGCCGCCTTTGGCCCACGTGCCATACTTGGTAGCCGCGGCTGCATAGTAGTGGATGTTGATGAATCCCAGCTCTTCGCTCACCGCGTCGGGATCACCGGTCAGGCCCGCCGACTCCACAGCATCATTGACCTGCACCGTCGAGGCGCGGCCCTGGTGACACTGCATACAACGAGCCTCGTCGGCAAGCTGCGAGATGGTCTCTCCCGAAGGGAAAGTTACCGTCGTCAGCGCCTGCGCGGCGTCGTTGTGGCAGGCCTCACACTCGATGACGCTGCCTATCGGGGCAGCCTGGTTCACAGCGCCCGCTTCGCTGCCGTCCGCGCCGAGGAAGTCGATGAAGCCCGGTGTGCTGTGACACTTGGCGCAAGACGCCGGCACTTCGGCGGGATCGTCCTCGTCCCAGTGCACGAATGCTTCGGCGCTGGCGTCGGCGTGAGGCGAGTTTTGCCACTGCTCGACAATGGCCAACTGCGTCACGGCCTGCGGCGCTTCGGGGCCTTCGGGTTCGACCGGAACTTCCACAAGGCGCGTCACTTCTACGGTAACCTCTTCAGGCTCCGACGTGACCTGCACAAGGCGGGTGACCTCGACCTCTTCTGGTTCCTGACTACAGGCAGCGAGAGCAAGGATAATCAGCACCCCTACGATGAAGAATTTCATTCTTCCAGGGTACATAGAACACTCTCCTTTACATGTGATGGTGCATGTTTCATTGTTTTCATAATTCACTCAAAATGGGCATAGACACTCCTCCCTCTAACATGATAGAGCGCGATCTCTCAAGGCATAGGTGTTTCCTGTAATGGTGCGAAAACGTCGCTGGTGGCGGTGGGCAGCACGGTCGTGATGGCTGTTTCTTCAAAGGTGAAAGCCCAAATCAGGACTGCCAACACCAGGGCACCGATGATGACGCTGGCGACGAGAAAAATGCGGCGGCGCCGTTCGAGCACCGGCCGATCCAGTTCGGTCCAGGGATCGCCGCCGGCTTCCAGCCGCTCCAGTTCCAGCGCGTGTTCCTCCTCCATCTGGTCGTGGGGCAACTTGCCCGTAAACATGCTGGGATTGAAATGCTTGATGTGCACGTTGTAGAAGTGCCAGACGACGATAGAGAGCACCGCCAGCAGCGCCTCGCCCCCGTGCGCCGTGAGCGCCACGGGGATAATCTCGCCGGGCAAAACGGATGTGGTGGCGATGGGGTTCCATAGCATGAAGCCGGTGATGGTCATGATCACCGTGCCCCAGACCACGGCCCAATACTCAAATTTTTCCGAAAAATTAAACTTGGCCATGCGCGGGTGTTCGTCGCGCAAACCCAGGTTGTAGAGCGCGAGGTTGATGGCATCGAAAAGATCTTTCTTCTCCGGAATCATGCGCATGCGCTCGCGCTTCACGAAAAAGCGATAGGCAGAGGTGAAGAGGTGGTACACGGAGCCCAACACCAGGAAGAAGGCGGCCCAGCGATGGATGACGCGCACCGTTTCGATGCCGCCCATCAGGCTGATGAGGCTACGCGCCACGCCCGAGTCCAGGGCGAACATTTGTGGGATGCCGGTCACCCCCAGGATGGTAAAGCTGACCATCAGCACAAAGTGCTCGATGCGGGCGCCAATGCGAAAACGGGGATACTGCTTCATTTCTTCGCTCAAAGCCTACTCCTCTTCAAGCTCCTCTGGTCGTCCGTCCGGCGGCGCGGGCGGTGGCGGGGTCGGTGTGTCCGCATCCTCCTGCGGGCGATCTCCGCGTACGCGCCGGTAGATGTCTGTACTGATGAAGAGCACCATGAAGATCAGCGTGCCGGGGATGATCAGCCGGTAGAACCAGTTCACCAGGAAAACCATGGGATGGTGCTCCAGCGAGGGCTGGTAGTGGCTGAGCCAGGCATTGGGGAAGTTCTCCGTAGCATCAGGGTGACACTGCTGGCACGTTTCCAGCAGATTCTGCTTGATACCGGAATGCGGATCGTCGGGCGAGCGGATGTCGTGCACGCCGTGGCAATCGAAACAAACCGCCGTAGTGGCGCCCGCTGTGGGATCCTCCAGATCGAACAGGGCGATGGTCGTGCCGTGGAAATCGTCCACGTATGTCTGGAAGACGTCTGTGGAAATATCGTACTTGCTCATCAGCGCCTCGTCCGCGTGGCACTCGGCGCAAAGTTCGGGCGAGTTGACGCGGAAGGCCGCCAGGTTGGGATCGCCGATGTCGTGCACACCATGGCAGTCGGTGCACACGGCCACGTCCGGATTATCTTCTTCTAAGAGGGCTTCGCCGTGCACGCTCTGGGCATACTCGTCGAAAATGGTGCTATGGCACTGCTCGCAGGTGTACGAGATACGCGAACGCGGCTCGTCGGGGGGCGGCGTATAGTGCGCGCCGTGGCAGTCGGTACACACGGCGGCCTCTTCCACGCCCCGCTCCAACGCTTCACGGTGCACGCTGTCCATCGTCTCCTCAAACTTCGGCTCGTGGCACCGTTCGCAGGTGTCGACCCTTTCCAGCGTATATTCGCGGCGCGTATCGGCGACGACGGGATCGTGCGGATATTCGTAGTCGGTGTGACAGTCGGTACAGTTCAGCGGCTGCCAGGGATTGTCCAGACCGTGCACGGAATCGTGGAAGCGTTCCTCATCTACCGTCAGCGGCAACGTTTCGCCGCTGTCCAGCGTCATAGAGCGGTCGGGTAGCGAGTGGCAGGCCAGACAGTATTCGTCGCTGCGGCGCTCGGCAAAGAGACCGTTTTGAATGACCTGCGTCAACTGCCCTCGATCGGTGAAGTCCACACCGGCCTCGGCGTGGCACTCAGCGCACGTGGCCGTGCCCTGCCCATCGTGCCACGCTTCAACGGTGATCACGTCGTGGGCGCTGTGACAATCGGTACACACCACCGGCTGTTGCGCGTCGGGGCCGGGGTGGCTGGTCAGATGCGGGTCCTGGTGACAACGCTCGCACGTTGCGGAGCGTTCGATTTCATACTCGCGCAGGCTCTCGGCGGCTACCTGCGGATGAGGATACTGGTAGCGGGCCGGGGAGTGGCAGGATGTACACTCCAGCTCGCCGCCGTGCGCCGAGGCGTCGACGACGGCCGGATCGACCTCTACAGGCAACGTCTCGCCGCTGGGAAAGGCAACCACTGCGTCCGAATCCTCATGACACAGACGGCAGGCCGCATCCCCGGCGCCCCCCGGCGTTTGCAGCGCAGCCTCCGCGCCGGGCAAGGCGTGGGGGGAGGCGGCAATATCGCGCAGGATTGCTTGCTCCGCCGCTAGGCCGGTGGTCTGGGCCACAGCCGGCGCGGGCCAGGCCACAAGTGCGACACCCACAACAGCCAGCACGAGAGCGAGCAGGAGCAGCAGTATGGAAGTCCGTTTTCGATTTGAAGGCGGCAAAGCAATCTCCTTCAAGTACAGGCGGGCGCTGATCATCGGTCTGCCAGATGAGAACAGAGCGCTACAAGAAGCGTCCTGTCCTCACCAGCGCGATAGTCTATCTTATCCGCTCAGGGTGTCGGCGTCTCTTCAGGCTCCGGTTCCGGCGGCGGCTCGGCGGGCAGCTCGGCCCCTTCAGGCGGCGTATGGTAGTTGATCGCCGTCTCTAGCAATTGCTCGTCGGTCTTGGGCAGCCCTAACCCGTCGGGATTATGACAACTGCGGCAGGCAAAATCGAGTGCGATCCGTGGGTGCACCACCGTTTCTCCGTCTTCCATCTCCGTAAACTGCGATATCTGGAAGGGATCGATGGCCACTATGTGCGTGCGCACATCGCCGGTGAAGCCTTCGCTGTCGCCGGTGGCGTTCACGATGGGACGCGGCATGTGGCAGTCAACGCAGTCGATGCTGATCCGTTCGTGTATGGGATTGTCCTGGAAGCGGGCAACTTCGAAGTGGCAGCTTTCACAATCGATGCGCGTGGTCTCCTCACCGCGCTGGCGATACTGTACAACGCCGCCGTGCGGATCGTGACAATCGACGCAATCTAAGACCAGATGCTTGCTCTGAAACAGATCTCCGTACTCTTCATGGTGCTGGATGAAACCGTCGGCAACGGTCACCTCGTCAAGATTGCCGCGCACGTGACAGCTGGTGCAGCTTTCGGCGTCACGGCTGACGGTCATGTCGAAGGAGCGCGGGGCGTTCACGTGCAGGCTGCCCGGGCCGTGACACGCTTCGCACTGCACGCCGGGCATGGCCCAGGCGCCGGCGATGCCGGGCATGTCGTCCTGCTGTCCGCGAGAGCTGAAGCCCGTCGTGTGGCAGGAGCCGCACTCGTAGGAAACGTTGGCCTCGCCAGCGTGGTAGCTGCCCCAGTCGCCGCGGGCGCCTATCACCTCGTTTTCTAGATTGTACTGGGTGGTGGCTTCTTCGTCGTCGCCCGTAATAATGTAGCCTTCCTCATCCAGGAAGAGGGCCTTCCAATTATAGCCGCCGATCACATAGCTGATGTCCGACCATTCATATCCCTCTGGCGGGCCGGGGAGCTGCGTAAATGGATAGTCCGGGGGGGCGCCGTCTACAACAGGAGTTAGCTGCCAGGGATGACCGCTGAGCTGGAATTCGTCGTAGATCCCTTCGTGACACTGGGCGCAGGCGTCGCTGCCCACGAACTGTGCGGTCTCAAAACTGACGCCGGGTTCACCCGGCGCACCAGGCGGACCAGGCTCGCCGGTCGCACCCGCGGGTCCTGGCGGACCCTGCGGTCCGGCAGGTCCTGCCGGCCCCTCCACTGGCGCTTGATCACAGGCAGCCAGCAACAATAGCGCAACGAGGAACACAACAATGATCGGTCGTTGCATAACCGCGCTTCCTCCTTCGTTACCGAGGTAACTACAACCCTAAACACGCAACTGGTACCGTGCAGCTCATAAGGCTGCCACCTATTACCGACCGATGTCCTCTTGAACTTAGTGAATGCAACTCAAAAGCACAAGGGTCCTGCCCAAAATGCCTGAGCATGGCATCCATTGTAATCGACCCCCGGGACATTGTCACCCGATCGGCGCGAGGCGCGGGCAAATCACACCCGCCGTGCGTTTAGATGCACAACGCTTGCCCGCACTCGGTACAAGTCTAACATAGTGTAAACGGCGTATCGAACTGGAATTAGTGGCAAGCTGCATAAAAGATTGGTGACATTTGTCACGTGGGACGATTCCAGCGCCGCTTCCGCCCTCATTGCTGGGGGAAATCGGTTGTGCTAAAATGCGCAATTGATATGGATCGCTTTGTGCAGGAGGAAACGGCTTGAAGAGCTTTGAAACGCTAAGGACGTGGCTGATCATCATCGGCCTGTTGCTGTTCAGCGGCCTGGCCTCGCTGGTGTGGATCAATGTCAGCGATGGCGCGGGCGGTGGTCTCGACCTGGGATTGGATCGAGCGCTGGCCGTCAGCCCTGGCAGCATGGCAGTGGAAGACGAGTTGATAACCATCCAGCTCGACCAATACCTCCTTGGCGAGGTGCTGGTTACTATCCCCGGCCTGCGAGAGTTGAACGGCGTCCAGGTACACCCGCTGGTCATCGCCGGCATCCTCACCGCTGTGACGTTGGGCGGCCTGCTGGCTATGGGGCTGCCGCTGGCATTCATTTTTGCCCGGCTGGAGCAGCAGACGGCGACGCTCAAGGAAGATCCGGAGTTTCAGGAGAAGAAATCCAACCTGGAGAATCGGAAAAAGGAACAGTTGCGCGAGCTGGCGGAAAAACAACCCCCCGATCCAATTCCCAGCCACGAAATGCCGCGATGGGCTACGGTCAGCACGTCGCTCATTATCCTCTTCTTTGTCATTCTGGCGGGCTACGCTCTGGCTGACACCTTCTACCCCGGTGGTGAAATACATCTGGCCAACGACGTCTTGGTGAACCCGGCGCTGCCCGTCGCCGGCAGCCTGGGCCTCATCACTCTTTTGATTCTCGGCGCAGCGATAAGCCGGCGCAGACCGGCCGACGCCGGCGCAGAGGTGGAAGCGAGAGACGGGGCCGCCATCCCCTGGGGCGCCATCTGGGTCATCGTTTCCGGCCTCATCTTCCTGGGCATCGGCACAGGCCTCATGCTGGCCATCCGTTCCGCCGGCGGCTAGCCGTTTTCGGTATAACCGGGACAATTAAACGTAGCGCTGCACGGATGCACCGACGGGCGATCACACTTTGCCGCGGAGCATCCGTGTTTTGTATGGATAGGCGATAGGGAGATGTGCGATGGATGCCATGGAGATTCAGGAACAGCTAGACGAAGTGCGCGTACGCCTGCTGGAGACGCTTGCCTCGCTGCCTGAGGAATCGTTGTTGGAATCGAACGTCATCGGCGACTGGTCTGTGGCCGACGTGCTGGCCCATTTCGTCAACTGGGAAGCGGAGCTGGTCACCGCCCTGAACCACATCGACCAGGGCAAGAAACCGGCGCGCCTGCTGAATGCCCTCGCCGACCGCGACGCCTACAACGCCCAACGCTATACGGATGTCGCGGGCAGGGACCTGGATCGTATCTTTGACGACCTGCAGGGCGTGCGCGCGCAGCTTGAAGAGTGGTTGGAGGAGTTCAGCCGCACAGATCTGGAAACGCCTGGGCGCTATCCGGGCCTGGGCAACCGCCCGCTGTGGAAGTTGATCGCCGTGGCCAGCTTCGAACACGAAGCGGCGCACATCTTTGGAATAGAAAAGTTCGCCGAAAAGTGGCTGGAACAGAGCCCTCCGGCGGCAGACACAAGCGTTGACGAGGTGAGAGAGAATGGACACCGTCCTTGAGAGTGTATCGTTAGCCGACGCCTATGATGCCCTGCACGAGTCGGCCATTGTCGTTGACCGCAGCGATCTGGGCATTCTAAAATTCATGGGCGAGACGCGGCTGGATCTGATCAATCGCATGTCCACGCAGGCCGTGGCCCAATTGCAGAGCGGTGAGGGGGCCGCCACGGTGCTCACGACCGACATCGGGCGCATGATCGACCGCCTGCTGCTCTATACCAGCAGCGAGGCCGTCTACGCTCTGACCGGCGAAAACAACGCCGAGGACGTGGGACGCTACCTGATGCGCTTCGTCTTTTTCCAGGATGACTTTCACATCGAAGATTTGAGCGAGGAGACGGCGGTGCTGGCGGTTTACGGCCCGCAAGCGGCGGAGCGCTTGCGCCCCCTCTTCGGCGACGCCGTGGACCTGCCCCTGCACCACTGGCGACAGCTGGAGGCGGCGGACACCATCGCCTATCTGCACCGTACGGATCCCATTGCCGGCGGCGGCTACTTCGTCATGGGCGACGTGGACGATAAGGCGGCGCTGTGGGAACAGCTGGTGGACGCCGGAATCACGCCGGCGGACGAGCAGACCTTTGAGTACGCGCGCATCGAGGCCGGCCTGCCGCGCTTCGGGCGCGAGATCACAGAGGATTATATTCCCCTGGAAGCCGGCCTGTGGGACGACGTCTCCTTTAACAAAGGGTGCTACACGGGCCAGGAGATCATTGCACGCATGGAAAGCCGCGGTCGGCTGGCGCGCAAGCTGGTGCGCCTGCGCGCCACTGAATCGGTGGCCCCCGGCGATGACATCGAAGTGGACGGACGCTCCGCAGGCACAATCACATCCGCCAGCGGCGGGCCGCGCGGTGTGCTGGCGCTGGGCTACGTGAAGACGCGCGCCCTGGGCGACGGCGACGCCGCGCTTTCGGCAGGCGGGGCCACGTTGGAATTGCTTTCATGATCGTAGCCCAACCGGTCCGGTGATCGGGCCACAGCCCCACAACTTCCGCCAGGAAAGACACGTTCCGTGAAATCAACGTCGCCCGTTCATCACGCCCGCGCCAGATGGATGCCCGCTGGTGGCAGTCGCTACTGGCTGATCCCCGTGATCTGGCTCCTCTTTCTGATCAGCAACTGATAACCTCCGGGAGGTTGCACAACCTCCCGGAGGTTGAGTTCATCATACCCCAGCAGTGGT
>DATHSI010000090.1:0-7808 GCA_035464315.1 Candidatus Sulfomarinibacteraceae bacterium
GCGTGGGCGTGAACGTTGGCGCAGGCGTAGGCGGAGCCAAAACGATGTCTGGAAAAGCCGGCGTTGTACGCCGCGAAACCGGGCCCTGCGAGGGTGCCGGTGTTCGTGTCGTCGTCGGCAGTGCGGTTGGGGCAGCCTTGCGCGTGATCGGCTCTGCCGCCACGATGTCTTCTGTGTCTGACTCCGCTGCTGTGTGTCCCACCGCCTCTTCCCTTTCGCTCACGAAGATGGTAATGGCGCCGACGTGCAGGAAACGCGCCAGAGCCGCGCGCACCTCAGGAACAGCCAATAGTGCGACCAGCATCACAAGGGCCACAAGGACTGCAACTGCCAACCGGCGCCTGCCGGTTGGTGCCGGCGCACGAGACATCTCATCCCTGCCCAGCGGCTTTTGCACCGCCGCGTGGATGTCGGGGGTAACCGGATACGGAAAGGAAGCAGCAGCCTCTTGTAGCCTTTGCTCCCACTCGACTTCTGCGCGATCACTTTCTACGGTCATCTCCACTCCATTCCTCATACAATTCCAGAAACTCCGCCTCGATCACTGCCCGCAGCGCCTGCCGCGCGCGATAGAGTCGCGACTTCACGGTGCCCGGCGCCACGTCGAGCGTTGCCGCCATCTCCTCCTCGGAGAGATCGAGGAAGTAGCGGAGGTAAACGGCCTGCTGGTGGTCCGGCGACAGACGCTGCACCGCCTGCCACAGCCGGTCAGCCTGCCAGCGCTCATACATAGCGCCATGGTCCGCCGGCGCCGGTTCAACCGCGCTCAACTCCCCCACCCGCTGCCACCATCGCCGCAGCGCGGCCCAATATCGGCCATGGCTCCGGCGCCGGTTGCGCGCTAGGTTGGCCGCGATGGCCAGCAGCCAGGGGCGCAGTGGACGACCATCCTCAAACTGCTCCAGCTTCAGATAGGCCCGCACAAACGTTTCCTGAGCCACGTCCTCTGCATCTGCGGCCGTCCCTCCAGAGCCGAGCGTCAGGTAGGCAAGGCGAAACACCGGCTCCTGGTGCCGCCGCACCAGCTCCATCCAGGCAGCGTCGTCGTCCCGCCGCGCACGCCGGATCAGGTCTGCCTCCAGGAGAGCGACTCCCGCCTCCTCAGGATTTGCGGCATCACTTTGAACTATTCCGGAATGTTCCATCTACTCTATAGTACACCGGCCGGCGCCATGCGGTTCCGTACAACCATCTGACAGGTAGTTCTACTTTCCTTTCCGTTGCACTGGCCGGCAGACCGGCGCACCGTCAACAACGATTGACAACATGACTCGGTTAAAAGGTAACGGTCTGGACGGAACCAATCGAGGGGTAGCGGTGTATAACATGGTAGAAGCCACCCGGCAAAAATATTGACCACCAAGGGTAAGTACAAGATGAAGCTTTACACATTCCTGATACTGATCCTGCTGGCCCTCGCCGGTACCAGCTGTGCCAGGAGCGCCAGCAGCGAAGAGATGGCGCCAGAATCGCCGGACACGATCCGCACGAGGACTCTCGCTCAGCGACCCGGTCCGAGCGCTACCGCTACCAACACAGCGGGCACTGCCAACAATACACCGCTGGCTCAGCCGCTCGATCCGAGCGCCACGCCAACGGCCACTGCGACAGGCACAGCGACGGCTACGGCGACCCCTACCGACACGCCGGCTCCGACGTTGGTCCCGCCAACCTCTGCGGCGATAGCAGAGTGCCCGGTCAGTCTGCCCAACCTGGAGGAGTCGCCGAACGATTATTATATCTCCACGCAGTCCGGTTTCGGCAACCCGGCGCGCACCATGTTCATCGGGGTCTGGCCGGGCGGCAAGGTCTTTTTTCATCCTGGCGGCCCCGGCGTACAGTCGTCCGACGGCTCGCTCGGCATGAAGTTCTGGTTCTACCGCACGGTCCCGGGCGAGGTCACTATCAGCGGCGAGCGCCTGGACGCGCCGGCGCCGCCGATGCCCCGGACGGTACTCAGAGGAGCCGAAGACGGCTACGGGGAAACCGGCTTTCACCCGGCGGGTCTGATTTTTCCCGGCGAGGGTTGCTGGGAGGTAACAGCCCGCGCCGGTGACGAAGAAATGCGCGTGGTGATGTTAGTCGTCCGCCTCTCCTTAGAGCCCTTCCGGCCCGTCTGGTTACCCGACGGCATCATACGGCTCGACACCGACCTCAGCCGCTATCCACACGCCATCGGCGAGATCTACGGCCCGCAAAACGGCGAAGTAGGCCAGCTCAGCATTAAGACAAGCCAGAATATAGAGGACATAATGACCTTCAACTTCGACCGACCGGCAGCTCACAATCTCGTCACGGTCAACGGTCATAAGGGACTTTGTGTGCTGGGGGCGCCCGACGAGGCAGGCGAGTGGCAGGAGAATGCAGATGCAGGCACGCTCGTCTGGCGCAAAGGCTACCTGACCTACCGCATCCAACACCAGGACCTCGGCCTCGATTGCCCCGAGCTCGTTCGCGTGGCCGGCGCAACGCCGTCGTCCCACACTGTTCCGACGGTCACTGCGGTGCCTCCTGTTGCCACTCCGCTACCATCTGACCCACCTTCTACCTGCCCAGTCACACAGCCGCCAGATCCAGAGTTTGATCCTCCGGGTAAGCCGGTGGAGGTGTTTCCCGGCAAGTTCTGGTACGGCAGCGACGATCTGTACCTGGCGCTACCTCTTGACGGCGCGTGGCGCCAGTTGGCAAAAGGGGACAAAGTTTTCTGGTGGAGTATCCATTATCCGGGCGGGCGAGAAGAAAACTTCCCCAACATGACGATCCACGGCCGGCGCCTGGACGAGCCGGGCCAGACGTTCAAACAGTTCGGCGCGACGAACGCTTCGCACCACAGCTTCCCCGCTACGGCCATGCGGCACGGCCTGCGGGTGCCCGCTGGCGGTTGCTGGGAAATAACCGGGGAATATAGAGGAGAATCGCTCAGCTTTGTGGTCTGGGTCCCATAATTCTGGCTCTGCTCAGATAAGCCGCTCGACCACCGCCGCGATCAACTCCGTCATGGATGAGGGGAAAACGCCCAGCCAGATCACGGCCAGCGCCAGCACGGCCAGCACCGCGGCGCTGCCCGCTGCCAGGGGCGCGGCGGCTTCTTCTTCCTCGCTGCTGAAGAACACGATAATGGCCACCCGCGCATAGTAGAAAAGGCCAATGACGCTGCCCACAATCAGGGCGCCCAACGCCAGCCACAGCGCCGACTGCACGCCGGTAGCGGCCAGGATGAATTTACCCACCAGCCCCGCCGACGGCGGGATGCCGGCCAGCGAGAACATAGAGACGGCAAGCCCCAGCGCCAGCCCCGGTCGGCGCCAGAACAGGCCGCGGTACGCTTCGATCTCCTCCGTTTCCTTCTCCACCGTGGAGAGCACCGTGATGACGCCGAAGGCCAGCAGCGTGGCGGCGAAGTAGGCCACCAGGTAGAAGGCTACCGCCTGATTGACGAGGTCGCCCGTAGCCAGGATGGGCACCAGCAGATAGCCCATGTGCGCAATCGACGAATAGGCCAGCATGCGCTTCAGGTTACTTTGCAAGAAGGCCAGCAGGTTGCCAACCAGCATCGAGAGTACGGCCACAATCGTGAAGCCGCCCAACAGCTCCGGGTGCTCGTGGAAGCCCAACTGCGTGAAATAGCGCAGCACCAGCACCAGCATACTACCCTTAGATACCGTGGCCACAAAGGCCGTCACCGGCGCGGGCGCGCCCTGGTAGACGTCCGGCGTCCATAGGTGAAAAGGCACCACAGCCAGCTTAAAGCCGATACCCACCGTCAGCAGGCCCAATCCCAGGAGCAACAACAGGCTCCCACCCTGCGTCGCGTGAGCCTCAGCCATGCGCGCAAACTCTAGCGTCCCTGACCAGGCATAAAGCAAGGCCATGCCGAAGAGGAGAAATGCAGCGGAGGCCGCCGCCAAGATCAGGTACTTCAACGCAGCTTCCACCCGGTGTATCACATCGTAGGAGTAAGCAATGAGCACGTAGAGCGAGATGCTCAAGATCTCCAACCCCAGGAAAAAGGAGGCAAAGTGGCTGCTGGCTACCAGGACGGACGCGCCCAGAGCCGCCAGCAGCAACAGAATATAATATTCCTCCGGGTTGCGCTCCAATCCGCTGAAGTAGCGATAGGACAGGATGAGCACGACGAGCGTCGCCGCCAGCACCAGGCCCATATAGAAGAGGGCATAGCCATCGATCACCAACAACGGCGTCACCTGTCGCGGCGATTCAGTGGCCGCCAGGGGCAAAGAAAGCAGCGTCAGAACCAGGCCGATCAGCGACAGGATAAAGGACATCAGATGGTGGCGCACGATGGCGATGCCCAACATAACCACCACGGCTGCGGTGGCCAGGATGAGGAAAGGTAAAATTGCTGTGAAATCAGCGGGATAGGTCATAGGCCAATCGTTCCTTAACCGCGCATCTGGCTGGCGTCGTCCACATTGAGCGAGCGGAATTGCTCATACAGGTGCAATAGCAGGGCCAGGCCCACCGATACCTCTGCGGCGGCCATGGTCAAAATAAAAATAAACATGATCTGGCCATCAGGTTGCCCCCAGTGAGCGCCGCCCACGACGAAGGCCAGTCCGGCCGCGTTGAGCATAATTTCGATAGAAAGCAATACAAAGAACAGGTTGCGACGCACCACAAGGCCGATGACGCCCAGCACGAACAAAGTGCCCGCGACTGCCAGACCGTGCTCTAATGGAATTGCTGCCACTGTTGCCATGCACCCTCCTTAGGGACGGCTGCGGCCCAGATGATAGGCGCCCAGCAGGCCGGCTAACAAAAGAATGGAACTCAACTCCACCGCCAACAGGTAAGGACCAAATAGCGTCAGGCCCACCTCTCGCGGCCCTTGCGCCGTCATCACGCCCGGCTCGCCCGGCTGCACCACCAGGACGTACACCAGCTGGGCCAGGAGAATGGCCGCAAGCGCAGCAGGGATGATCCAGGCCCGCGGCCGGGCCCAATCCCTCTGCGCTTCTTCCACTTCCCGTTTCAGATCCAACATCATCACCACAAAGACGAAAAGGACGACAATGGCCCCGGCGTAGACAATTGCCTCCAATGCCGCCACAAACGGCGCGCCCAACACGAAAAAGATGAGCGCCACGGACAGCAGCGACAGGACCATATACAGCAGAGCGTGAACCGGATTCGATCTGGTGATCACCATGACCGTGGCAAAAATAGCAATCGCCGAGGCCATATAAAACACGATATCCATAATTACATCCCGAATCGTTAGCTAAATCGTCTACCGCACGGCTCAGGGTAGCAAGCTACACACGTCAGGGTAGCAGGCTACGCACGTCAGGGTAGCAGGCTACGCACGTCGACCGGCTCTTCCTCGTTGGGTCCGGCGCCTTTGGCCTTGTCCATCAACTCCAGGCCGGCGATCTCGTAGAAATTGTACCCCGGATATTTCCCCTCTCCGTCGATGAGCAAATCCTCTTTCTCGTAAACCATATTCTGCCGGTTGTACTCGCCCATCTCAAAGTCGGGCGTCAACTGGATGGCGTACGTCGGACACGCCTCCTCACAATAGCCACAGTAAATGCAGCGCGAAAAATTGATGCGGAAAAACTCCGGGTAGCGGCGCCCATCCTCTTCTCGTTCCGTGGCCTGTAACGCAATGCAATCGACGGGACAGGCCACGGCGCAGAGGTAGCAGGCCACACACCGCTCCTCGCCGTCCGGATCACGCGAGAGAATGATGCGCCCGCGATAGCGCGGCGCCAGGTAGGGTTTTTCATCCGGATATTGTATTGTCACCGGCGGGCGAAACGTGTGCTTGAGAACTTCCCACGCCGTCTGCGCCGCGCTCGTAATATATTCAATCATAAGCAGCCTTCCCTCGTCGCATGATCGTCATCAGTCCCTTTCTCTACCCGGCAATGAGCACAACAGCGCCCGTAACGAGAAGATTAAGCAGGGAAAGGGGAAGCAAGAATTTCCAGGCGTAGGCCATTAGCTGGTCGTAACGGGGCCTTGGCAGCGAAGCGCGCATCAGGACGAAGACGCAGATAAAGAAGAACGTCTTCAATCCAAACCAGACCACGGGAGGCAATATCGGCCCCAACCACCCTCCGAAAAAGAGGGTAACGATCATCGCCGACACAAGCGTAACGGCCACATACTCCCCGGCAAAAAACATGCCGAACTTCATGCCCGAGTATTCGGAGTGGTAACCGGCGACCAGCTCGCTTTCCGCCTCCGGCAGATCAAAGGGCAAACGATGGGTCTCCGCCAGCCCCGCAATCATAAAGATGATGAACCCTAAAAATTGCGGTACGACAAACCACATATTGCGCTGCGCCTCCACGATCTCGCGCAGATTCAGCGAGCCGGCAAGAATAACGACGCCCAACAGGCTCAGCGCCATAAATACCTCATAGCTCAACATCTGCGCCGCGGCGCGCAAAGAGCCTAAAAGCGCATACTTGTTGTTTGAAGACCAGCCGGCGAGGATAACGCTATATACGCCTAAGGCTGACATCGCCAGAAAGAACAGCAGGCCAATATTCAGGTCCGCAACCGCAATGCCGGGACCAAACGGGACGACGGCAAACGAGAGCAGCGCTGTGCTGAAGATGATCGCCGGCGCCAGGATGAACACCGGTTTATCCGCAAATGGTGGAATCCAGTCCTCTTTCGACATCAGCTTGATCACGTCTGCCAGCGGCTGCAGCAGGCCGAAGGGACCCGTGCGATTGGGTCCATAACGATCCTGCCACACCGCCAACAGGCGGCGTTCCACCCAGATGAGCAACGCAGCCACGTTCAGGACTGCGAACAAGACTCCAAAGACGATGAGCAAAGGTGTCATAGTCGCCTCAGCTTTCCTCTTCGATCAGCGCGTTAACCTGCACCCAGCCCGGCAATGACAGATAGGGCAGTTGCGGCAACCCACGCGGCAGGCCCAGCACGCCGCGCGGCAGCGACGACAGCGTGCGCAGCGGTAGTTGCAACTCCGATTGCCCCACCTGCAGCGAAAGCGGCTGCCCTTCATCCACATTCAGCGCCGCCGCGTCCTCCGGGTGCAACGCTACGTAGGGCTCGGGCGCCAGTTCAGCCACGCCGGGTGTATACATACTCAACGGTTCCGAGCCGTAGATGTGATGCAGCGGCAAGGCCAGCCACTCGCCGGAGCGCGGTTCAAAAGCATCCGGAATCTGCGCCTCACCTTGCCCGCTCTGCTCCGCATCCGGTTCTATGAGCCGCCGGCCGGGTTCGCCGCCGCGCAGTGGGCCGCCTACCTCAATCTGGAATTTGTTCAGGGCCTGGATAGAGTTCCAACCCGGCGCCCAAAAGCGCGGGATCAGCTCTGCAGGCGGCTGGCCCTTATACCCTTCCATCGAGAAATGTAACGGCGTATCTTCGTCCTCAGGCGGCTTGGGTTCGCTGACGTTAATATGGGAACGCATCGCCGTGCGCCCGCTATACCGGTGGGGCTGGCGCGGGATCTTCTGGTCCACGATGCGGAACTCAGAAGGAGGCGTAATTTCCGGCACCGACTCAAAAGCGGGGAACGCCACGGCCATCGCCTCCAGCACATCGTCCAGCTCGCGCCACGCGCTCACCTCGCCCTGCTCAATCATGTCGTTCATCACCTGCAGCCAGCGCCAGCTCTCCAACACCTCATCCTCGGACGCGTATACCTGCAGAAAACGCTGTGCCCGTCCTTCGTAACTGACCAGCGTGCCATCGCCTTCGGCAAACGTAGCCGCCGGCAAGACAACGTCGGCTCGCGCCGTAGTCTCCGTCTCCAGATAGTCCACAACGATCACGTGGCGAGCCGCCTGTAACAGATC
>DATHSI010000091.1:0-11309 GCA_035464315.1 Candidatus Sulfomarinibacteraceae bacterium
CGGCCTGTTGGGCGGCGCCATCACCGATGCGGTGCGGCGCCGCTACCGGCAGGCCGGGTACCAGACGGAAGCCACTGCCAGCAGCCCCGACCACATCGGCCATGAGTTGGGTCTGTTGGCCTTTCTATGCGCTGCCGAAGCAGAGGCCCACGAAGACCGGGAGCAAGGCCACGTTGAGCGTCTGCAGCGGCGGCAATCTGTCTTCCTGCAACACCATCTCCTGCGCTGGCTCCCTCCGCTCGTGCTGGCCCTACGCGACCATCAACTGCCTTTTTATGCTCGTGTAGGCCAGATGACGCTGCAACTGGTCCAGGACCAGATGGCCGATCTGCACGGCTCTACATCCATAATGCCAGATCCCCTACCCCCCGCGCCCCACCCTCTGAGAGGCGCAGAAAGCAGCCTGTCCGATATCGCTCGCTTCCTGGTCACGCCGCTCCACAGCGGTCTGTATCTAAGCCGCGAGACGATAGGCGCCCTCGCCCGTCGTTTCGATTTGCCGCGTGGATTCGGCAGCCGTAAGCAGTTGCTGCTCAACACGTTGCGTTCCGCAGCGCAATACGAGCGCCTCGACGACTTTCTGAACGCCCTTCAAACGCTCGCCACAGAATGGGCCGATGGATACGCAGCGCTTTCTTCCGGTCCTTCGGCCGCGTTTGTGGCTCTCTGGCAGGAGCGGGTAATCGCTACACGAAGAATGCTGCGTGAAATGCAGGCGCAACGTGAAACGCACGCGCAATCTGAGTACAATAAGCCTGAATAATGACGAACGATTAACGCGAGGCGTATGGCGACGTCGGCCGAACATTCTTCCGCTTCTCCGGCGCTTATTCAAGACACTCGGGCGCTGGGAGTATTACTACTTTTTCTGCTCAACCTTGGCCTCGGCGCCTGGTTGTTGCACCAATCACCGCTGCAGCCGGACGACGGGCCCCCATTGTTGCCCTTCGTCCTCATAGCCATTGCCGCGGCTTTACTGCTGGCAGCCGGGGCTCTGACAACAACTGTGGAGCGCGAAAATGAAGGTGAAGGAGGCAGCCCGGCGCGAAATGACGAATCCCTTATGGCCCGCTTCAGGCGCAACGAGGCCAACTGGCGCGTCTTGCTGCTGGCAGCCGCCGGCGTGCTCATGGCAGCGGCGCTCTACCGCATCCCACAGCTAGACCTCCAGGATAGCCACGCCCTGGTCGTCGCCGGCTGGGCCGGCTCCATTCTCTGTTACCTGCTGGCCCTGGCTCCACCCCACCCGGGCCTGCTCCATCGCTGGCGCGAACGCTGGCAGGCAGCGCGCTCGACGCGTGCTGTGCCGCTCGTGATCCTGCTGGGCATCACAACTTCCGCCCTCTTGCTGCGCGCAACCTTTCTGGAAACAATTCCCTTCACGCTTTCCGGCGACGAAGCTTCACAGGGCCTGGAAGCGGTGCGCGTGCTGCAGGGAGAGATTCGCAACCCATTTACCACCGGCTGGCTGAGTGTACCCACACTCAGCTTCTACTTCAACAGCCTGACCATCGACCTGCTGGGTATGACCAGAACCGGGCTGAGGCTGCCCTGGGCCTTGCTGGGTACGGTCACCGTGGTCGCCGCCTTCTTTCTGGTGCGCCGGCTGGTGGGCTGGCCCCTTGCGCTGGCCACGTCCGCGTTGCTGGCGACCTACCACTATCACATCCACTTCTCTCGCCTGGGATCTAACCAGATTGCGGACCCGCTCTTCGTGGCTCTGGCGCTGTGGTTCCTCTACCGCGCCCTGAATGGCGGACGCGGGCGTGAAAGCGGGCATTCACGCCTCGGCGACTGGATCTTGACCGGCGGCAGCGCAGGCATCGCCCTTTATTTTTACGCCGGGGCGCGCTTCACGTCCGTGGTCATCGCTGCAATACTGGCATACGTCTTCCTGCGAGATCCGCGCCGTTTCTGGCCCAGGCACGGACGCGGCGTCCTGGCCATGTCCGGCGCTTTTCTCCTCGTCAGCGCGCCCATGCTGCAATACGCCGTGCGCTTCCCCGACGACTTCAACGCCCGCCTCAACCAGGTCGGCATTATCCAGAGCGGCTGGCTGGAACGAGAGCTGGAAGCCGGTCGCCAGCTATTGCCTGTACTCTGGGATCAGTTCCGCCGCGCCGCGCTGGCCTTCAATTTTTATCCTGACCGTACCGTCTGGTATGGCCTAGATCAGCCCCTGCTCGACCCGCTCTTCGGCGCCCTCTTCCTGGTAGGCCTGCTCTACAGCACCGTCGCCATGTGGAGTCGTTCCGAACAACGTCTGGCGCCGATGGTCGCCTGGTGGTGGGGCGGCATGATCGCCGGCGGCATGCTCACCGAGAGCCCGCCCTCGTCGCAACGGCTGATCACCTTAAGCGTGCCCGTCTGCTTCTTCATTGCAGTGGCCCTGTGGCAGGTAGCGCACCTTGTCCAGCGCGCCATACGTGGCGCGCCGGCACAGCTTATACTCGGCGCCGGCGTGCTCCTCTTCGCTGTCTCCAGCCTCCAGACCTACTTCATGGAGTATACGCCGCAACGTATCTACGGCGGCCAACACGCCGAGTTGGCCTCGGAAATGGCTCCGCAACTAAGAGAGATGGCCGGCACCCACCGCGCTTACTTCATCGGCGCGCCGTGGATGTACTGGGGCTTTGCCACCACCCCCTACCTGACGCCGGAGATGGAAGGCCAGGATATCATAGAGCCCCTCACGGCCCCGCCCTCTCCTTCGCTCGTTTCACCCGAACGCGGCGTCGTCTTCATCATCCTGCCCGAACGACGGCAGGAACTCCCCCTGATACAGCAAACGTTCCCCAACGGACAGCTACGCGAAATCCACTCCCGCGCGCCCAACGGACAGCTGCTCGGCGAGCTCTACATCGTTCCACCGCGCTGATTACACCATCCTCCCGAGGGCCTGGCACAGTGAGCTGTCCCTGCGCGCACCGGGTAAACCTTTGGGCGGATTCCCGGCGCCGTGGCTACCGCAATCCCAACTGCCGCGCCGTGAAATAATCCAACCAACGATCGGGCAGCCAGCGCGGCAGCAGCCAACCCGTCAGCCACTTGCGCGGCACGGGATAGCGCGTTTTGGGTCTGGGGCTTTCAATCGCCGTGCGAATGGCGCGCGTCACTGCTTCCACAGGCAGCGCCGACGTGCGACGCTTCTCCGCCTGCTCGGCCAGCCCCTGCAGCGCCGGCGCATAATCCGTTTGCAGATACTGCTTGATCTGCTCCGCAAACTTATCCACAAGCGGCGTGCGCACCGTGCCCGGCTCCACGAGCACGACGTCAACGCCGTACAGCATCAGCTCCCGGCGCAGCGCGTCAGACAACGCTTCCAGCGCGTGTTTGGAAGCAGCATAAGCACCCATGAACGGATAGGCCACGCGCCCGCTGACGGAGCCCACATTGATAATCCGGCCCCGCGGCTGCGGCGCGTCCCGGCGCGCGCCCAACAGCGGCGCAAACTGCTGTGTCACGTCCAATAACCCCACCACATTCACCTCAAGCTGCTTGCGAAACTGCGCCAGCGGCATGTGCAACAGGGGGCCCGGTGTGGTGATTCCCGCGTTGTTCACCAGCGCCGCCAGGTTCCGCCCATCGAGCCTGCCGGCGACCTGCGCCACCGCCCTTTTGATGGCTGGGCCATCCGTGACGTCGAAGACGAGCGGCGTGAACGCCGCGCCCAACTCGTCGCTCACCCGCTGCGCGTCAGCCTCGCTGCGCACGCTGCCAAACACGTGGTATCCGCGCCTCACCAGATCGTGCGCAGCGGCATGGCCAATGCCCGAAGAGACGCCCGTTATCAGAATGTAGTTGTTTGTCGGGTTCATGGTGACGGTCCTGAGGTCTGTGGGTTTCTGCCCAGGATTATACCCACTAACCCGGTGATGGTCAGCGTCAGAGCACGTGACGAACGTCACTACGAAACGCCGCCCTCGTCGCGTAAACTTCTCACCATGCGCACCAGGCAGCCCTTTGACGCTGGATCGAGATGGAGACGAAAACCGTGAAGAAACAGTTACACGTACTATTACTTGCACTGCTCGCTCTTCTACTTGTTGTTGGGTTTACCGCGCCGGCAGCGGCGGCGCAGCAAGAGCAGCCGGTAGTCCGCGCCGTCATGTTCTGGATGGACACCTGTCCACACTGCCACTACGTCATGGACAACGTGCTTCCGCCGCTGGAAGTGAGGTACGGCGATCAGTTCGACATGCTTTTGCTACAAATATCCTCCCAGCAAGAGTACGAGCAGTTCATTAGAGTAGCTGAAGCCACCGGTCTGTCACGGCATAACGTGGGCGTGCCCTTCCTGTTGATCGGCGACAGTGTCCTGCTTGGCTCGCAACAAATCGAAACACAGTTGCCAGAGCTCGTCTCCCAACACCTGGCGGCCGGCGGCGTTGATTTCCCCCAATACGATGCGCTGGCCCCCTTGCTGCCGGCTGAGGTCTCCGGCAGCAGCACGGCAACTGAGTACGGTGCGACGCCCGTTAACGCCAGCGCCGTCGACGGCTACTACCTGGCCATGGCTCTAATGATAGGCATGATCCTGAGCCTGCTATACGCCGGCCTGGCCCTTGCGGGCGCTTTGCCGCCGCCCCCGTCCATCCTGACCCGCCTGATTCCGCTACTGGCGCTGGCCGGATTGTTCGTCGCCGGCTATCTGGCCTACGTGGAAACCCAGGCCGTGGAAGCCTTCTGCGGGCCGGTGGGTGACTGCAACGCGGTGCAGACCAGTTCCTACGCCTATCTCTTTGGCGTGCCCCTGGGCGTGATCGGCGCCGGCGGCTACGTAGTTATCCTCGGCCTGTGGACCTGGATGCGCCGCGGGGCCAGCATCGCCGCGCCCCTGCTGCTGGGCGCCAGCGCCATTGGCCTCCTTTTCTCCCTCTACCTCACTTACCTGGAACCGTTCGTCATCCGCGCCGTCTGCGCCTGGTGCCTGGCCTCCGCCGCCATCATGACGCTACTTATGGTCGCCAGCGTGCGGCCCGTGTTTGAACAGCGCGCACCGGCCAAACGGCGCCGCGCAAGCTCACATAAGGCGGTCGCAGGACGCTAGACCACACAACGATTGGGAGCCTGCGCCCGCGTGCAAACCGTTATTGTAAGGAAACCGGCCACGCCTTATAATGCCTAGCCGTGTTCAATCGGCTCCCACAGGCATTATATGACAGAACAACCGCACACCCCCTGGTTTCTGGGCATTGACCTGGGCACCTCAAGCTGCAAAAGTATTATCGTAAATGATCAGGCGCAGATATTAGGCCTCGCCGGCCGCGGCTACGACGCAGCCAATGCCCGCAGCCAGTGGCAAGAGCAAGATCCACAGGCCCTGCTTGCCGGTCTGGTCGCCTCAGTGCGCGCCGCCATCGAGCAGGCAGGGGTCGCGCCGCAAGCCTGCGCCGGTCTCAGCGTGGGCGGGGCCATGCACGGCCTGATGGCTCTGGATGACCACGACGCGCCGCTGACCGGGGTCATCACCTGGGCCGACGGCCGCGCCGCCGCCCAGGCAGAAGCGGTGCGCGCCTCAGATGAGGCCGCTGACCTCTATCAAGAAACCGGCTGCCCCGTGCACGCGACCTACCCTCTCTACAAGCTGCTATGGTTGCGCCAGGAGCGACCGCACATCTTTGCCCAGGCCGCGCGCTTCGTGTCGGCCAAGGAGTATGCCGTAGCGTTTCTCACAGGCCACTTCGCCGTCGATTACTGCACGGCTGCCGGCAGCGGCTTGCTCAACACACACACCTTAGAGTGGAATCCTCGCTCGCTGGCCCTGGCCCAAATTGAATCCCGGCAGCTCTCGCCATTGGCCGGCCCGCTGGAAACGCTCGCGCCGCTGAATGAGGACGCGGCGCGCCAGCTCGGTCTACCGGCGACAACGCCCCTGGTGCTGGGCGCAACCGACGCAGCCAACTCCAGCCTGGGCACAGGCGCCGTGCGAGCCGGACAGGCCGCCTGCATGGTGGGCACCAGCGGCGCGCTGCGCCTGGTCGCTTCGGCACCACTACTCGACGCGCAGGGACAGGTATGGTCCTACGCCATCGACGGCCAACATTGGCTGGTGGGCGGCGCCATCAACAACGGCGGCGTGGCCCTGACCTGGCTGCGCGACATGCTGAACGCCCTCTTGCCACAGGCAAACCGGCGCCGCTTCCAGGACCTGCTTGCGCTGGCTCAGAGCGCGCCACCGGGCGCAAACGGCCTGCTCTGCCTGCCCTTCTTCAGCGGTGAGCGCAGCCCGGACTGGAACGTCAACGCGCGCGGCGTCTTCTTCGGCCTCACCCTGCACCATGACGCCGGTCACCTGGCCCGCGCCGTGTTGGAAGGCGTCGCTTTCCGCATGCGTAGTATTGCCGACATGCTGGCTGATGCAGGCCTGGACCCGGTGGAAGTTCGCGCCTCCGGCGGCTTCACGAAATCTGGCTTCTGGTTGCAATTGATGGCCGATGTGCTGGGGCGCGAGCTGACCGTTCCCGACCGGTCAGAAACGTCGGCGCTGGGCGCCGCGTTCTGGGCCATGCGCGGGGCCGGCGCTGTTCGCAGTATGGAGCAGATGGCCGATCTCGTCCCCGCCCGGCGCGTCTTCTCGCCTGCCGAAGACGCCGCCGCTATCTACGATCCTCTCTACGCCCTATATCGCCGCTTTTACCGTGACGCGGCTGAGTCCTTTGATCAGATTGCCGGCCTACAGCAGCAATTGGCGCATCAGCACAGGCAGAACGGGAAAGATTAGCTGCCCTCATACGGAGCGGGCGTTCTCGGGCCCAAACGGATCCCGGTTTAGTCCCCAGGACACGATGTGTGCGGGCTTGATCTGCAGCGAGGCCGCATCGGAACCCGGGCCAAACCGCTCGCCCCCTTCCTCAAACGTCTCGGCGCGACCGCGGACCTCGATGCCGCGCGGTCGCCAGGGCTCGATGCTGGCAAGATCGTCTACGACGAATGCCACGCGCGGATTGTCTTGCGCATTCCAGAACTTCTTGCTCTCCGCAAAACTGTGCCCGCCGATGTTGATGGCGTCGGCCTCCGCATCGTAACCTGCTATTTGACAGGATCCGTCGAGTATTATATTATTCAATATAGTTATTGAATAAAGATTCAAAATGGACGCGTGATGAACACTGAAAAACGCGAACAGAAATCGGCCCTTTATGCCCTCTTTGCCCACGTCGGCAAGGCCTTGGCCAATCCTCACCGCCTGGAACTCCTGGATTTGCTCGTCCAGGCCCCGCGGACGGTTGAGGAGTTGGCCCGGGAAGGCGGCATGAGTGTGGCCAACACCTCACAGCACCTGCAGCGCCTCAAGCAGGCGCGCCTGGTGACGTCGGAACGAGAAGGGCGCTACGTGCGCTACGCTATCGCCGACGCGGCCGTGGCCCGCCTCTGGTTGAAACTACGTGCCGTCGCCGAACGACAGTTGGCCGAGGTTGAAAGCGCCCTCGACGCCTACCGAGATCGCCGGCACGAGTTCGAACAGGTGACTGCCGAGGAATTGCGCCGGCGGCTCGACGCCGATGACGTCATCCTGCTTGACGTACGGCCGGCAGCGGAGCACGCCGCGGGCCATCTGCCCCACGCCCGTTCCATTCCCTGGGACGAGATTGAGGAGCGACTGACCGAACTTCCCGACGACACCACTGTCGTGGCCTATTGCCGCGGCCCCTACTGCGTTTACGCCGATACGGCGCTGGGCATACTTGCGGACCGTGGGTGGAAAGTTGCCCGGCTGGAGGAAGGCGTCGCCGAGTGGCAGCAGGTCGGTTACTCAATTGAGAAAGGGCCGGTAACAAGCACGACAATACCGGGAGGAGACCTCGATGAAAAAAACGATCAATAGAGCGACACTGCAGAAGATGCTCGACGAGGGAGCGCCGCTCACCGTGCTCGACGTGCGCCCGGCCGAGGAGCGCGCCGAATGGGCCATCCCTGGCAGCAAGCACGTAGATATTTACGAGGCCCTCAAGGCCGGCGACCCGGACGCCCTGGCCAGCGTGGATGTCCCGAGCGACCGTCCGGTCGTGACCGTGTGCGGCGCCGGCAAGACCAGCCTCGTCGCCGCCGAACAGCTGCGGGCGCGCGGCGTACGGGCCGCCTCGCTGGAAGGCGGCATGCGGGCCTGGAGCCTGGCCTGGAACACGGCCGAGGTCCCGGTTCCCGATAGCACGGCGCGCGTGCTACAGGTGCGCCGCACGGGCAAAGGATGTCTCTCCTATCTCATCGCCGCCAATGGCGCGGCGGCCGTCGTGGACGCGGCGCTGGAACCAGACGTCTACCTGGAACTGGCCCACGAGCACGGCTGGACCATCACCGACGTGCTCGACACCCACGTGCACGCCGACCACTTCTCCCGCGGCCGGCTGCTGGCCGAGCAGACAGGCGCCACGTTCCACCTGCCGGCGCAGAAGCGCGTCGCGGTCGAGCACCGGCAGATCCGCGACGGAGACGTAATGACCATCGGCGGAGCGCGGCTGGAAGCCGTGCACACGCCGGGCCACACGCCGGAGAGCACGTCCTTTTTGCTCGACGGGCAGGCACTTTTCACCGGTGATACCCTTTTCCTAACAGGCGTGGGCCGGCCCGATCTGGAAGCCGACGCCGGGGCGGACCGGGAGCGGGCGCACCTATTATACGGGTCGCTGCAGCGGTTGCTGGCGCTGCCGGACGAGACGCTGGTGCTGCCCGGACATACGAGCGAGCCCGTGTCGTTCGACGGAGCGCCGATCGCGGAAACGCTGGCCGACGTACGCACGAGCGCCGAACTGCTCAACGTCTCCGAAGACGACTTCGTGGAGACGGTGCTGGCGCGCATTCCCCCGGCGCCGCCCAACCACGAGCGCATCGTCCTGCTCAACGAAGTTGGCCGCATGCCCGACGGCGATCCCATCGAGCTGGAAGCCGGCGCAAATCGGTGTGCAATTGGCAACGCTGTAGGCGAACGAAAGAAAGGAGGACTCTGACGTATGCATACATTTAACACGATCGTGATCGGTGCGGGCCAGGCCGGCCTGGCCACAGGATATCATCTGGCCCAGCAAGAGCGTGACTTCATCCTGCTAGATGCCGGCGAACGCGTGGGCGATTCGTGGCGCAATCGCTGGGACAGTCTGGAGCTGTTTACGCCGGCTGCCTCCAACGCGCTTCCGGGCATGTCGTTCCCGGCACCGGATTCCCATCTGCCACATAAGGACGAGGTAGCCGACTATCTGGAAACGTATGCGGCTCGATTCGACCTGCCGGTACGCCTGGAGACGCGTGTTGAGTCCGTGACACGTGACCATACAACCTACCGGGTCGAAACGGCGGGCGGCCAGCGGTTCAAGGCCGAGAACGTCGTCGTTGCGACGGGCGCGTTCCAGGCGCCCAACGTGCCGGCCTTCGCCGGGGCGCTGGACGAGGCCATCCTGCAACTGCATTCAAGTGAGTATCGCAACCCCGACCAGCTTCAGGACGGCCCGGCGCTTGTCGTCGGAGCAGCCAACTCCGGCACACAGATCGCCCTGGAGCTTGCCGAAACGCGCCACGTCTGGCTCTCCGGCCGAGACGTCGGTCGGGTACCGCACATTCTCCCCGGACATACCATTCTCTGGTTGCTCTGGAAGATGTTTCTGCGGGTCCCCCTCAATTCGTGGCTGGGAAGCTGGATTAAGGCCAACGTCGATTCGGGCGGCGATCCGGTGGTCGGTATTACACAGGAGGAGATCCAGTCGGCCGACATCGAACGCGTGCCGCGCACGGATGGCACGCGTGGCGGCCGGCCGATGCTTGGAGACGGACGCACGCTGGCGGCGGCCAATGTGCTCTGGGCCACCGGCTTCGTCCCCGACTACACCTGGATCGACCTCCCGATCTTTCGTGAGGACGGCTATCCGCAGCATCGACGCGGCGTCGTCGAGGAAGAACCAGGCCTGTACTTCGTGGGGCTCGAGCATCAACACCGGCTCGATTCGTCGCATATCGGTGGGGTTGGGGACGACGCCCACTACGTGGTGGAGCACCTCGTCGCACGGACCCCGACTACTGAGCGGGCCGTGCTCAAGCCGGCAGCACCACGCTACAGCACACTACATCCCTAATTGCTCTCGTCGGGAATGCGCTGACAGTCCATTGTTTCTCCAGGTCATGTATTAGAAGCAATAATGAGGCATCAGAAAGACATCCAACTCGGGCTGCGTGAAAACTGGCGGCAGTTCGCCCTGCTACTCCTCGTCAACGCCTTCGTGGGGGCCATCGTCGGGCTGGAACGGACCGTGGTGCCCCTCATCGCCGAAGAGGCCTTCGGCATCGTGTCAGCGACGGTCACGCTCTCCTTCATCGTCAGCTTTGGCTTCGTCAAAGCCCTGGCCAACTTGGCCACCGGTAGCCTCTCCGACCACATCGGCCGCAAACAGTTGCTAGTCGGAGGATAGATTATGCGGATGCGCGGTGCCATCCTCCAGAATGTGGGACAAGAATCGGTCGCGCTGGATCAGGGCATCGATCTCATCTTCACAGAGAGGAGGTAACTCGGGGATGTTGCCCCCGGAACTGAAGCGATGACCAGTCACCTGCGGCGCGCTCCAGTGCTCGCGGTACACGTAGCCCAACCGGTAATACGCATCGCCTCCGTCATAGCACCATGGCTGTCCATAGATAATGATTGGTTCACCCAGAGCCAGCAGGTGTATCGGGGTCAATTGCTGTAGATCCTGCGGATAACGCCCTTCTCGCGCACGATAGCGCTCCAGGGCCTGCGTGACGCGCTCGGCGCGCGCCTCTGTCAACTGCCGGAAGTCCACGCGCCAGGCCAACACGGAGACACCGACCACCAATCCAATGGTGATAAACGGATAAACAACCCCCACTACCTTAGCCCGTCCCGGCAGAATCATCAGCAGGACGAGGCTGGCGACAAGCGCTGCCAGAATGGGAAATGGCAGCAAGAGGATGTCGATTGGATCGTACGTGCTATCCCAGATCATAAACCAGTAAATATTGTAAAGGGCCGCTGCCAGCACCAGAGCAGCGAGAGCAAAGACCATCCAACCACGCACGCGTTTCCTACCAGAAGTAGCAAACGACTCTCCGTCCGCCTTCGGGGAGAGCAACTGCATTCCGGCATTGAGAAGAAGTGCCGCCACAACCAGCGCCGCAGATGGGATCAGGATAAGCTGGAAGGGTACATCATTGGTGTCTGGAAAGAGGGTGATGCTCAGAGACGCGGGCAAAAGCAACGACGGCAGGAGAAGCAACCCAATTGCGATCCATGGACCCGAGCCCAATTTACCGGCGACCAGAGCCACCGCAGCGACTAACAGCCAGCTGCCAATGGCGATGAGGAA
>DATHSI010000092.1:0-9748 GCA_035464315.1 Candidatus Sulfomarinibacteraceae bacterium
ATCAACGGGGTTGGTGATGTCGATGATGATCTTTCCCTCTAGCTGGTCACTGTACTCCTGGACAACGGATCCCGCTGCAGCGTATGGCACTGCCAGTACGACGACGTCTCCTTGCAATCTGTTCTCTGTTGTCGTCACCGTCGTCCCGCCGGATGCTGTTTCCTGAAGCTCCGCCACCAGCTCGTCCGCGTCACCTGGCTGTTGCCCAACCAGGACCACACTGTTGCCACCTTCTAGCATGCGCGTCGCAATGCCGCGAGCCATATTTCCGGTACCGATAATGGTAACGTTCATCGTTTCCTCCCTGACTTTCGCCTGACGAATACTCTCCAACTCTTGCGGACATCACACATTATCTATTTGCGGGCGGCGCGATGCGTGGGGTAGAGAGAGGTGTTGAGGATTAACTGTGTGCGCACCACAACGATAACAACACAATATCAAATGGAATTGGGTGATTCAAGGAGTACTGAACTGTTTGTATCTGGATTTATGCCTTCTGATGGATCAGGTACCCGCATCTCTCACTCATGTCACCATCTATTGTTAGCGACTGCTTCCACCGAGGTGCTCGATGCAGCAGTAGCAAACCGTAGTTCTGGACAATTATTTTCTACGTCGCTAATGGTATATACTTAACGTTGTAGCCAGGTAATTGACAGAAAGGTCGAACGTTCAGCAACAGTTGCCGCAGGAGGAAAGGACGAATGAGCCAACGGGAACAATCTGCACAGGACGAGAACTGGGAGGTATGGCCGTCTCTGCCTTTTCAAGAGTGGGAAGACACCTGCCGTACACTACACATGTGGACACAAATCGTAGGCAAGATCAAGCTGGCTCTGGCCCCCCACATCAACCACTGGTGGCAAATCCCTTTGTACGTCTCCTCGCGTGGCCTGACCACCTCAGCACTGCCCTACGATGCGCAAACCTTGGCGCTCGAGTTCAATCTTGTCGATCACGTTCTCGAAATAAGAACGAGCAGTGGCGTAAAGGAGAACGTCAAACTAGAGCCGCGCTCAGTAGCCGATTTCTACGAAGAAGTGATGGCTAAGCTGCATGAGGTTGGGATGCCCGTTCAGATCTTTACCCAGCCGGTGGAGGTAGCAGAAGCAATTCCCTTCGAGGAAGATTACGAACATTCCTCCTATGATCAGGAATACGTGGAGCGCTTCTGGCGTGCCCTGACCCATATCGATCGCGTTTTCACGCAGTTTCGCGGTCGCTTCATCGGCAAAGCCAGCCCGGTTCAGTTTTTCTGGGGATCCTTCGACCTCGCGGTCACACGTTTTTCCGGCCGGACGGCCCCGCCTCATCCAGGCGGCATCCCCAACGTGGCAGACTGGGTAATGCACGAAGCATACTCGCACGAACTGAGCAGTGCCGGATGGTGGCCAGGAGGTCAGGGAATTGACGCCGCGTTCTACTCCTATGCTTATCCTGAACCAGAAGGATTCAGCCAAGCCGCCATCGACCCCGAAGCAGCCTACTATCACCAGGATCTGAACGAGTTTGTTCTCCGTTATGAAGATGTGCGGCAGGCAGAGCACCCCGACGAGATGCTCATTGACTTTCTGCAGAGCACTTATGAAGCAGCGGCTGAGCTTAGGAACTGGGATCGTGCTGCTTTGGAGCGGGGTAAGGGAGATTAGCCTGTCCCGCTTCGCCAGGACAGCGCGACCAGTCGCATCGCTGTATGTCCGCTGAAAACGGGATCAGGCCAATAGAGGCTAGTATGACTCAAAGGCCAACAGAACCTGATCTCCAATCTCCAATCACCCAATATACTCTTCAAACCAACGCAAAATATGCTTCAGCCGCGCCACGCGCCGGTCGGTGCGGCCCATGCGCGAGAGGCCGTGGGGTTCGTCGGGGAAGAGCACCAGTTCAGTGTCAACGCCACGCTGCTTGAGGGCCAGGAAGGCCTGGATACCCTGCTCCGGGTGGCAGCGCATATCCTGCTCGCTGTGAATGATCAGCGTGGGCGTGGTCACGTTGCCCACGTACTTCATCGGCGACTGGTCCCAGTAGGCCTGCAGATTTTCCCACGGCGGCTGGTCGCCGGCCCAGGTGTCGGCAAAGTGGAAGCCGACGTCGGAGGAGCCCCAGAAGCTGATGGCGTTGCTCACCACGCGCTGGGCCACGGCCGCCTCAAAGCGGCCCGTCTGGCCGATAATCCACAGCGTCATATAGCCGCCGTAGCTGCCGCCCGTGACGCCCATACGCTCGGGGTCGATGTACGGTTGTTCCTCGACGTAGTCGGCCCAGGCCATCAGATCGCGGTAATCTGGGTTGCCCCAATCCTGTTCAATCGCTTTGCTGTGCGCTTCGCCGTAGCCCTGGCCCCCGCGCGGGTTGCTGAAATAGACGACGTAGCCCTGCGCCGCCAGATAGTAGAATTCGTGCATGTACAGGTTGCCGTACTGCGTCCACGGCCCGCCGTGGATTTCCAGGATCGAGGGGTACTGGCGCTCGGGATCGAAGCCCGGCGGTTTCAAAATCCAGCCCTGCAGGTCGTTGTCCGCCGCGCCCTTGAACCAGACCTCCTCAATCTCGCCTAGCTCCCGCTCGGACAGCCAATCCTCGTTGAGATGCGTCAGCTGCCGCCGCTCGCCGCTGGCGGTATCCAGCACCCAGACCTGGCCCGGGTCGTCGAAGTGGCTCCAGACGTAGACCGCCTTCTGGCGCTCGTCGTCGAAGCTGACGGCGCTGACCGAGCCCTCCTCGTGGCCCAGCTCGTGCAGCTCGCCCTGCAGGCTGACGCCTTTGAGCAACGTCTGCCCGTGGCGCGACACCTGGGTGTAGATACAATCGTTGCTCGCGTCCCACACCGGTGGAGTGAAAGGCGGGTTGAAGATGTCGCCCAGCGTGCAGCTGCTGACATGCACGTCGTGAGGTTCGGTAAGGTTGCGGGCTCCGTCTGAGCCGTCGATAGGCAGGACCCACAGACCCGCGTTCTTCCACCAGTCGCCCTTGCCTTCGCTGCTGACGTACGAAATCCACTTGCCGTCCGGCGAAAAGGCCGGGCTGTGCTTGCCGCCCTCCGGCGTTTCCAGCTTGCGCGACTCGCCGCCGTCCTTTGGCATCAGGAACACGTCGTCCAGATGCGGGTTGAAGTCGGGATCCTCGCTGCGGTTGGAGATAAAAAGGATTTCCTGGCCATCGGGAGACCAGCGGGGATCGCCTTCGTCGTACTCGCCGTCCGTCAGCTGCGTGGCCTCCCCGCTCTGCACGTCGACGGTCCACAAATGCCAGCGCTCTTGCGGTAGATAGCCGGCGCCGTCGGCGCGGAAGTAGGCGCGGGTGATGTGGCGCGCCACAATGCCCAGCTTCTTCTTGCGCTCGTCTTCTTCCCGCTCCACGGCTTCGGCGTCCTTCTTGCGGAACTGCATAAGCAAAGCCGCCCCGTCGGGCGACCAGCGTACCTCGCCGAATTCCCCTTTGAGGTCGGTCAGCCGCTGCGCCTCGCCGCCGTCGCGCGGGATGAGATACAGTTGCGGCTGTTTCTCATCCTCGCGGTTAGACATGAAGACGAGCTGGCTGCCGTCGGGCGACCAGCGGGGCATGCTGTCGCTGTGCTTGCCAGCGGTGAATTGCCGCGGCTCGCCGCCCTCGGTGGGGACCATCCACAGGTTGGCCACTTTCTTTTCGTCCTCGCGCTCCACCCGCTGCACACCGTAAATCACGTGCTCCCCGTCGGGCGAAATCTGAGGATCCTGAATGACCTGGAAGCGGTATAAATCGTCGGCGGTGATGCGCCGTTTTTCGTCTGTTGATTCGTCTGTTGGCATGCGTGCCCTCCATTAGCTGCGTATATTGGCAGGTTGGCATAATGATAGCGCGTTGTGGGAGGGCGGGCGAGAACTAAGTGATACGGAGGGCCACGGAGGGTCAACCGAGAACCACGGAGCGCTGGAGATTGGGAATTGCGGGCCGCGGTCTGTTGTCGGCGGTCGCTTCTTCTTGCGTGCCCTGTAACGTTTCTTTCACGATTCTGTCGCGGCCGTTCTTTACGCTGCATGTATGGTAAGGGCCCGAGGGGCTGTTACATGTTGGGGTGCCAGGAGGACCGTGAATGCTTAAGTCGATTAGCCGCAACAACCGCGTGTTCATGCTGGGCAACTTCATCTTTGCCCTGAGTTATGGGTTGTGGATGAACTTGCGCCAGCTCCACTTGCTCGATCTGGGGGCCACACCTGTGGAAATTGGCAGCGTGTTTGCGCTCGTGGCCATCGCCGGAGGATTGCTGCCGTTGCCGGCGGGGATGCTGACCGACCGCATTGGGCCCAAGCGGGTTATCCAGGCAGCCTGGCTCATCGCTGCGGCGGGAGCGCTGACGGCGGCGTTGGCGCGGACGTGGCCCGTTGCCGGCAGCGGCTACATCATCTTCATGTTATGTATCGCGGCCAACCCCGCGACCGTATCGTACGTTCTGCTCAATACGGTGGACGAGGCCGGTGAACCCAGCGCCGAAGCTGTCATGGCCACTGTGTTCGCCTCTTGGCCAGCTGCCATGATTTTCGCCCCGGCGCTCGGCGGATGGGTTGCCGCCTGGCTGAACATTCAGGCCGACTTGTGGCTTGGTGCGGGCGGCCTGTTGCTGGCGGTCGGCGTTTTGTCGCTGGCGGGTGACGTCCGGTCCGCATCCGTGACGGGCAATCCGCATCCGAGGATGCTGGCGCAGAACCGGCAATTCCTGGGGCTGGCCATCTTCTTCTCCGTCACGCTGCCGGCTCTGTACCTTGGCTACGCTCTCGCCCCAACTTACCTGAAAGACGCACGAGGGTTCTCCGCCGGCTACATCGGCCTCCTCTACTCCCTCTCCGCGCTGGGAACCCTATTGTTCAGGAGCGTGGTGATCAAATTCCCGGCCCGCCAGAGCTTTGCGATACTCCTTGCGCTCGCGGGGTTGGGTACGGTGGGGCTCTGGCAGGTTCCGGGCCCGGTGGGCACGGCGATTGCTTTCGTGATGCTGGGTGCGATCTCAACCACGTGGGTGGTGATGCAGGCCAGCATCGGGCGCGCAGTGGCTGAAAATGTGCGTGGGCTGGCGCTGGGCGTGACGGAGTCGCTCTATTACGGTGGGATCGCTCTGGCCTCCTGGCTGGCGGGCCAACTTTATGCGATGACGCCAACGCGTGACTTACCGCTGATCGTCGGTGCGGCAGCTGTGCTGGCCGTGCTCGTGCTGTGGGTGACGTTGCCGCCGTTTGGCAGCTTGCGCACGCCGACAGCGAGCACGACAGCGTCTCCGGCAATCGCTCATTCCGGCCGGCGCCGGGACATCTGAAAAGACGCGTTGCTGCCAGGCATCCCTTTTAAGCGACTTTAGACCGCGGGATGGGAAGCCATTTGTGAATCCCCGGGCTCCAACGTTGGCCGAAACTTCGTACGATCATGGAGGACGGCCCGGATCGACCAGAGGATGGTCAGGCCCAACCTCAGCGCGACAGCTACGCCGGCAATGATATGATGCTCTGTGTGCTCTCTGCCTGCTGGGTCACCAGGGGCACAAAGCCATGGACAACGACATCGGCCGAGATGTGCGCCAACACAGCGCTCTCCAAACCAAAGGACCAATACAACCAGCCGAACATGACATAGCCAACCCCGGTGATGATGAGCGTACGGATCACAACAAGCGCATCGAGCGCGATGCCCGTCTGGCTGGCAGCGGGACGGTGCGCCAGACCAAACAGAATGTTGGCCGCCCACAGCAACCAGCGCGCAAGGCCGGCCGGTCCGGGTGCGGAACAGCAGGCTGCCCAACCAGGTTAGCATGGTTTATACCGGTTCTCGTTTCGTCCAACCCTCGATAAGGGGCATCCCCAGGCCAATGCGGTTGGCTAGCGTCACCGTCTCTGTCTCAGCCAGCAGTTCGGCGAGCCGCTGTCGTAGGTGCGTTAGCATGGGCCTTATGCCTCCTTTCCGGCACCAGTCAGCCACCAATTGATCAGCAGCGCTGCCAGTGCAGCATATACCCTGCTATCAGGATACGATCTGGTGAAAGGGTTGGATATCCGCTGAAGGATAGATTTTATGTCGCGAAAGGTTAGATTTCCGGCAAAGGGCCCGCTTTGCCCGCGCGCACAACTGCCTCGGTCCGATTGCGCGCCCCCAGCTTGGCTAGAATGTGGCTCAGGTGGCTCTTCACGGTGCCCAGGCTGATGAAGAGGGCAGCGGCAATCTCTGTGTTGGAGGCACCCTGCGCCACCAGATCGAGCACTTCAACCTCACGCGGTGTCAGCGGAGCAGTGAGTGTAGGAGCGGTTGCTGTGGGATGAGTGACAGACAGCCGGTGCAACAGATCGGCGGCAGACTCGCCGGCTGCCAGTGCGTGTTCCACTACCGGCACGAATAACTCGTGTCGCTCATGCCAAAGCGCCGCCCGCCGGTTCAGAAGCGGCAGCAGTTCCGGGTACATTGTCTCCAGACGGGTGCGCAACAGGTCGGCGAACAGGTGGTGGTAGCGATACCATCGTCGTTGCTCGTCGAGGGCCACGACAAAAAGATTGGCGGCGTCCAGATAATCAAGCATCGATTGCGAGCGGGCAGTCTTTGGAACAGGAGTCGGGGCGCCGTCGGCCCCGTCGTTCTTTTCTGTCTGCCAGATGGATGGGTCTACCACTTCATCACACAGCGAAGCGCACATATGTGTCAGGATTGATGTCTGCAGCAGAAACTGCTGGACGTGTGCGGGCTGGCGATCCAGCACCTCCTGCGCCAGATAGTCCAGTAAATAGCGGTGGTTGCCCCGGAAAGCGGAGACAAATGCCGTGCGGTCTTTACATTCCTTCAGGGCCACGGCGGCGATGTGCAGCGCTGCCGCCCAGCCCTCCGTACGCGCCACGAGGGTGGTCGCCTGTTCTCTCGTCAGCCCCTCCGTGAGAGCCTCTCCAAATAAGGCGGCCCCTTCCTCCTCAGTGAACAGGAGTTCCTGGGCGCGAATTTCGAGCAATTCGCCGCGTACCCGCAGGCGGGCCAGGGCCAGCGGCGGATCGGCGCGCGTGGCCATGACAACCCGGGCGCACGGCGGCAGGTGGTCAAGCAAGTAGCCCAGGCACTCGTGAACCAGTGGGTTATCGATGAGGTGATAATCGTCCAGCACCAGCGCCAGCGGCTGGCAGATACGCGTCAGATCGTTGAGCAACAACGCCAGCACTGTCTGGGTTGATACGGCGGGAACAGCTTGCAGTTCGGTCAGTGCACTCTGTCCCACATCTTCCTGCGCCATACTAAATACAGAGGCGATATAGGCCAGGAAGCGAAGTGGATGGTTGTCGGCCCGGTCCAGGGTGAGCCAGCCGACAGGAGTATGCTGTGCTGCGTACCATTGCGCCAGCATCGTCGTCTTGCCAAAGCCGGCGGGCGCAGAGAGTAGTGTCAGGCGCCGGTCACGCCCCTCGTTCATCAGGGCCATTAGGCGGGGCCGGGTGATATATTCCGCCCGCAGCTCTGGCGCGATCAGCTTGGTTTGCACAAGAGGGACAATTGCAGGTGGGAGCGTGTGCATGCTGTCCGGCGCCGGCGAGGAAGTCGCGTTGATGATCTGCCAGTAAAGCGCCGTCGTCCTCGCCTCAGGCTGCTGCCCCAGCTCCTCAGCCAACAACTCGCGACAAGTCTGATACTGCTGCACAGCAGCATTGCGGTCTCCCGCGCGTGCATAGAGCTCCATCAGCATACGCTGTGCAGCTTCGTGAAGGGGATCGAGTGTTACCCATTCTCGGGCAAAGGCAACAGCCGGTTCCCACTCGCCGGCGGCAGCACACCGTGCGGCGAGCAGCTCCAGAACCTGGGACAGTTCGCGGCGAAGGGTTTCCCTTTGCAAGAGCTGCCAGTGGTCAAAGGCAGGGCAATCGGGCAGGTTGAACCCTTCGAGGAAATCGCCCCGGTAAAGGCACACTGCCTTTTCCAGCTTTTCCCGGCAGGCAGCGCAGATATCGCCCGCCGTATGCCTGTGAACACGCGCCTCTGAGAGTGCCTGCTGGAAAACAGTCACGTCCAGCCACACAGTCTGCGTCGGGTTCAGCTGCACCATGTCGCGGCTGCTCTCGCACCATCCTGGGCCGAGACTTTTGTTCACTGATGAGAGGGTGCGCCTTAGGTTGCCCAGGGCATGGCTCTGATCGTAGTCAGGCCAGAGGAGGGTTGCCAACGCTTCGCGGCCATGCTCCCGCCGCTCGAGACTCAGATAGGCAAGAAGGGCGACCGCCTTGCGCATCTCGAACCTGACGGGTTGGCCATTCTCCTCGACCTGCGGATGGCCGAGCCACAAAAGCCTCAGGACCATTAACGACTCCCTCCACTCGCAACCGTGGCCTGCGCCTCAGGATCCAGATTCTTCGTTTGCAGGAACGTAGCCTTGGCTGGTCCCGGGGCTACTGACTGTACCGCATAATATTATAAAACGCCCGCATCGCGCGAGACAGTGACAAAAATCACTAACGGGTGCGACGCATCGCACAACAGACTTTCTGGCACCAGCTCTAAATTCCTGTTGCTATTTGGGCGCTGGAGGTGCCCTGTAACGATTCTGTCACGATCTTGTCTCGTTCATCATCTAGAGTGAAAGTACGATTGAGTCATGTCGCTTATCTAGTCAGCGAGATAGGAGGACGGTATGTCTGCTTCTACGATCCGCCTGCTCATCGTGCGTGTCAGCGCGAATGGCGGGCCGCGCTGGCTCCTCCGGCCGATGCGTCTGGTCTTCGGCGGCGGCGATACGGTGGCTTAAAACTATATGCTGCAGGGGACCAAGGCGCATTTGACACGGCGCCGCTGGCCTTCTCATTTCTGTTGGTGGCCAAAGTGAGCACTGCTAAAGGAGTGAACCATGAATACCGAGAATACACCATCCGCAGAAAAGTCATTCGCTTGCGAAACCTGCGAGCTGCGGAAAAAGGCTGAAGCGAACCCCAAATCTTTCATGGCGCGGCTGTGGCGCTGGCACACCGGCTGGTGTCCTGGCTGGAAAGCTTACCAGGCACACCTGGCGGAACAAAAGTCTATTGGTACCCGCGCGTGAAGCTGCTGCAGTCGTCGCCTGTCAGAGCGACCGTTGCGCGGTGAGGAGAACAAGTGACGGTGGAGCATGGCGCAACCACCGCGAGAAACTGAGGAGAGGACCATGAGCACCACTGGCGACTCAGGTAAAGGCCCGCTACATCAAGAAATCTCCCGTCGCAGTTTCATCCAGGCCACCGGATCAGGGCTGGTCGTTTCACTGTTAGCAGCTTGTGGCGCCGAGGCGCCCACGGCAGAAGGCGAGCCCACAACAGCAGAAGATGGCGCGGCGAGTCAGAGCACGGAGAAAACGTTCGCCTGCGCCACGTGCAAGACGCGCATGAAGGCAGAAGAGAACCCGAGATCCGTCTCGGCGCGGCTGTGGCGCTGGCACACCGGCTGGTGCCCCGGCTGGAAGGAGTATCAGACTTATCTGGCAAACCAGAAATAGGAGTCGAAACTTGCTTAACTGATTGATGACAGGAGGACATCATGTCGATCATCCAGGCATTTATTGGGAGTCTTCTCGTGGCGATACTCATGCACGCGAGTCTCTCAGCCAGCATGCTGATCCTCCAGCCTCTAGCGCTAGCAGAGGCGGCTAACCTGACCTTTATCCTCGTCTTGGCCGCCGCGCTGTGGGTCGTCGTGGCCGCGGTCGCCGCGGCCAATCGCGGGCAGCTCTCACAACAACCACCCGAGCTACGGGCAGCTTGAAAGGAATTCACCGGGTGTCAGGGAGTAC
>DATHSI010000093.1:0-4359 GCA_035464315.1 Candidatus Sulfomarinibacteraceae bacterium
TCTGCACCACCACCTGCCCCTCGAACAGGCCCATGGCTGCGGCCGCCGTCTCGTCGAAAAGGGCGTCCACCACGTCGATCTCAGCAAAGTGGTTGCCCGCGCCCAGGGTGCCGATCTGGCTGCGGCCGCGCTCTTTGGCCCGGCGGCTGACCTTGTCCGGGTCCGCCCCGGCCATGGAGCCGTTCTCCTCGGTGTGGGCCAGGTCCTCCGGCCGCGCCATGCCCTGCTGCAAGGCCCAGCGCGCGCCGGTGCGCAGCACCTCGTCCATCTGCGCGTCGCTGACCCTAAGAAAGCCCTTCTCGCCCACGCCGCTGGGCACGTGCTGATAGAGCGCCGTGGCCAGCTTGTCCAGGTGCGGCCGCAGCTCGCCCTCCTCCATCTCCGAGGCCAGCAGCCGCACGCCGCAGTTGGAGACCACGAAGCCGTTGGCGATGAAGTTGTGGTCGTCGTGGGCCACAGTGAAGTCGTAGACGTAGCCGTCAAAGCCGCAAGCGTGTAGCTCGGTCTGGTTGGCCACCTCATTCGACACGACCCTTGCCCACACCATGCCGGTTCCCTCGATGCCCTCGGTGGCCCGATTCTGGAAATCCCGAAAGGTCTCGTAGGCGGTCTCGACGCGCGGGGGAGTCTTGCGGGCTTCGTACAGGCTGCGCTCAACAAACCGTTGATTGACATGTTCCGTAACGAGTTCTGCGAAGATAGCCTCGCGGGCAATGCCGGCGGTCTGCATCTCCACGGCGGCAACGGCTGCGTCTTGCCGCTGCACAATGACGGCGCTTTTCTGTTCCAGATAAGCCACTGCCAGGCCTGCCAGGCGTTGACGCTTGCGGTTGTATTCGTAGCCGATCCGGCCCCAAAGGTTGATCAGACTTTCTGGCCGAGTCGAAATCGTCAAGCGCAATCGGTGGGACACAGTTCCATCAGCGTTGGTCTGTTCAGCGCGCTGACTGATGCCTTTGACCTCGACATCGAAACCCGTCAGTAGGCCGGCAATATCCCGGAGAAACAGCCGGCCGCTGTCGATGGTGCCATCTCGCTTGTTCAAGGACAACATCGGCATCATGAAGTTGTGGTTGCGCTTGGGATAGGCACTAGGCGCCGAGAGCTCAGCGCCAAACAGCGCTGCCAGGTATAGACGCTGTAGCCAGCGCGGCGCCGTGTAGAGCCAATCCGGCACTCGATAATCCTGGTTTGCTTTGGCGCCTACCGGCGCGCCCAACGCAACCAAGAGCGCCGCAAAGGCGCTGCCAACCACCTTGAAGCTCGTCTCAACCCGATCGAATTCGTACTGATTGTAGGTTGTTCGGATACGATGGGTTCGCTCGCGACGGTAGATGCGAGAAGGTGTAAAACCAAGCGCTGCCACGTCAGCTCGAATAGTCTCCAAGTCGGATTCATCGCCATAGAACCACGTGACTCCCTTGCCTGATCCGCCGTCGAAGTAGATCGTTCCATCGCCAAACACGAACCCCACCAGCTTGGCAAGAAGAGGTAGATGAGGAGAACCCAGGTCAAGCGGCAAGAGGGAACGCTCTGTCAGATGCTTCAACACCTGCCCCACAGCGTTGCCGCCCTGTCCCTTGTTGCGGTCGGCCAAAATGCGCTGGATATCGGCTGCTTCAACTAACACCGTATTTGCCGGCGGCTCGTAGGGGACGCCCAGCTGGGGATAGGTAGCAACACGGTCGCCAGGTTGAATACGGCGAAGCTCCACCATTCCGTCAGGCGTCCAAAACGGATGATCGTCCGTGGCGACGATGTCATGGCCGCAATCAGTGGTCACACGTCTCAAGGGGCGGTGTGGCGGACGCCGAATGAAGCGCAGAACATGCGTCACGTCCTCATAACCTGAAACGAGATTCTGACACTTCAACTTAGCTTGTCGCCAGACCACTGCCATATCTTTGATGGGTTGGGTAAATCCCAGCTCGTGAAGTACAAGGGCATCACCTGTAAAGCAATTCACATCATACCCAACTCCTCCCGGTGAGATGACCCCACCCTGCGCCGGGTCCGTCGCCACCACCCCGCCAATACTAAATCCATATCCCTGATGGATGTCCGGCATGGCCAGCGCGTACTTGACGATGCCGGGCAGCGTGGCGGTGTTGACCAACTGCTCCAGTGACTGGTCGTCGAGGATCTGGCTGAGCAGCGTCTCATCGGCGTAGACCCGCGCTGGCACGCGCATGTCCGCGCGATAGGACTTGGGGATCTCGAACAGGTACGGGCTGAGCTTTTTGATGGCTTTACGCTCGATCATGATAGCCTCCTAGACGACGCAGCGGCAGCCGCACTGCAGTTCCAACGTGACCGGTGAAACGTGGCGCGCCACTGCATCACGGCGAACGTGCAGCACCAATAGGGTATATGGATCGAACACGACCACATCTTTTACGCCCTGCGACAGGTAGAAATGCGGACCAATTTCCAGATCCTTGGCCTCAAAGCCCTTGCTGATCACCTCGATCACTGCTTCGGGTATTAGGGTGACCGCTTCCTCCTCCTCGTCCGGCTCGCGGCAGAAGATCGCCACGTCAGGGCGCTTGAGCGATCCGTCAGGAAAACGCACGTAGACGTCGGAAACATGAATGCACTGGCATCCTATGGGTGCTGCGGGCGTCCGAGGTTCGATCGATCCACGAATGCGATCGATGGCTCGCTGATGCTTCATGATCGGGTGAGCTTCCCACATCGGCAATCCACGCACGATCTCCAGCCGCACGCCCAGCTCGTTGGCCTGGATAAGCTGTCCGAACAGGTTGGTTTCTTCGCGAGTTGCTGTTGTTGCCATGGGGCGCCTCCTATCAATGCTCGAAATCCAGAGTAGGTCGCATCCATTATAGCCTGATTTGCTGTGATCTTCAAGCGGTTAGTGTACCGAGTCAACGCAAGACGCGCGCAGAGTTGCCTGGGTCGAGGGCGTCGTGTCAATCATTCCCCGTCCCCCTTCCGTCAATTCATGTTGTCAACTGGGGATATCCATCCGCACCCGATACCCCACCCCCGGCTCGGTGACGATGTAGGTGGGACGCGACGGATCTGGCTCGATCTTGCGGCGCAGGTTGTGGATGTTGACCCGCAGCATGTGCGCCCCTTTGTGTCTATAATGGGTGAGACAGCTTCTACGACGAATTTAGTGTACAATACACCGAAGGAGTCAAGAAGATGTCACACAAGCAACCGGTCAAGGTCAACAACAATGGATCACTGAACGGCCACTCGCAGGCAGTCAAGCCAGACCCGGAAGTCGTGCCCAAGGCCAAAAGGCGCAATTTCAGCGCCGAGTACAAGCTGCGCATCCTGGCTGAGGCCGATGCCTGCACCGAACGTGGCGATGTGGGCGCCCTGTTGAGACGTGAAGGTCTCTACTCATCGCATCTTGACAAGTGGCGTATGCAGCGCCAACGTGGCGTGCTGCGGGCGCTAGCTCCGCAGAAACGTGGGCCGAAGGTCGATCCACAAGCGGCAGAGATCGCCAGGCTGCGGCGCGAGAACGAGCGTTTGCAGGCTCGCCTGGAGCAAGCCGAGACGATCATTGAGGTTCAAAAAAAACTCTCCTCGCTGCTTGGGCTGACCACGACGCCAACCAGCGACGATCAGTCCTGATCGCAGCCACCGAGCAACTGGCCGAAAGCCAGGGCGTGCAGGCGGCCTGCGCAGCGCTGGGTGTCTCGCGTAGCCAGGTCTATCGAAGGCGTCAGGTTGAGAGTGCACCCGAAGCGCCTCCAGCCAAGCCACGTCCGTCACCGGCGCGTGCCTTGAGCGAGCAGGAGCGAACTCAAGTGCGAGATGTGCTGAACAGTGAGACCTTCCAGGATAAGTCGCCACGTGAAATCTATGCCACGCTGCTGGACGAAGGTCGCTATCTCTGTTACTGGCGCACCATGTATCGCATCTTGGCAGAGCATGATGAGATACGCGAACGCCGCAACCAGTTGCAACATCCGACCTACACCAAGCCCGAACTGCTGGCCACCGCTCCAAACCAGCTGTGGAGCTGGGACATTACCAAGCTGCGAGGGCCAAGCAAGCACAGCTACTACTATCTCTATGTGATCCTGGACGTCTACAGCCGCTACGTGGTCGGCTGGATGATCGCCGAACAAGAGAACGCTGAGCTAGCCGAGCAACTGATCACTGAGACGTGCGCCAAGCAAGACATCCAGCGAAATCAACTGACCATCCATGCCGACCGTGGCAGCGCGATGACCTCCAAGAAGGTGGCTTTGCTTCTATCAGATCTCGGTGTGACCAAGACGCACTCCCGGCCGCACGTCTCGAACGACAATCCGTACTCAGAGGCACAGTTCAAGACGCTCAAGTATCGACCGGACTACCCAGGGCGCTTTGGCTCAC
>DATHSI010000094.1:0-3211 GCA_035464315.1 Candidatus Sulfomarinibacteraceae bacterium
GGGAGCGCCGGCATCCCTGCCGTCATCGACCACCGGCCGGCAGGGATGCCGGCGCTACATCCGACCCGTCCGCTGTCCGCCGTCTATCCAGTTGACAGCCTCGACATCTCCATAGTATAACCTACCTACTTACTGGTATACCTATGAGCGGGAGTGGGAGACAATGTCTGGAGAACGAGTTGTGCCGGACAGGAGCGCCATCGTCGCCGACCTGGAACGGGGGCGTCGTGAGTTCCACCAATTAGCCCAAACCGTCAACCAACGCGATTGGTTCTACCGCGACCTGACCATCTCTGATTTTTCAATTGGCGAGCTGCTGGCGCACACGCAGCGCAATCTGGCTCTGGCGCCGAGCCAGGTGGAGGCGGCGCGACACGAGCGCAGCCTGTGGCGCTTGCCTCACTGGGCCTTCAATCCCCTGCGCCTGCTGGGCGCGCGCTGGAGCGCCTGGCGTTCTTCGCCGCAAAATATCACAGAGAAATACGACGAAGCCCACGCGGCGCTGTTGCGCAAGCTGGAAACGATTAAGGATGACGAGTGGCAGCATGGGGCCTACTTCTACGACCAGGGCTACTGGACCGTGGCTTTCATCTTTCGCCACCAGTCGGAGCACGTGGCCGAACACGCCGCCACCGTGCGCCGCCTGTTGGCCAGCAAACGCGCCCGCCGCTTCGGTTATAGTTGATGGGACACAGACTACATGAACGGGGTGTGCTCGCTCATGTAGTCTGTGTCCTCTCTTCTTCCCACCGCATGGTATAAAACGATGCTCTCCCGTACAATCAGGTCTGTAATGATTAAACGCTCGTTGCTTCTCCTGTTGTTGCTGGCGCTGACGGCGTGCACCGAGCAGTTGCCTGCGCTGCAGGATTCCTACGAAATCGCCACAGCCACGCTGCGACCGACGCCGACGGTGGCGCCGACGGATACGCCCATTGCCGACGCGGCGGAAGGGGTGGGGCGCGGGTTCTATCGCGCCTGGGAAGGGTTTGACTATGACGGTATGTACAACATGCTGTCGGCGCAGAGCCAGGCGCTGGTGGGGCGCGATGCCTTCGTTTCGCTTTACGAGGAATCGATGAATACGGCTACGGTGCAGGCGGTGCACACCCAGCCGCTGGCAGCCATCCAGGAAGGGAGCCGGGCTCAGATGCAGGTGCGCGTGGTGTGGGACACGGCGGTGGTGGGCGCCGTCACGCGCGATCACACCGTGCACCTGGCCTTTAGCGAAGGGCGCTGGGGCGTGGTGTGGGATGAGAGCCTGATTTTGCCCGAACTGCAGGGCGGACAGCGGCTGCACCTGGCGTATCGTATTCCGGCGCGGGCCAACATTTACGACCGCGATGGCAGCGCGCTGGCCTACCAGGGCTCGGCGGTTACCCTTTCTGTCATTCCCGGCGATATGGAAGACGAAGAGGGCCTGCTGGAAGCGGTGGGGCAGCTTCTGGATGTGGAGCCGGATCGCCTGCGCCAGCGCTACGATACGGCGCTGCCCAACTGGCGCGTGGTGCTGGGCGTGGTGTCTGCGGAGAGGCTGGAGGAGGACGGCGATCTCCTGCAACCGTACCTGAACCGCGGCCTGGTCACGGAGCAGCGGCTGACGCGACTGTACACGGCCAACGGCGTGGCGCCGCATGTGACCGGCTACGTGGGCGCCATCCCCGCCGAGGCCGTGGACGACTACCTCAGCCAGGGGTACCGCGGCGACGAGGTGGTGGGCCTGGCGGGCGTCGAAGCGTGGGGCGAATCGTACCTGCGCGGCGCGCGCGGCGGCGACCTGACCATCGTCACCTCCAACGGCGAGTACGTGGACACCGTGCAACAGCGGGAGCCGCGCCAGGCGCGCAGCATTTATCTGACCATCGACTCCGAGTTCCAGCAGCGGGTGGAGGATGCGCTGGCCGAAGCGGTGGAGACCTCGCCGGGAGTGGCCGGCTCGGTGGTGGTGCTGGAGGTGAACACGGGCAAGGTGCTGGCGATGGCCAGCTACCCGGCTTACGATCCGGCCATCTTCGACGCTACGCGCTCCGACGGCGGCGAGGGACTGGCGGCCATTTTCAACGATCCCAGCCGCCCCCTGGTCAATCGCGCCGCGCAGGGCGTCTACCCCTCTGGCTCTTTGTTCAAGATCGTAACGCTGTCGGCGGGGCTCAACAGCAACCTGTACACGGCGGACACGACCTATCACAGCGTGGGCTCGTGGCGGCGGCTGGGCGATCAATTTGTGAAGTACGACTGGCGGCAGGGCGGGCACGGCACGGTGACCTACAAGCGGGCGCTGACGGTGTCCTGCAATACCTGCTTTTACGACATGGGCTTCAACCTGAACGAGGCCGATCCCTACTTTTTGCCGGAGGTCGCGCGGCAGTTTGGCCTGGGCCAGCCGACGGGCATCGAGGGCATCAACGAGGCCGCGGGCCTGGTCCCAGATCCTGACTGGAAGATCAACAATATCGGCGAGGGCTGGGTGCCGGGGGACGCCGTTAACCTGGCCATCGGCCAGGGCTACCTGCAGCTAACCCCGCTGCAGATGGGCGTGATTTTGGGCGCCATTGCCAATGGCGGTCAGATGTACCGGCCCACGGTCATCGAGCGCATCGGCGAGGGCGGCGGCGCGCCGTCGGAACCGTGGCCCGTGCAGGAGAGCGGGCAGCTGCCGCTGACGCCGGAGCGGCTGGCGGTGCTCAAGGAGGCAATGTGGGAAGTCGCCACGGAGCAGTACGGCACGGCCTCGCACCGTTTCGTGGGCCTGCCGGTGCCCGTGGCGGGCAAGACGGGCACGGCGGAGGCGCCGGCCTCGCCCAACGGCATGCCGCACGCCTGGTTCGCGGGCTACGCGCCCGCCGCGCCCTACACCGCGGACGACGGCACGGTGATCGAAGAACCGCAGATCGCCGTGGTGGCTATGGTAGAGAGTGCGGGCGAAGGCTCCACCGTCGGCGCCCCCCTCTTCCGCCGTATCGTGGAACTCTATTACGGCATCGAAGAACTCGCGCCGTATCCGTGGGAATAATGGAGATCGGAGATTAGAGATTAGAGATTGACGACCGTCGTGCTCCAATCAACCAATCTCCAATCAACCAATCTCCAATCTCTTTTCTTTATCTCGCCGCCTGCTCGTTCAGACCCTCGTCCAGCACGCCGCCTTCGGCGATGTCGTCCAGCTTCTGGTCCGCGTCGTACTCCTGGTCCAGGATTTCGTCGATGGTGT
>DATHSI010000095.1:0-2618 GCA_035464315.1 Candidatus Sulfomarinibacteraceae bacterium
GGCTTCGACGCGGGGCGCGTGAGCCGGCTGGAGGTATATGACGCCCTGCAGGCCCACGCGGACTTTGCCGTCGCCAGCTCGCAGCCGGCGCGGGAGCCGGGCTGGCACTACGAATCGTTGCTCGGCGACCTCTTCACCGAACCGCTGGTGGCTCCCGGCGACCTGGCCCAGGCTATGGCCCAGCGCTACGTGGATTTCCGCAGCGGCGAGCGGGGCGACGCGTACGTGAATATGATGGCCGTAGATCTGGCGCGGTTTGGCGCGGTTTCCGGGGCCTTGGAGGCGCTGGCTGGTGTACTGCAGGACGAGCTGCCTGTGGCGCTGAGCGACGTGGTCGCCGCACGGCAGGCGGCGGGCGTGGGGGGCGGCGCGACCATCGACCTGCACCGTTTTGCCGCCGCGTTGAGCCAACACAGCGCGCACCGGCGTGTGGTGGAGGCCTCCGGCGCGCTGCTGCGGGCGCTGGACGACGTTGTGCTCTTGCAGGCGCGAGGGGTGCGCTTGCCGGAAGCGGGCGACATCGCTTTCTACTTCCCGCAGCGCGGCTCTCCACAGGGCGCTGGCGAGTTTGCGGAAGCGGGCGCAGCGCCGGCCTGGGCCGAGTTCCTGGTCGCTTATTACGAGGCTGCCGGCGAGCATGGCGCGCCGCCGCTGGTCAGCGCGGCGCTTCGCGACGAGGGAGCGGCGAGCGCGCAGCGCCCGGCCTACGTGGATCTGGAGATCGGCGGCTGGCATATGGAGACGGTGACGGCGGCGGTCGCGCGGCGCGAGGAGGAAGGGCGCTTGCGTCTGCTGGCTCACGACGCACTGACCCCGAATCCGGCCGGCCCCGGCGACGAAAGCGCGCCCTGGTACTGGCCAAGCGGCGTCAGCGAGGAATTCTACGTGTGGGATACCACGGCGGCCTACGTGAGCGACGGGGCCAACGGCGACTTCGCCCCGTTGTGGCCCGTCGCGGCGCACGGGGAATTGCTGGCGGTGGCGGGACAATACGTTGCTCCCGGTGAGGACGAGGGGCGCGAGGCCAGCCTGGTTTTCGAAGCAGATACGGGACAGCTGCACGCGGTGTGGGGCTACGACGAGGGCGCATCGCCGCCGCGACCGATTGGGCCGCAGATGGGGGCCGGTTTCCAGGTGTACAATCATTATCTGGGCGACGAGCGGGCCATCAGCTACGAACCAGGCGTGACGCTGGTGTTCACCGAGGGCGCGGCGTTTACCTATGACCACTATCCCCTGCCCGGCGGCGATTACGTGCTGCAATTTGCCGCGGAGAGCGCGGGCGGGCGCGTTGCAGAGGCCCAGGCCGCGGTAGCCGTGGACAACGAGGCGCTGACGCCCGGCCTGCAGGCGTATTTGGATCCCTACTACGGCTTCCAGTTCCTTTACCCGCTGACGTGGCCCGCGCCGGCCTACGAGTCGGGGCAGCTGGCGGCGGTGGACGCCGAGGGCGACCGTCGTTTCAGCGTGTCCCTCTGGCCCCAGACGACAGACGCCGCGGCGCTGAAGCAGGCGGCGCTGGAGACGTTCGGCGCGGTGACTGTGCTTTACGAAACGCAGGCCACGGCGGGAGGGGAGACGGCGCTGCTGACGGCGTACGGTTACGAGGCGGAGGGCGAGAGCCGCACGGGGGTACTGGCGACCTTCGGCCACGGCGGGCGCGACCTGGGCGTTGTGGTGGATCTGGACGGGCCGGCCACGGGAGAAGCGGAGACGATGGCGCTGATGGACGCCGTGTTGTCCGGCTGGCAGTTCCGGCCTGTGGGCCTGGACGCTGCGCCCGGCGGCTGGACGCGGCGCGAGGTGGGCGGCCTGGATATGGCCGTGCCCTCGGATTACGCTTACGAGCGGCTGGAAAACGGCTGGGAGCGCCTTAGCAGCGGCGACGTATTTTTGGCCTTGCGCACGGAGCCGGCGTCCGGCATGGGCCGCCCGGCCATCGTGGCGCGCTGGCTGGAGGTGGCGGGCAACGGCGTGGAGGGCTTTGAGGCCGGCGCGCCCCAGCGCTTTGCGCTCGCCGGCGCGGGCTGGTCTCGCGCCGATTTCAGCTACGAGAGTAGCGGCGCGATTGTCCGCGGCTTACTCATGGCTACCATCGTCGATAGCCGGGAAGTGGTGGCCTGGGTGGAAGCGCCCGACGCCGGCTTTCAGCAGCTGGAATCGAACGTCTTTCTGGTGATGCTGGCCGACGCCGTCGCCGCCGCGATGGGCGGCGCGGGCGAGAGCGGTCTGCTTTACGAGGAGACGTTCGACGAGGAGGGCAGTTGGGGCGCGGGGGGCGTGGAGGGCGCGGCTGCGGCCGTGACCGGCGGCGCTTACAACCTGTCGGTCAGCGCGGAGCAGGGCTTTTTCTGGGCCACGGCGGGGCAGTCGTTTGCCGACGGCGTTTTCGAGGTGGACGCGGTGCAGACCGAGGGGCCGCTGGATAACGGCTACGGGCTGCTGCTGCGCGCGTCTGCTGAGCAGGAAGCGTTCTACGCGCTGGAGATCAGCGGCGACGGTTTTGTGTGGATCGGCCGCTGCGAAGACGGATGCGCGCGGCCCACGACGCTGGTGGGCGAGGGCTGGTTCTACTCCGGCGCCGTGCGCCAGGGGCTGGATGCGCGCAACCGGCTGCG
>DATHSI010000096.1:0-9838 GCA_035464315.1 Candidatus Sulfomarinibacteraceae bacterium
CCCACCAGGTGGCAGAGCTGAGATTGCCGTGCAGAAACAGCACCGGCTCGCCGTCGTCGGGGCCGCTGAACAGCACTCTCGTTCGCAGTCGCTCCGAAGCAACTGTTCGCGCCGTCACGCCTTCCATCGTCGGAATACTCACCACGTTCCTCCTCTATCCCACGTACTTCTCTTTCAACTTCGGTTTTTGCACCTTGCCATATGGCGAATAGGGGAGTTCCGGGGCGAAAACCACCTCTTTAGGCGCCTTGTAACTGGCCAGCCGTTCCCGGCAAAATGCGACCAACTCTTCGGCTGTGACCTCCTGCTCGCCGGAGCACACCACGACCATCAGGCCCACCTCACCCCACTGCTCGTGCGGCTTGCCAATGAGCGCTGCCTCAGCCACCGCAGGGTGCTGGCGGAACACGGCCTCTACTTCCGCCGCGTAGACGTTCTCGCCGCCGCTAATGATCATGTCTTTCAGGCGGCCCACAATGTAGTAGAAGCCGTCTTCATCGCGGCGCGCCATATCGCCTGTGTGAAACCAGCCATCGGTCAGGGCCTCCGCTGTGGCCTCCTCATTACGCCAGTAGCCACTACAGACGTGCGCCCCCTTTATGAGCAGTTCGCCGACCTCTCCGGTCGCCACTTCGTTGCCTTCCGTATCGACGAGGCGCATTTCACTGTGGAAGATCGGCTTGCCCACGGAACCGGTTTTGGGCGCAGACTCCTCGTCCGTCATACTGAAACAGTTGGGGCCGACCTCGGTGAGCCCGTACCCCTGGCGAAAAACAACGTCTTTCTCCTCGCGCCATTTCTCCATCAGAGCCGGCGGGCACGGCGCTCCGCCGCTGATGAAGAAATGCACGTGGCTAAAGTCCGCCGCCTCGTAAGCGGGCGACCGACGCCACATCTGGAACAGGGTGGGCACCCCCAGAATAACCGTGCACCTTTCGTCCTGAATGACGCGCAGCGACGCCCCGGCGTCGAATTCTTTAGCCAGAACGATGCGCCCGCCGGCGTAGAAGAGGGGCGTCATGAAGGCGAACAACCCGCCCGCGTGGAAGAGGGGGGTAAAGACCGGCGAACAATCCTCTGCGGTCAATCCCCAACTGATGACGGTGTTAATGCAATTCCAGAGCACCTGACGCTGGGGAATGATAGCGCCCTTGGGGCGACCCGTGGTGCCCGACGTGTATAGGAGACAGTGCGCGGTCTCGCCGTTCAGGTCTTTGGGGCGCAGCGGCTCCGCCGGCGACGCCGCTGCCAGCTCCTGTTCATAATCCAGCGCGTCTATGCCCCGGGCATCGGAGAGCGGAGCGCTCTCCAAAGCAAGCAGCCATTCCACATTTATCTGTGGCTGCAATTCCTCAAATACGTCAACGAACGCCGGTCCCACCACAAGCGCCTTCGGCCGGCAATCGTTGACGATATAGGCCAATTCTGCGGGCCGCAGCCGCCAGTTCAGCGGGGCGAGCACGGCGCCGATCTTGGCCAGGCCGTAGAGCAGATCAATGTAGGCCACGCTGTTGTGCGCCAGGATAGAAACGCAGTCGCCGGCTTCAATACCCGCGCGCCGCTGCAGGACGTTGGCGGCGCGGTTGGCGCGCTCGTTTAACTCTCGATAGGTAAAGCGCCGCCCGCTATCCAGCTCTAGCAACGCTTCCCGTTCCGGCGTCAACTCCGCTCGTTTGCTCAGCAGGGCAGCAGCGTCCATCTATTCCTCCATAACCGCGATCGGGCCCCAGCGTACGGCGGCGGCGCCCCACACGTACCCGATGCCGGCGGCTACGATCATCATCAGATCGCCATCTTGCAGGCGCCCGCTTTTCAATCCCTCGCGAATGCCAAACATGGCATCCTGCTCGCCGATATGTCCAATATGGCCCAGATAAACCGATTGCTCCTCAGCCAGCCCCAGCCGTGACAACATTTCGCGGTGACCGGAGGGCTTGATCAGAACCATGTTTAAGAAATCAATATCCTCACGCGTATATGGTTGGCCATCACGCTTCCTGCCGCTCTTGCGCAGCGCTTCATCTACACAGCGCACCCAGTTGTCAATGGACACCTCGTTCAGGCGCGCCTTCATGGCCTCCGGCTGCACCAGATCGAAGGTGAAGAGATCCCGGGCTACCGCGTCGTCGTCCGGGAAGCGCACGGTGCCGCTGGCGGGAACCACGACGTGGCGGCTCATGGAACCGTCCGTGATCAGGTGCGCGCCCAGCACCTCGTTCCCGTGCCAGCCCCGGCGCAACAGCATAGCCCCACCCCCTGCGCCAATGTTAAAGAGGAAGGTCGTGCGCTCGTTCTTGAAGTTGATGAAATCAGAAACGCGGTATCCGCCGGCGATCAGCACGGTGTCAATCTCGGGGTCGGCGCGCATCATGTCTCGCGCCAGCTTCATCGCGCCCACGGTGGTGGCGCAGCGGGCGTGCACGTCCAGGGCCCAGGCGTTTTTGGCGCCGATTTCATACGCCAGGTCGATGCCCGCGGTCCACAGCAAATACTCCTTCCACTCCTCCGTGGTGCACAGCACGACGTCGATCTCCTGCGCATCGATCGTGGTACGCGACAGGCAATCGAGCGCCGCTTTGACGCCCATTTCATTGGGGTGTTCGTCTTCGCTGCCCACATATTTACCCGTAATGCCCAGCTTGTCGCGCACGACCCACTCCGGCAGACCGCTTTGTTCAGCGATCTCCGCGGCAGTGAGATAGCCCTGCGGCAAATAGGCACCCACGGCGGCGACGCCGATAGGCGCATCGCGCTCAGTCACAGCCGTCCTCCTCCGCAACTTCCGGGTCGGTCAACGCCACGTAGCGGTCCATGAAATCCAGCGCTTCCTTCAGCTCCGTGAAGCGCAGTTCCTGGCGACTCTGAACGTGGCGGATCACACCGCGCCAATCGGCTGCAAGACGTCCACCGCCGGCGTCTGCGGGATCGGCGAGTTCCGCTGCCGTCTCCTGAATGAAGCGAACAACGAAGGAAGCTATTCTGGTCTCAGACATGGCAGATTCACACATTACTGATTGCGGCGATCTGGTCAGACGCGCCATCAACTGGGTTGCCGGCGAACTGTGTTGTTGAGGGTAACAGGGGAGGGTTACGAGAGAGTTACAGACGCTGCGCGCCCCGCGATAATGGCCTCGTGCACCTGCTCTGTGTCGGCTGTGGGCATCACGCCGAGCTCAGCGTCCAATTGCGCCACGCAACGCTGGTAAGCGCGCAAGGCCTGCGTGCGGTTTCCCTTGTGCGCGTAGGCCACCATCAGCGCGCGGTAGGCCGGCTCCCAACAATCGTCGCGCGCCAGGAGACCCTGGCAGACGTCGATTGCTTCATCCCACGCTTCCTGCGCTACCAGCGCCGCAGCCAGCCGCTCGCCCGTGCGCAGGTACAGCGTCAGCAGGCGCTCGCGCTCCTCCAGCGCCCACTCGGCATAGGGATATTCCTGCAGGTACTCACCCTGGTACAGGCAGAGAGCACGCCGGTACGCCTCCAGCGCGGATTGCCGGTCGTCCCCGAAGGCGCGGTCGTCCGCGAAAGCCTGGTCGCCCGTGAAGACACGGTCGCCCTCGGCTATTAACTGCTCGAAGCGGGCCACGTCCAGACTCACGTCAGCTTCCCGCCGCAGGCCATAGCGGGTGCCATCACGGGTCACGTAGGCCGAGGGCGCGTTGCGCTCGCGGTCGGGCTCCAGTACGCGGGAGAGCGCGCTGTAGGCGATCTTGAAATCGCGTAGGCCGGCCTCCGGATCCAGATCGGGCCACAACATCTCCGTGATCTGTTCCCGTTCCAGCAGTGTGTCGCGGTGGGTCAGCAGAAAGTGAAACAGTTGTCGCGCTTTCTTGCGCGTCCACTCCTGCGCCGGCGCTTCCTCTTCGCCGCGCCAGAGGCGGAAAGGACCCAGCGTCTGCACCTTCAGACAGTAGCCGGGATGGATTTGCAGCCTGGCAAGGCCCATCTGGCCCAGCAACCGCTCGGCGAATGCTGCCTCGCGATCATTGTCGCGGGCGAAAAGGAGCAGGGGTACCAGCGAGCGCGGATCCGGCGGGCCGCACAGCGTTTTGCGCTTGAACAGGTAATCGTAGCCACGCCCGCGCACCAGCTGTAGAAGCTCACCCACGTCCCGTTCCAGGCGCGAGCTATCGCCCGTCTTCTGCCAGAGGAGGCATTGCCACAGCCGCACCAACGTTTCGCCGTAGGCGTCGGCGCAGGAGCGAAAAGCGGCCCCGGCCTGATCCAGCCACGTGGTAGCCGTCGCAAACGCGCCGGAGAGGAAGTGACTGGCGCCCATCGTCACGCGAATACAGGCCTCAACCCACTCGTCGCCGGCGTCGCGGGCGATATGAATGCCCTGGCGCGCCGCGCGCTCGGCGCTTTCCAGCCCGCCGCGGAAACCATAAGCCTGGCATAGGCCCCATGAGGCTTCTACTTTCAGGCGGGGCACGGTCAGGTCCTCGCTAATGGCGATGGCTCGCTCAAAACAGCGGATGGCCTCCTCATACCCGGCCTCATTCTTGTCTAACAGCCAGGCGTGTCCCTGGCGCATGTGGCCCACGGCGGTGACGAAGGGCGAGTCGAACTGCTGACCACGCTGTGTCCCTTTCACAGCGGTCTCAAATGCCGCCTGGCGCTCGCCCTGAAAGGCCAGAACCAGGGATAAGAGCAAGAGCGTTTCGCGGTGGGCCCGCGGGCGCAAGACGGGATCGCGCTCCTCGGCCTCGACGCGTTCCTCCAGACCGCGCCGCGCCTCGTCCAGGCGACCGGTGCGCAACAGGACGCGCATGGAGAGTTCAGCTTCCGCCGAGCCCTGCTCGCGCAGGTCGTACGCTTCGCGCTGGTACCGTTGCGCCTGTTCCAGCTTGCCCTGGTTAAGCAGGTTCTCCGCCAGCAGCTCCAGCAGTCGCGCGCGGCTTTCGCGGTCTTCCTGACCGTCAGAGATGCGCAGCGCCTCCTGTAACAGTTGCTCGGCCTTGCTGGGATCCACCGTATCCAGATAAACGCGCGCCCGTCCACGCAGCGCCTGGCCCGTGGCTGCCATATCTCGCCGCGCGCGCCCTTCTTCTTCCGCCTGCGCGTACCAGGCCAGCGCCTCGTCGAAGCGGCTGTGCAGCCGCGCCACATCCCCCAGATAGGTCAGCAGCGGTGGATGGGACTGCAGCACGTCCGGGCGCAGGGAGCCCAGCCACTCCGCGAGCTGGTCCAGGCGGCCCGCGCGCACCATCTGCCTGCCCAGGTCAACCAGAATAGAGGCCGCTTCCTGGTGCGCGCCGGCAGCCAACAGGTGGTAGATGGCGTACTCCTCCGTCTGATGCCGGTGACAACAACGGGCCGCCCGGCGGTGCGCCTCCCGTGCTTCCTCTTCGCTCAACTGCTGGCGCAGCAACTGGCGGAAGAGATGATGGTAGCGCATGTGTCCGTCGCTACGCTCCACGACGAACAGGCCGTGGTCCAGCAAATATGAGAGAAGCTGCTCGCTGTCTGTCGCCTCGCGCAGGCAGTCGCAGAGGTCGGGCGTCATCTGGCGCAAGACGGACGTGGTGCGCAGGAAGGCCTGAATGTCCGCCGGCTGTTGCTGCAGCACCTCCCGCGCCAGATAGGTAAAGAGGTCGCCCGTGACGCCAGAAAGCTGCCCCAGCGCATCAGCCAGGTCTACGTCCGATCCGCTCTGCAGGCGCTGCCACACCAGGGATAGCGCGATGGGCCATCCCTCGACGTGAGCCATCAGTAAATCGGCCTGTTGCGGTGTGAGCTGATAGTCGAATTGTTGGCGGAAGAGGGTTACCGTTTCCTCGGTGGTGAAGGCTAACTCTTCTTGATCGATTTCCAGCACTTCGCCGCGGATGCGCCAGTTCACCAGAGAAGGCAATTTCAAAGGGTAGCGGGCGGAAAGGATGACGTGCACGCCCGCCGGGGCGCGACCGATAAAGTGATCCAGGATTCGCAACGATTCGGAGCGCTCGCGCAGCAGATGTGCGTCGTCGATAATCAGCAGCAGAGGGTTCTTAGTGTCCGCCATGCGGGCCGCCAGGTCGTTGACCAGCCGGTCCACCACCGCCGTTCCCAGCGCCGGCCCGCCGCCTTCCCACCCTTCCAGGAGCGCCAGCGGCGCTTCTGAAAGACCGGGCAAGGCCGCTGCCAGTCCGTGGTAAAGATGCAGGAGAAAGACCAGCGGCTCGGCGTCGTCGGCGTCCAGATGGTACCAGACCGGTCGCTGCATTTCGTCGGCCAACGCGGCGAGGGCCGTGCTCTTGCCATAGCCCGTCCCCGCCTGTAACAGCGTCAGGCGATAATCGAGCGCTTCCATCAGACGGGACGTAAGCCTGGGCCGGCGTAGCGTATGGCGGTGCAGGCGCGGCGCGGCCAATTTGGTGCGGACGATCAATTTGTGCTGGAAAGCGCTGGTTGTGCTCACAATGGTGTTGATTGTAGTAGTGTGGAAAGAGCGGGGCAAGAGGGTCCATTGACGGAATTCGTGGCACTCTGTACCATCCACGCGGTTAGGTTACAGCCGTAGCCAACCAGTCGTCCATCACACAAAATACCGACCGCTCATAGAAAGCATGCTCATCCCAATTCTCATCCTTCTGGCAATCCCTCTATTTCTCATCGCGTTCGTCTTGGGCAGCTTCGTCTGGCACCATGTGAGCACGAAAGGGCTGGCCTACTTCGGCAGACCACGCGCCGAACGGGAACAGTTTAAGAAGAAGCTAGCGCGCCTGGGACGCGTTCTGCGTCCGCTGTTGCGCCCGCTGGGGTCGCGATTGTCAGATCCCAACCAGTTCGCCTCTGCCTACCACGGCATTTACGTACCCGGCAACAGTTGTAACGAAGTGAGCCTCGAGCGCGCTGTGCAGTACGCACCACAGCCCAACGACATTTTCGTGGTGACGCAGATGAAATGCGGCACGACCTGGATGCAGCAGCTGGTGTACGAAACGTTATCTCGCGGCCGCGGCGACCTGAGCGATGAAGGGCACGGGCACATGGCTGCCGTGTCTCCCTGGCTGGAATCGTTCAATGGTGTATCCGTGGACGACGCCCCACTGGTCGGTGCGGCGCAGGCGCGCATCATCAAAACACACCTGCCGGCCTCGCTGTGTCCCTACCACCAAAACGCAAAGTACATCTACGTCACGCGCCATCCGGTCAGCGCGTTTCGCAGTTGTGTCGACTTCTTCCACGCCAACGCCGGCCCTCTGACGCCGCCAGAAGATGCATTGCTGAATTGGTATTGCAGCGACCGAATGTGGTGGGGCAGCTGGCCCGACCACGTTGACGGTTTCTGGCGTCGGGCGCAAGAACGCTCCAACGTCGCCTTTTTCCATTTCGAAGAACTGACACAAGACCTGCCTGCTGCCATTCGCCGCCTGGCTCGCTTTCTGGATTACGAGTTGACGGACGAGGAGCTGGCATTGGTGGCGGAGAAGGGCAGCTTCAGCTACATGAAGGCGCACGAGGCACAGTTCGAGATGATGATTCCACCCAGCTTCTTCTCGGCCGAGGCCACGTTCTTCAAGAGCGGCTCGGCCCGGCGCCACGAGGAAGTCGAGGCAACGCAGACGGAGCGCATCGGGGCCTTCTGCCGCAATGAGCTGGACGGTGGCGCCTATCCCCTGGCTCGCTTCTACCCGGACGTCGCCGCTGGTTGAGCATCGCGGTTGTGGAATCCGCTTACGTTCGGGCTTTGCAGCACCATCAACCGGTCCGGCCGTAAACCGAGATGTGTTTCTCACTCTTCGCCGTCATTGCCTCTTTCGTCCACGACCCCCAGCGATGCCGGCGCTCCAAGCCCGCCAACCGCGCCATCAGATCCATCTCCGAGGGCCAGATATAGCGCAGTTTGACCGGGTAGAGCTGTGTGCCCTCTGTGGAGTAGACGACGTGCTGAGACGTGACCTGCTGCCGCACCGGATCCAGGCGCGACACATCCAGCTGGACGGCATCCTCCTCAATATTGACCGCGCTCACCCGCTGCCCCCTATCGTAGCGACATAGATCGGGCACGAAGGCCTCAACCAAAAACACCCCGTCGTCAGTCAGGCGCTGGGACACGCTCTGGAAGCACTGCAGTTGTTCCTCCTGCGTGAGCAAGGCAAAGATGGTGTTGAACACAACGTAAATCAAATCGAACCGCTCGTCCAGCGGGATCTCCGTGAAGCTACCAATATGCACGGCGATCTGGTCGCCGCCCGGCTTCTGGCGTAACTGCTCCACCATCTCCGACGACGCATCGATCCCCGCCACATCGACACCGCGCTCCTGCAACGGTAGGGCCACGCGTCCCGTACCGATGCCCAGTTCCAGCGCCCGCCCATCGTCGACCAGCTCCTTGAGCCGGTCTATCATCTCTGTAGATACGTCAGAATAAAACTCGTCGTAAACGCCGGCGATGTGCCGGCCGTAGGTATCCGACTGGAATTGTTTCATCAATGTCCCCTCCTTCTGTACGTTAACGCCTTTAATTAAAGCTGAATCTCGGTGGTCCTCCCAGGCGGCGACGAGCCGCCCTTCTGCGTGCCCCTCTGTGTCACGCAGTTCCGTCCACGATCCTGACACTCCATCATACTTTATTGAGGTCAAGCTGCGCCACCAATTCCTCCACCAGATACGCCTTGACCCCTTCTCGGCCCGACAGCCGCAAGGTGACCGGACCGTGCTCCCGTGGCGCCTCAATGGCAAAATCGAAGAACGGACAGCACTGTCGCTCGAAGGCCACGAAACGCCCCAGATCCACGATAATGTCTGTGTCCGGCGCGAAACGGAACGCGTACCCGTCTTCCAGCTCTTGTACGGCCTGCACGTTCGCGAACAGTCGCCTGCCGACTTGCTCATGGCTCTCGCGCTGCGCTGTATCCAGCACCGTCAGGTCGCAGGAAATTGGGGATGCGTTATTGTTGCTCATGGTCAATGACCTCCTGTCATACTTGGTTGATCATCGGTTCGCCGCTACAGTAGCACTTAAAGATAACTTGAAGTGAAGCGGTATTTATCCACGGCTAATCTACGGTGATAGGAGGCTGTTGATGAAACAGATGCGCATCGGTGAGATGGATGAGCTCATTGCCCAGGCAAGGGAGATGAAGCGGGGCCTGGAAGCGGCGCTGGAGTGCCGCTGCACGGGGCTGGCGGATTGTGTGCTTGGAGCGACGGCGGACGGCGGACCACCGCCCAACCCCGCAACCTGAAACCTGCTAACCTGCCAACCCTCAACCCTCGTCCCGCCGCACCTCACACACGTACGCCCGGTGCGGCACCGAGCCGCTGACCGGGTCGATAGCTTCGTTGCCGATGATCAGATTCAGGTTGGCCCCTTCTTCGCTGAAGGCGTCGTAGCCGGGGGCGTCGAGGTCGTCGCAAGGCTGCCACCAACCATGTTGCCCGACCACGACGTCCGGCTGCAACGTGTCGACCAGGCGAGCGCGGGCGCGCACGGTGCCCTGCGGCGTCTCGATGCGCACCCAGTCGCCGGCGGCGACGCCCCGCTCGGCGGCTGCGTCGGGATGCAACTCCACTTCTGGTTCTCGCGCGCGCCGCCGCAGGCTGGGCAGCGCGCGGTGTTGGCTCTCGCAAAAGAGCGTGTGCTTGGCGCAGGTGAGGATCAGGGGATACTGTTCCGCCAGATCGGGCTGGGAGACGGGACCCACGAGCGGCTCTTCGTATTCGGGCAGCGGCGGGTAGCCATGCTCTAACATCGTCTCTGAATACAGCTCGATTTTGCGCGTGGGTGTGTTGAAGCCCTGTGGCACGCCGTTCTGCTGCTCGGCGAACTTGCGGTAGCGGGTTTGTACCGGGGCGCGCAGTCCGCCCGGGTTCTCGCGCAGATTCTCCAGCGTAATGCTCGACGGCTCTA